>CAIJMU010000088.1 GCA_903821875.1 uncultured Spirochaetota bacterium
CCGACAGCGGGTAGAGGGCGGCTCCGCCCCTCCTTAAAACGACTTAGGACCGCAGCTAGGCGGCCCCTGTCGTGAGTGTCTTTCCTGAGCACGGTATTTTAGTAATAATTGCCAGGGCTAACCCTCTAGAAAGACAGCTCTATACGACCTTGTCGATCTCCAGGTACACCATCGTTTGATTCAGCAACTGGAAGGCGATCTCGCCGAAGGTCATGGGACCTGTAATGACACTCGTCTTCTTTCCTTCCAGCTCGCCGTAGAGGAAGTTAAGGATGCAGTTACACGCAAATGCTGGCCTTCCGGCGATTTTCGGGACTGCCATGCCGAACTCTTCGGCGTAGTTGGCGACCGGTTTGGCAAAGCGATAGGTGACACCTTCGAATACAGGGGCGTAGAATTTCACAAGCTTGTCTTTCTCTTCCAGCCCTGCGATGCTGACATTGACGAGGGTGCCACAGAAATCGGCAACCAGCGGCAGCTTGATGTCGATCTTCTTTTCACCTAAGTAATCGAAGAGATTCGCCTTCTGGCCATTGATGAGGCATTCCTTGGCCTGAAAGCCTTCGACTGGGAAGGATATCTCATCACCGATGCCTTGCTCGAAGATGTTCACGACGCTGATGCGAGAACGATATTCCTTGGGTAAGCCAACGTGCATGACAATGGCTTTGTCGCTCGATGACTCGCCCGTCGGTCCTGCAAACACCTTGGGAGTAACGTTGCCCAGGTCGCTCAGATGCAGCCCAGAAACCCAACCTACAATGGACTTCATGAAAAGCCCGTCGTAGGTGGGAGCGTTTTGGGCATATTTCTGGTGTACCGTGCTGAACGCAGGCAGGATTACCACCGAGAACCCGTTATCCGGGCTGTCTGCCGCGATATGTGGCAATTCCAGTTCAGCATAGGTCTTGATGCCTATGGAACTGACGAATGCCGGCAATTCGTCGACGAAGAGACGGTCCTTCGCAACCTTGCCACCCTCATCAGTCATGAAATAAGGAATTGTCCCGCCGATCCATTCTCCCTTGGGCAAGGAAGCGAGCAATCCCTCGTCCGCAGCAAGAACAAGGCGCTTGCCCTCAGACAATAGTTTTCTTACGTCTTCAACAGTACTAAACATTGAATTCTCCCTGGATTATGGAAACAGCGTTACTATGTCAGTGGTAAGAACAGATTCGTATTTCTCGAAAAAGGCCCGTGCTTCCTTGATGCAAGGTGACAACACAGAAGGATCTTTCTTGTACTTCATCTGGAGATTGAAGAAGAGCAGGCCTGCAGATGCGACAGAGAACTTGTGATTGATCTCCGCACCTATCAGTTTACGCCACATGGGATGAGAATCAGCAGGTATCATGCGATCTACTCCGTTCATTTTTTCCACGATCGCGTTCGTGAAAAGATTATCTTCCCCGCAAGCGGCAAAAATGCCACCTGAAGGAACCCATCATCAATGGCGGGCGAATGTTCCGAACCCGTAATTATGCCTCCGCCCTGATCCCGGAAACACTGACAGGCCGACTCTCCAAGGAGTCACCTTCACTTTTTTCCAGCAACACCGGAACCGTTAAATAGTACATCTCTTTTCAGGTTTGTCAAGGTAATTATTTTGCATTTCCACCGGAATCTACTTTCATAATAACTCCTACTGTCAAATAAACCCTTCCGCATCTGTACTTTTACACATTGTCCATTACTGTCAATTATTTGTACGGGAAATATGATGAAATATCCTTGGGAAGCAGAATGACACTCCATGGATGGATGAATCTGCGCAGTCGGCCTTCGATTGAAGACGCACGCGATTGTAGGGCATTCCATATATTGCCCAATCGCCATCTTGGCCTAGAGCTGATAGGCGCAAGGGGCCTCAGGTTGTAGCACGGCAGGTGAGCCAGGCTGATCCCCTGCGCCGGATTGGGAGTGGGATATGTCCACCTGCACTTCCGGTGTGCCGGCTCATCATTGCCCTGGAGCCTGATCGCCGCCATGCCGATGCGCCTGGAAGCCTGGCAGGGCTTGCCGTCCTTGAGTTCCCGCTTGTCCGTTCAATTGGCGTTATTTGCCTGCATTCCCGCGATATCCGCCGGGTTCACGACGGTATGCCTTCCCCTTCGCGGCGCAAGGATTTCCGGGTCTTCATTTCATGACAGTGGCGCGTTTGCCCCAGGTGAGGATCACTCCCAGCGCTATCGAGAGAAAGGCCGCCACGACGATCCTGTAGCCTGCAGGCAGGAGGAAGGTGATGGTATGTGCGGGGATCCAGAAGAGGGGGATGGTCCTGCCAATGACGAAGTCGAGGAAGCGCTTCCAGTCCACCGATGCGACCACCTCATCACGCTGCGGCCAGGTGCCGGAGCCCAGAGCCTTGCGGCCGAAGCGGGCCTCGATCCAGGCATCGCTGATCCTATGGGCCGCCATGAAGACGGGACCAAAGGTCAGGTTCATGATCGCGCTTGTCCAGAAGGCGACCAGGAGGTTCCCGACCCAACCCTCGCCTTGGGGCAGGAGTCCCTTGGCTCCTGCTGCCATGACCCCGGCGTTGAACAGCGTGAACATCAGTACTACGAGGATTCCCACGATCCCCCAGACCAGGACCTTGGCCCAGAGTCCGGCCGGCATCGACCAGGTGCCCTTGCCCAGGCGCAGCACAAGGAGCTCGCCCATCGTCGCGAGGAGGGCAAACTTGGTGAAGCCCAGGGGATAGGGGTATCTGGCCGTGAGGTCGAGGACCACGGTTGCGCTGGCAGGTATGGCGAAAAGGGCGATGACTGCAGCGATTGCCGCAGCCCAGACGAAATCTCCGACTCTCACGATCAGGCCTCCATGAACGCCTGGCAGGCGCAGGCTATCGAATGCACTTTGGGGGACGCGATGCCGAGGCGATGAAGAGCCTTGGCGGCCTTGAGGGATCTGGCGCTTGTCGAAGGGTTCCGCGACCTTCCGTCCAGCTTTTTTCGCTGGTTCCATAGGATGGAACTTCCATGGCGTACCTTCCCTTTCATCAAGGGAAATGAAAAGGCCTCGATATCGAGGGCAAGTGTATCATGGTGCGGGCCAGCTATCCACAGGAGGAGTCTACGAGCAGGGATTCTGGCAGTGATGAGAAATAACGAGGCCGGCGTCGATATCTTTCGACGCCGGCCTCTACAGCCAGCTTGCTGGAACAGGAGCCAGAAATCAGTAGAGATAGCTTGTGTTGCGATACCCGCTCTTGTCCTGGTACCAGTCGGCGAACTGCGTTCCGCCGCTCTTCACCCAGTCGCTGAACTTGAGGTAGACAGTGGAGATCTCCGAACGCTCGGTAGCCCAGGGCATCTCGGCCGGGATCAGCATGGCCCAGGGCGCCCCGGCCTGGCTCTTGTAGTAGGGACCATTGGGCTTCACCGATCCATCGTCGGCCAGGTTGAACAGGGTCGAGTCAGCCTTTGAGCCTGGCTTCTTGCCGATGATGTGGACCTCGTGGCCGCGGGTTCCACCGATGACCGCGAAGAGGTCGGGGGTTGCGGTGAGGGACGAGCCTGCAACTGCATTGGGGACAAAGGTTATGAGAAGGCTAAAGTCGACCTCCGATTTGGTGGTTCCGCCAAGCTTGACGGTGTTGACCTTCAGGTCATCGGTCGAAGCCAGAGTGAAGGCCTGATGGCTGTCGGCAAAGATCGGGATGACCGAGGAGGAGGCGCCGTCAGCTTCGACCTTGTTGGTGGCCGAGGGACTGAAGACCGGGGTCACGGTGCCCTGCCCGGTAACGGAGGCAATGCTCGCAGAAGGGACAGGGAGGGCAAGGGCAAGGCCGGAGGGAAGTCCACCACCTGCGGCGCGGAGCTTGACATCGACGTACATCTCGACAGCGTTGCCCACGGCGTTCTTTACGGTTCTTGTCCTGATGTTGGTGACGAGGTCGTTGAAGTCATAGTCGCCAAGGGAGGGCCAGAGGTCCTCGAAGAGCGCAGTGCCGTAGCTCGTCGTGGAAGGCCAGCCCACGATTGCGGAGCGGAAGGGATCGCTGGGGAAGGCATCGTTGCTGTCAGATACGCCATCGTGATCGGTATCGACCACTTCGACAGCGCCGGGGATTCCGATAGTGTTGACTGCAGTGGTCGGCGTGATGCTCACGCTGTAGAGGACGTCGTTGAAATCATTGTCTGCGGTCGACCTGAAAAGATCCTCGAAGGCCAGGAGGAGTACGGGGCCGACATGCTTGGAAGGCTTGTCGTAATAGATGAGGGCGACATGGGTCTTGTCAGCGCTTGTTCCTGCATCGGGATTCATGGAGGGAATCGAGTAGTACCTGCTTATGCCCTCACCCACATTGCTGCCAGTGTAGCCATTGGCCATGATGACCCAGGAGATCGTCGTGCCAGCCTTGAAGATGTACTCGCTCTGTCCGGCGACGGGGTTCGGGTTGACCAGCTTGAGCCGGTCTCCCGCCACAAGGCCGCCCCCACTTCCTACATAGGAGGTGTTGGGGAAGGCTACCCAGACGGAGGAGGCAGGGAGGGGATTGGCGGGAGTCGTTCCCGTGGGGTAGGCAAAGTAGCCGAGGGCATTGCGATAGGCGGCGCCCTCGTTGACAAAGGTAACAGTGACTTCGGCGTCTTCGGTCAGCGCGAGGTTGGAACGTCCGGCCGTATCCATGAAGGTGGGGTGGTGGGCGGGCAGGGAGACATACTCAGGCAGGGTCGCAGTAATGTCGTCGAGGAAGCCCTGGGAAAAGGCTTCCCTGGGAAGGAGATGGATGGCCGACGGCACACCGTTGGCATCAAAGTCCGAGACAGCGTGGAAACCGTTCGCAATCACCGTCCGGGAGCTTCCAGAGAGGGCCCGTGAGGCGCCTCCGACGGCTGCAGGGGTATCGTCCGGAGAAATCGTCACGTCAAGGCTTGTCGCGATCGGATCAATCGTCACTTCCCGCTCAAAGAGGCCGAAAGTCGAGGGGCGGATGGTCACCGATGTGACAGAGGTCGGAACAAGGGCGGAGAAGTGCGCCTTGCCATCGGCTTCCACAGGAAGGCTGCCAGAACCGAGGAGCTCATAGCTCCCATCCGCGTTCGGGATATACACACCGATATCCCCCGCGTAGGGCTTGGTGACTCCATCAACCCACACGCTCACATCGAGGTTCACATCGACGCTGCGGGCAGTATCGAAGCTGAAGCCCCTCGGAATAGCCTGGGTCCAGGGCGTATCCGCTGCCTTTGCGGTTGCGGTTCCATCTCCGCCGAACGAAAAGCTGCATCCTGAAAGGACGAGGGATACTAGAAGGGTAAAGGCCGCAGCCTTGGGTAGGTAGTGTACCGGCGTGTTCTTCGCCGCTTTGATCTGTTCACTCATTCCAGACTCCTTGAGGGTCAACAACCCTCGAAAGATAATGTGCAAGATCCGTGCCAAACTTGAAGGAGTTCTGATTTTGTTTGCAGCGGAGGCTCCTATTAGTCCGGGGCCTCCGAACAGGCACTTTCACGGCTGGCGGGTAACGGGATCGATCCTCCCATTCTCACAATAAGAATGAGACCCGCTTTGTGAGATTGATTATCCTGAGACGATTAGCTGACTATTCCGCTGCTGGATGCAGAAGCCAGGCAGGAAAAGCTCTTGGCCGATCGGAAGCGGGATTAGTGGGCATGAGGCGTCCTTGGTCCATCTAAGGCCGAGGACTCTGGAATATGCCTGGCATTATTGATCCCCTTACGGAACAGCGGAAAGGGCGATCTGGCAGATCTGGATCCGCGTGGGTTCCAGCATGGCAAGGACCCAGGGGCGGTCCCTCCGCGGATCGCTTGTGTAATAGGCGATGAAGGCTTTCCCGTCCTTGACGACGGCTGCGGCGTAGGACGTGTCTCCAGAGCTCGGGAGGTCGCTTGTGAATGCCAACTCGCCATTTTCAGCGTCGACCTGGAAGAGGGCGCTGCGCTTTTTTCCGAAGGCCGATCCCTGCTGTTCAAAGGGTGGGCTGATTCGCGTCTGGCGTCGGCCGAGGGCGAAGATCCTTCCTCCGACGGTAAAAAGACTCGGACCGTCGAGACGGGTCAGGCTGCTTTTCCCCTGGACCTTCCACGAAACAAAGGGAGGGGCTGCCACCGAGATCAGGGTAGCCGCACGGAGACTCCCGAAGAGGCTTCCCCCTGACTCAAGCCGCGAGACCGCGAGCATCCGTCCGTCGTCCAGGAGGGTGATGGCAGTCTCGTCCGCGTGGTCGGGGCTTTCGGCGGCGCCGTCGAAGATGCTGCCGCGTATGCTCCAGTCGAGGCCCTCCGAGGACTGAAGAAGGACTGCAGAGCCTGAATCGAGGCGATGGGCCGGGGCATACCAGGTGGCATCGCATCCCGCGATCGGACGCCCGAGAAGCCAGAGCCCGAGGGCGAGGGGCTGCAGGGCGCTCCACTCAAGGCCGTCGGCGCTGCTCGCCGCGACCGTGCAGTAAGGCTCGGGGTCGAAGCTCCTGTTCAGAAGGGCGTAGAGGAAGAGCCTCCCGCCGATGAGACCGAACTTCGGGTCACGGATATCCTGTCCGCCACCGTCGAATTGCCTGATTTCATCCCAATGCTGTGTATCATCCGAACGCAGGAGCACGAGGCGGCTTTTTGAGCTGGCGAAATGCGAGGGCGAGGAGACATACACCAGATAGAACTGCCCCTTCCAGAAGACCATGTCGGGGAAGCCGTTGTGTGCCCCGTCGTCGACAACCACAGTGGTTTCCATCGGCAGACCCGCCGATGCGGCAACGGAGCCTGACTGGAGAATCATGCTACTCGCCAGCCACCGTGCCGCTGGCTGCAGCGCCGGTCGCACTGCTGGCAGCTCGGCGCTCCGCGAGTTCGACACGAAGGGCCTCGAAGCGCTTTCGGGACAGCGGATACCTGCTTGCGAAGAGGATGCCGACGATGAGGAAGACTGCGGGGATCGGGCCGATCAGGGCCTGGATGCCCAGGATAGTCGCGGGTGGCTGGGAAGGCGCATTGGCAACATAGCCGGTGACTTCGAGCATCAAAAGGACAAGGGGCAGGGAGAGGGAGGAACCGATCTTCCTCAAGGTCTGGACGAGGCTGTAGAACATGCCTTCATGGCGCTGGCCGGTCTGGAGCTCGTCCCATTCGACTGCATCGGGAATCATGGCCCAGGTGAGCACCTGGATGGCACCGAGCCCGATTCCCACGAGGGCGCTCAATCCCAGGAGGATCGGCAGACCCCACTCGGGCTGCATGAAGCCCATGCCAATAACCGCGAGGGCGAGAAAGGCCATCCCGGCCATGACTGCGCGCTTCTTGTCCCAGCGGGCGGCGATCAGGTTCCAGACCGGGAAGGAAATGAGCGCGGCGATGAAGAGGGTCGCGAAAACAAGGTCATAGTGCTGCTCGAGTCGCAGGCGGTATTTGAGGAAATAGAGGAGGGCTGCCTGCATGACGTCGAGCGCTACCCAGCCGAGGAGGAAGATGCCCGCCGCGTAGAGGAAGGGCTTGTTCTTTGCGGCGGCAAGGATGGATTCCTTGAGGCTTGGCTCCTTCTGGTCCTGGTATTCGGGCTTTTCGCGGGTACCGAGGAAGACTCCGATCATGGGCAGGATGCTTATAAGTGCCACGGCCATGCCCACGTACATGACGCGCCCGGTGCTGGCCTCGTTCATGGTGCCGATGATCGAAAGAGGCACTACATAGGCGACCATGGCCCCGACGGTGGAGAAGACCATGCGGAAGGTGGTCAGGCTCGTACGCTCGTCATAGTCCTGGGTCAGTTCCGGCGTCAGCGCAAAGTAGGGCATGTAGAGGACTGTCGCCATGGTGTCGTAGAGGATGAAGGCGAAGCCAAAGTAGAGGGCAAGGACGAGCTGGCTGTCGAAGGGCGGCTTCCACCACAGGAGCATGTAGGCCAGGGCGAAGGGCAGCATTCCGAAGAGGATGAAGGGACGACGTCGGCCCCAGCGGGTCCGTGTTCGGTCGGAGAGGTAGCCGATGATGGGATCGTTGACGTAGTCGAAGGTCCGTCCGACGAAGATGACCAGGGCTGTCAGGCCAGGGCGGAGTCCGACGACGTCGGTGCAGAAAATGGCGAAGAGGAGTCCCACCATCGTGTCGGCGAGGTTGATGCCACCGTCGCCCATGCCATACATGAGCTTGGTCCTGAGAGACAGCTTCTTTTCAGCATCATGCATTGTGGAGCTCCTTGGATTGAGCGATGTGCATCTTCCTGCGCGAGTAGAGCGAGCACTCGCTCTATGCTATATACCCAGAATGCCGGATTCGCAAGGGCAGAAGCAGCAAAGGAGGGAGAGGAAGAGATTTGCTTACCGGCTCGGGCGGCAATATTGATATCCGCCAGGCATTTTCCTTTTCCTTCCCCAACTTGCCAGGATTGGGCAGCATCCGTCGCCAGGAGTGTTTCCCGCTTCAGCGTAAGGAAAGAGCTTTTTTAGAGAAATGGAAGCCGCTAGCGCGCGCTCAAAGCCCTCACTATCTCGACCCCATCGAACCATGCTGGTATTCTAGATCTCATAGACTTTCCTTATCAATTCGAGGAGTCGGACTCCATCAAGGTTGCCTGGCATACCAAGGGATTTCCGCAAGGCGTGCCAGTCCGGACTCTGTGCCAGCAGATCGACAAAGGCCGCCGCCTTCAGGGGTATACGTACAGACGGTTTCAACACCATGAGGCCTGACTCCGCCGATGAGGACGTAGCGATCCTCGAAGCCGGCGAAGTAGCGCGAGAAGGTGTCGATGCCGCGGACCATCAGAGTGCCTCCTTCACGAGTCCCACAAGCGCCTGCCTTACCCGCTCATCATTCTCGCCGGCGAGGCTGAGATAGAGGGAAAGTGGGTCGACTGTCTTCGCGTTCTCGCCAGCCAGCACCTCTGGATCGTAGGCCCAGACTTCAAGCCGGCTGTCACCTTCATCCATGGATTGCTTTCGCGCGCGCCCATCGGCGACAAGGAGCTTCACATCCGGAGCCGAAATGGCATAGGTCTGCCGAGCGTCATCGTTCAGCATAGAGAGGCTCGCCAAGGCAGACATACCGGCTCGTGGCAATTGGGGCAGGCCTGAACCGGCAGGAACGAAGCAGAGGGCTTTTATCGGCGTATGGAGATGAGGCAGGGCAGTATTCCAGAAACTCTGACGATCGGCGGGGAAATGGAGGGGCCGGGCCTTCCCTTCTCCGGTCTCGACCAGACCGAGGGCTTCGAGTTCGCGCACCGCTCTACTCATCGTCGTGGCGCTATAGGAGAACTCACGAGAAAGCTCTCGCACCGTCTTGCCTTCAACGTTCCCTTGCAGCAGCTGAAGGAGTACCAGGAACTGGGCTGGATAGGACAGCCGGTCCGATCGCTCGCGCTCCCTCGCAAAGTGCTCACGGAGGTCGATGAGGAGGGCGGGAAGGTAGAGCTGGCGGCCGGGAACCACAAAGGCTACCCGCCCTTCTATCAAGCGGGCGCGGTCCCAGGAACTCAGGCCGGGGAGAACGAATACCAGCTCCAGGGAAGTTCGTTCACGTAATTCGGTGGCATGCTTCCTGAGTTGGGCGGGGCTGGGCTGTTCATCGCCGGCAAGCTCGCAAAAGAGCAGCTTGCGGCCCTCGATCTCGGTACTAGCAATGGAATAGAGGCTTGCAAGGTAGAAGGGCAGAGAAATTCCCGAAACGGGCTTGATCTGTATCTTCAGGCCCAGAGTCCTCTGGAAATAGCCTTCCACGTCTGTCCCAGCTGGCATGCGCCTCATGTCATTGTGCCTCATGTCATTGTGCCTCAATGTTGCATTGTACCACGCAACAAGCAACAATGCAATTTGATGTTACAATCAGCTGTGGACCAAGAATTTCACGATGGAGGGAGTTTGGCTCAAGCAGCATTCGCCATGCTTGAATTTTGTGGTTCTCCCTCCTCATGGAAGACCCGTAAGCGCGTTCCATTCGATCCCGCGTCGAGACCAGTGCTCACCGATAGCTTGGGTGAAGCCGGGCTTGACCAGCTTGGCGCGGTCCTCGAGCCAGAGTTCGCCTTCCCGGCGGAGGTAGTAGCCCTCAAGCTCGCCCTCACAAGAGGAGCTTGTCCCCGATATCCTCCAGCCCTTCCATGAACCGCAATTTGCCTGGGATGAGCTGGATATCGGCGATTGCATGGGTCTTGAATGGGAAGGTGACGGAGAACTTGACTCCAATGCCTGGTTCAGGACCAGCGGAATATTCGATGCGAACTGGGACTTCGACAGGATCCTCCAGAGCCCCGATGGTCCCGGCCCGCATCCGGACATGGACAGCGGCGACGGTGTCCATCCGGAAGAAATCACCGATCCAGAATTCCCTGGGTGAGGAAATTCCGCTCGAATCAACCAGTTTCTTTTCACAGGTCGGGGTTCCAGATGCCTTACAAGTCGTCTGAGGTTCTCAGAAGGCTCAAACGGGGTGGATTTCTGGAGACTCGCAGTTCCAGTTCCCATATCGTTCTCCGGCATCCTGATGGTCGCCAAACCTACGTGGCAATGCACCCGGTCGAAAAGCGGAGGATGCTCCATACCTCATGGGGTATATTTTTGACATATCCCCGATAGGGTAATATTCTTTGATATACCTCTTAAGATATGATGTTCGCAGTAATCCGGAGGTTCCATGAAGTACCTCATCTCCACAGCCGACCAGCTCTCCCATGCCCTGCGAAGCGCTCGCAGGACCAGGGCATTAAGTCAGGATGGCGCGGGCAGGCTAGTAGGGCTCCTCCCCAAGACCATCTCGGCCCTGGAGAACCAACCGGGCTCCGCAACCATCGAAAGCCTCTTGAAACTCCTGTCTGCCCTCGAGTTGGAACTTGTGCTCGTTCCCAAGGGGGCAGACCACTCCCCGAACACTGATTCTCCCCAATTCAAAGGGGAGTGGTGAACGTGGCCAGGCCCTCGCAGAGGCGCGCCCTCGGGCTCTGGTTGAACGAGATTCGCGTCGGTACCTGGTCGGTAGTCGCACGCGGGACTCATGAGTTCCGCTATGAGGATTCCTGGCTCATCCACCCTCAATCCAGGCCGATCTCACTCTCCCTCCCCCTCGCCGAAGCCGGCTACTCATATCGTGGCGAGACGGTGTCTGCCTACTTCGACAATCTCCTCCCGGATTCGAGCGAGATCCGCCAGAGGATCAGGAGGAGGTACGGAGCGGCGTCCCTCTCGGCTTTCGATCTGCTGGCAGAGATCGGAAGGGATTGCGTCGGAGCGATCCAGCTCCTTCCCGAGGACGAAGCGCCCTCCCCCATCGACCATATCGAAGGCAGGCCGATCGACGAGCATGAGATAGCAGCACTACTGAAGGGGCTGACAGCCATGGGGCCGGGCGGGCGCGTAACCAATGAAGAGTTCCGCATATCCCTGGCAGGGGCGCAGGAGAAAACCGCCTTGCTGCGGTTAGAGGGAAGGTGGTTCGTTCCCCACGGCTCGACGCCATCGACCCACATCGTGAAGCTGCCACTCGGAAGGATGGGCGGTCTCGGATTCGATATGACCGGCTCCGTCGAAAACGAATGGCTCTGCACAAAGGTCGCAAGCGCCTTGGGACTGGAAACGGCGCGCTGCGAGATAGCCCGCTTCGAGGACGTAACAGCCCTCGTCGTGGAACGTTTCGACAGGAGAATGGCCGAAGACGGGAAGCGGATCATCCGGCTTCCACAGGAGGACTTCTGCCAGATCACTGGCATTCCTCCCAGCGGCAAGTATGAATCCGACGGCGGCCCGGGCATTGAAACAATTATGAGAATCCTCCTGGGCTCCCAGGAGGCGGCCAAGGATCGCGAGACCTTCTTCACGGCCTTGGTCCTGTTCTGGCTCCTGGCTGCGCCCGATGGACACGCAAAGAACTACTCGGTCTTCATCGAACGGGGCGGTCGGTTCAGATTGGCGCCCCTGTATGACATCATGTCGGCTTACCCCGTTCTCGGTAATGGAAGCGGGCTGATCCCGCCCGAGAAGCTGAAGCTGGCCATGGCTTTCAGGGGAAAGAATCGCCATTACGAGTGGGGAAAGATCAGCCCCCGTCACATCAGGGAGACCGCAGGCCTCTCGGGATTCGATGGATTCATCGACACGGTAATGCAGCGTCTTGCGCGTGAGGTTCCGAAGGCAACACAGGAGCTTGGAAGGAATTTGCCCGATGAATTCCCTGGCGCAATTTCAGAGCCGATCCTTCAAGGGATCGAAACACGCGCCACGCTGCTTCATAGCGAATAGTTTCCAATAGTATAGCTGCTTAGCCATATGCCTTAATAAACATATAACTATTTTATTATTATTAACGCTTGTGAATTCCGATCATTGGCGGGCAGAATGGCTGAGCGCGATTCAGTAAATCCCGGTCTCGGCCATATGAAAAACGGCCCCCTTAGGGGCCAATTTTCTCAAAGCCGAGACGGGGATATTTCCGCCTAGCGGAAATATCTCTGAATCGCGCAGCATTGGCTGAGCGCGATTCAGTAAGTCCCGGTCTCGGCCTCAAATCAAAAGCCGCCCTTGCGGGCGGCCTCAAATTCAATCAGCCGAGACCGGGAATCGCCCTCCAGCCTCGGACATCCTGTCCTCGGCTTCCGGGCCGCGCCTTTGCGCTGACGCGCGCATCCATGCGCGCTCATCCTCGCTCCGCTCGGCGCGCAAAGGCGTTCGATTCCCGGTCTCGGCCTCAAATCAAAAGCCGCCCTTGCGGGCGGCCTCAAATTCAATCAGCCGAGACCGGGAATCGAACCCGGTACCTGCGCATTACGAGTGCGCCGCTCTGCCAAGTGAGCTATCTCGGCGGGTCTGTTCTGGAACGTGCGGGGACGACAATAGCCGACTCGGGCGGGCTGGGTCAAGGGGACGGGAAATAGAAGTAATTACTTCTTGCGTCGTGAATTGACAAGGCGCTGGAAGTCGCTGACATTGCGGACGACGATGCGATCGGGGTACATCTCGATGCGGCGCTGTTTGGTAAAATGGTCGAGCACCGATTGGGCTTCCGGACCGGACATGCCTGCCCAATGGGCGACATCGGCGGCTGTTACCTTGAACTCGCGCTTTTCGCTGTCAGCCTCGACGGCACCGCCGCTGATTGCTGCCTGGGTCTCGGAGAGCATGAGGAAGACGTCAGCGATCTTGGCCTGGGGATCATCAAGCTTCAGGATCATGAAGCGTCGCTTCTGGTCCCAGATGCGCTTGGTAAAAAGCTTGAGGAGGCGGAGCGCGATGATGGGGTTTCCCATCATGAGGACTTCGAAGTTCGCACGGTTGAACTCGAGGACCTTGACGGTATCGACGGCCTCGGCGGAGGCGGAGCGTGGAGCACCTTCGAGGATGGCCATCTCGCCGAAGATTTCCGGCGGCTGGAGGATGTCGATGGTCTTCTCGATATCGCCGACGATCTTGGAGATGCGGACACGCCCGGCCTGGATGAGGTAGAAGCTCTCTCCTGGCTCGTATTCGGAGAAAAGCATCTCGCCGGCCTGGTAGGTACGCGCGAAGCGCATGAAGGCAGACAGGTCAGCCACGGGAGGCCGCCTCAAGTCTATTAAGCGCCTTCTTGGCTTTGAGCCTCGAAGCGGCATCCTCGTCCGACTCCATGGCGAGTATCTTCTTGTAGAAGCTCTTCGCACGCTCGGCGTCGCCCTTCTTATCCCAGGATTGGCCAAGCCAGAACAGGATATCCGTGAGGTCGGGATGCTTGGGGTTGGCCTGGATGATCGAAGTGAATTGCTTTATGGAAGCCTCATAGTCTCCCAGCATGAAAATGGAGCGCCCTGAGTCATACATGGCCTTGGCAACATACTCCGCATCGGCATTGGCATCGATGATGCGCTTGAAGATTACAAGGGATTCCTTGTACTTCTCCTGGCTGAAAAGGCTCACTGCCTCGTAGTATTCCTTGGCGGCATCGGAGAGATTATCGCCAGGATTGCGCTCGGCCTTCGGTGCCTCGACGGGAGCTGTCGGGGCTGCGGGGCTCAGGGGATTGGCCACCACCATGGGAGCCGGACCCTTGCCGTCGCCGAAGCGCTGGGCGTTTGTCTCAGAAGTCTCCAGATGGCGACTGGCTTCCATGGCAAAGCTACCCGTCGGGAAATAGGTGAGATAGCGGCTGAATACGTACTTTGCCTGGCTGTATTGGCGGTTCTTGAGGTAGTAGGAACCCGTAGAGAATAGTCCAGCCTCCGGATTGAGTGACTCACCCTTCTCTAGGAGGTTATCTACCTGCTTGTGGACACGGCGCAGCTGGTTGGAGAAGACCTTGAGCATCTTCATGATGATCCTGGTATTGGCCTGGGCAAAGACCTCGAACTCGGGCACGGTGAAAACAAGGACGGTCGCATCCATCAGCACGAGGGCGTTTTCCTCGCGGGGGTACTTTCCGAGGGCACTCTTCACCCCGAAAAACTCCCCTACCTGCACGGTGTCGTGCTGATCCTTGCCCGTCTCGATGTCGCTATAGTTCAGGCTGACCCGACCGGACTGGAGGACGAAGATCTTGTCACTCATGTCACCCTGGAAGTAAATGACTGAGTTGGCCCGGTACGCACCCGCCTTCGGCATCAGACAGCTCCCTTGCACCCACGTCGCTTCAACCACAGCACCCGACCACGCGCTCTGGCCGGGTTCTTCACGTTCAGTCTAAGCGATACCATGCGGTTTTTCCAGATGGAGCCTATCACGGCTCGAAGGGGAGATAATCGAGTTTCTTCTCGAAGCCTATGGCCTTCCTGACATTTTTGTACAGGCCTACGGGGTCTCCAACCACGAAATAATCGCGACCGCCGATCATGATCCTCGTTACCGGCCGGCTCTCACCGGCAAAGAGGCTCGCATATCGGCTCTCAAGTCCGAGGAGGGGAGCGCCGCGATGGACAAGGAGTTCTAGATCCTCCATCGTGGAGTTGGCCAGGTTCTCGAAGGGATCATCGGTTTTCGCACGGAAAACAGCTATGTCGGCGAGCTTGCCAGACTCTATGGACCCAGTCTCGCGTGCAATGCGGAAAGCTCGCGCTGCGTTGATGGTCACCATTTCGAAGAGGGTCTTGGCGGGCAGGTCCTCGCCGTAGAGTTCACGATAGGCATTCCGCGCGTAGCGCATCTCGGCAAGAAGGTTCTGCGAACCGGTATGGGTGGAATCGGTGCCCAGGGCGACATTGATTCCAGCGCGGAGAAGCTTCCGGATCTTGCAGGTGACGTTGAACATCAGGAAGTTGGAGGCGGGACACCAGGCGACACTCGCCTGGGCCTTCTTCACCTTGCGTATGTCCTCCTCTGAAAAGCCGATGCAGTGGATGAGGAGGTCATGCTCAGTAAGGCAGGCAGCGCGCTCGAGAATCCCAACGCCGTCCATGGACTCAAGGTCGAAACCCTCCTCGAGATGGGTGATGAAGGGCCAGTCGTGCTCGACAGCCCGCGCATGCTCGATCTCGAGGCCGTCGCCCCACTTGAGGTCGTAGGAGGAGCACTCGTGCGCAAGGGCATATTCGCGGATGACGCGGACGGGGAGCACGTCGATGAAGGGCTCGTTGAACTGGTGGGGGAAGTGGTCGTTGACGGTGACGACGCCGGAGAAGAGACATTTGTAGGCACCGAGCCAGTACATCTGCTCAACAGTAAGGTTGGCGCGCTCTTTGTATACTGCAGAGGACTTGAGGTCAGCATCCCAGGGACCCCAGTTCGCATAGTAGCGGCCCTCGGGCGGACCCACGCGAGGGAGGTAGTTGCCGCGCAGGTGATCATGCGCGTTGATGAGGGCTGGATAGACAAAGGCGTCGCCTACGGCAACGTTGACCGCTGAGGGGCGGGCAAATCCGGCGAACTTTGTTCCTTCTACCACGAGCGAGGTGGCCTTTTTAAGGCCTTTCGGCGTAACGATCGTGGCGCCGGTCAAGGCAAATGCTTCCACTGTGACTTCCTTCGCCTGCTTCCGATGTTCCTGACTTATTGTATCGGAAGATTCGTCCGAAAAATACAGCCCCCTTCGCCCCCTGCTCCCTGAAGTCGCTGACGGGCTTCAGGTTGCAGCTATGCCTCCCAAGGCGAGGGCCGCTGCTCCAAAGAGTCCTGCGTTGTCGCCGAGCTCCGGCCTGCGTACAAAACCCTCCCGTATGCCCGCTTCGGTGAGATAGCCGAAATATCCCGCAAGTTCGGTCTCAAGGAGTTCCTGGACCCGCTCAGCGAGGCCCGGCCGCATTCCGACGCCTCCGCCCATGAGAATGCGGGCTGGCGTAAAGGCGCAGACCCAGGCGGCCATGGCACGGGCAAGATAATGGGCCTCGAGTTCCCAGGCCGGGTGGTCGGGAGGAAGTTCCGTGGCGGGCTTTCCCCAACGGCGAGCAATGGCTGGCCCCGAAGCGAGGCCCTCGACGCAATCGCCGTGGAAGGGACAGGCCCCTGCAAAGTCATCGCCAGCCTCGCGGGCGATCCGGGAATGGCCGAGTTCGGGATGAGCAGTGCCGTGAACAAGGCGGCCACCGGAAATGATGCCGCCCCCAATGCCAGTGCCGACGGTGAGGTAGATGAAATCAGTGAGGCCTCGGCCAGCACCCCAGCGTCCTTCGCCGGCTGCGGCCGCATTGACATCGGTGTCGAAGGCTGCCTTGAGTCCAAGCCTGCTGCCCAGGACTCCGGCTACGTCCGCCCCCTGCCAGAGAGCCTTCGGTGTCGAGGTAACCCTCCCCCATGCCGGGTGACCGGACCGGAGCTCTACAGGCCCGAAGCATCCGATCCCGAGCGCTTCTGCCTTGCCATGGCTTTCCGAGGCCGCGGCAAGAAGGGCTCCAGCACGCTCGAGGGTTTCGAACGGCTCTGTGGTCGGAATCGAGTCGCGCCACAGTAGTTCAGGGTGATTACCCTCGGAGCGCAGCAGACCAAGGACGAACTTGGTACCACCAGCCTCGACAGCTGCAATGGTCATGCAAGATTCTCCCCGGCAGCGACAATTGTGGCAGCTCCGGATTGCAGCGTGGCGCTGTCCTCGGGTGCCTCTCCATCTCCACCATCCTCCCCCTCACCGTCCTCGCGGTTCATGAAGTTGGAAACATGCTTGGCGTAGATGAAGTAGTCGTCCTCGGTATCGTAGAAGGCCTTGATGTGGCCAATCATCGCAAAATCGCGCTCGAGGAGGAATCCCTCCCCCACGACGGCTTCCTTTTTCTTCGAGATCTCGAAGCGGACGATCGCCTGGGGGCCGAAGTTCAGCACCTCCTCCTCGATCATTTCCGTGAGCTTCTGGCCCACCCCCTTGCCTCGGTACACCGCATCGACACAGATCGAGCGGACATCGTAGCTATACTCTGTGTTTTTGGCGCGGGCGAAGACGGCAAAGCCCGCGAGGAGATTTCCGTCACGCAGCTCCACCACGGAGCAGGGCTCGCCGGGGTGCTCGAGCCAGGCGATGAGGGTCTCCTTGAGGATGTCTATTTCAATATCCTTATATGCGCCCGAGTCCCGGGCCAACTTAAGGTATTCGCGGATATCTATCATTCTTTCCTTCCTGGGACGGCGTGCGGCTACTGACTATACAGGCCATAAAGCCGCTCGTCCAGCTTTTAGGAAGTGGTGCAGGGAGGGGATAGGAGCGGTCCCGGTACGGACCCCTCCTTCAAGGATTCCATCAGGCTTCGGAGTCTGTCAGGGCCTGACTATTTTATGCTAAGACCCACCCCGGCTTCGATAGTCCAGGAACGTCCAGGCTGGAGGTTGAAGGTCGACTCAAGCTTGATGCCACCGCTTGCGAGCTTGAAAACATGGTTGCCCGGAACCACGGACCCGGCAAAGGAAGCTGGTCCCGTCTGCTGGAGCTGTGCTCCATCAACCCAGGCCTGGATGGGAGCCACAAGCTGGCCCCTGGCATCGAGCGACTGCAGTGCCTGGGGAACGACGAAGGCAAAGGATACAAGCAGGGGCATGAGGGTGGCTGAAATGGCGATAGGCGAGTTGGAGACCAGGATCTGCTGGGCGAAATCGGACATGCCAGGCGCGCTCACGGTGACGGTGTAGGTACCGGGGCTCAGGCCTATGTTGAGTGGCGTCCTCCCGCTTGGGATCGCATTGATGGCGACGGTGGCGTTCTGGACATTGGCCGTAACCGAGAGCAGGTAGGTCGAGGAGGGTGGGGGGGGAGCACTCTGGCCAAGCGGAATGAGGGTCACGGGAAGCTGGGTTCCAGCGATCGTGAGGGTGACGCTGGCCTCGAAGGGCTGATAGCCGGCTTTCTGGACCTTGATGTTGTAGGTACCTGCGGGAAGCAATACCGACAGGTTGGGCAGGGTCGAACCCGCAAGCCTGTTTTCCACAAAAACCTGCGCGCCAGAGACGTTGCAGACAACAGAAAGCGCTGCCCTGTTCTGGGCAAACAGGGGGCTTGCAAGCGCCAGGATGAGAGCAAGGACTACGAGCTTCTTCATGATTCCTCCAGAGAAAAGCGTAACCATCTAGGCTTCAGGAAATGCCGCTATCAATGAGGAAAGTATAGCACAGGTCACGGCGAGACACTAAAAGGGCCTCTCCTACTCTACCACAGGCTGATCGCCGCCCTTCAGCACAAAGCCATGAAGAAGGCTCTCGAGGTGGCCGACGATCTCCTGGTTGCGGGTCGCCACTTCCTGGAGATTCTTCACACCCTCGATGATGTAGCTATTGCCCTCGGCCTGGTGCGAGGTAGCGTCACGGATGTTGCCGAAGATCTCGACAAGACGGGCGATCGAGATGCGCATGGCTTCACTGTCTCTCCTTTGGATCTCAGAGGTCACGCGGATGCTCTGGCTGGCCTCCACGAGGGAGGACATGGCATCCACGATCTCGTTTGCGCCGATTTCCTGCTCCTTCATGCCTGCGGCAATCTGGTCAATGAGAGCGCTTGTCCCCTCGACGTCGCGGCCGATGCGGCCGAGGGCTTCGCTCGCTTCGGCAGCCAGCTTCACGTCCTCTCCGATGAGTCGCCTCATTGACGTGATGTTCGTGGAGATGTCCTTGGCGCTCCGGGCGCTTGACTCGGCGAGACTCCGCACCTCCCCCGCCACAACCGCAAAGCCAGCTCCAGATGAGCCTGCGTGGGCAGCCTCGATGGCGGCATTCATAGCCAGGAGGTTCGTCTGGGCAGCGATCTTGGAGATGGTTCCGACTATCGCATCAACCCGCGCCGAGGCTTCCTCGACTTCGTGGATGGCCCGGGCAGCGTTGCCGACTGCCACCCCTCCCGAGGCTGCCGCCTTCGTAAGCGAGGTTGCGAGCCCATTGGCCCGCTCGGTTGCGCGGCTGACCGACTTAATGTTGGCTGCCATCTGGGAAACTGCCGCCGAGGTCTGCTCCACCGCAGAGGCCTGGCTGTCGACCGCCTCCGAGATCCGCTTGAGGGAACTCAGCATGTTGCCGAGCGTGACCTCGGTTTCGGTCACGATGCCGGCCTGCGAGCGCGCGTGGCCGCTCGAGGCTTCGATGGACCCCACCATCATCTCGGTATTCGCCATGGTGACCACGAGCACCTTGCGGAGGGTTTCGGAGGATTCCGCCACCTCGACCCCTGCTTCCAGGAACTGGCTAAGGAGGTTCTTCAGCTTTTCGATAAACAAGTTGATGGTGTTGACGAGTTCCCCGAGCTCGTCAAACTGGCCGATCTCAAGGCGCTGGGTCAGGTCAGCCTTTCCGGCTATGAGGGACCGGAGCTTGTCTTCAAGGAAGGCGAACTGTGCCCGACGATAGCGATCCGTGGCTATCTGGATGAAGATCGTAAGGCCCACGAGGAAGAGGAGGATCGGCAGGTAGACGATCACTGGGTTGACAGCCTGGGACTCGCTGCCTGCCCGGAGAAGGTGGCCTGCCTCGATAGCCTGGCTGGCGCCGATGACGGAGAACATGGTGTAAAACGAGAGGGCAAGGTTCATGAGGAGCGAACGCTGGCCCTCCGTCATCTCGCGATAGCTGCCCATATTGCGGATCTGGAGGAGGGACCGCGGCGAAGCCAGGATCAGGTTGTTGATGACGATCTGCACATAGCCGCATACGATGGCGCCTGAGATGTATTGGAGGAAGAGCGGGATTCCCCGCACGGAGCTCCGCATGGCTCCCTCGGTTCCCACGAAGTAGGCGAGGATGAAGGCGCAAAGATTGAAGGCCATGACGACCCAGGGGAGGCCGATGAGACTTCCCATCGCTGCCTTGAATTCCTCGGCCGAGATATGTCCGCTGGCTTCGACCTTCCGGACAGCCCTGGCGAAGGGTCTCATCCAGGTGAAAAGCGCGAGGAGCATCGCCACGAGCGCCGGCAGGATCGCAAAACCGAGATAGGCCAGGACGTCGAGGGAAAAATGAGCGAGATCGAAACCACCCGAGGCGACCCCTAGGGTAACCCCAAAGGTAACCCCTGAGGTAACCACAGTCGCGAAGTCGTTCAGGAACTTCTGCGCGAGGGTGCTGATGACGATGAGAATGCCTGAATTGAGGGTCATCGCGATCATGAAGGGCAGGGCTCTCCACGTGGAACCACCGGTTTTTTGGGTCGACATTGTAGAGGGAGTATAGCATGGGACATGCTGCCGCCAGACAAAAGAACCCGTCCTGTCAGTGCCGTCCGCCAAGGAGCAGGCGCAGCGGAGGGGGGGACTATTCACCGGTCCGCGAGAAGGACAGTGAAATCAGAGCCGGAAGCCGAGTTCCAGGGAGCGGGCCTCGAGTGCCGCCAGATATCCATCGCTTCCGTGGAAGGCGGCCATCAGGCGGGGATCGGGCTCCAGGGCTGTTCCGGCCCGGCTCGTAGCCCTTCGTGCATCGTCGGCGACGGCCACCCGCTCCGCATCGGAAAGGAGGGACAGGGCTGCGGCGAGGGCAGCGCCGGCAGCTGCGCCCGCGTCCGCGATCGGGACAACCGGTACCTTCCAGATGGCTGCCACCCGGGCCAGGACGGCTGCGCTCGCAGATGCCCCGCCGGTGACTGCCATCGCAGCACCCTCCCCCGCGAAGGACCGCGAAGCCAGAGCCATGAGACAGAGCGAGGAATCCACGACGCCAGCGTAGTCGGTGGCGAAGTCGGGCGACCGGCCCAGGTCGAGGGCCGGCGAATCCGGGAAGGACTCGTGTTCCGGCTGGAAAATGACAGTCGGCTTCGAGGGAAGGCGAGTCGCGAGGGCAGCTTCGGCGGCAGCGAAGTCATCGGCGGCCAGACCATGGTCCCTCCGCACGCGCTCCCAGGCGAGGGCCCCGTTGGTCCTGCAGCCGAAGATGAAGGGGAGGCCCAGGCCGTCGTACATCGCGTTGGCTGACACATGGGGCCTGCCGCCGGCAGTCATCAGCACGAAACTCGTTCCGAGGGACAGGAGGCTTCCCGGCACCAGGACCTTGCTCTGCGGATTGTCGCCCGAACCGATGAGGACCTTGCAGGCCGGTGACATGCCGTAGCGCTCGACGAAGCGCCGCGCGAGCTTTCCTGCGACGGTGAGTGGATGGGCAAGGCCTGGCAGCCTGCCAGCCAGGTTGGGATCGCCCAGGAAATCCCCGGCCGCACGGACGAGCTGCCCGTCCCAGCTTCGTTCATGCCAGTTCATGAGGCTCGTGCCCGAGCCGTTTCCCCAGTCGATCGGGCAGTCAGGATTCGCCGAGAGCACCCCAGACAGGAAGGAGGAGATAAGGTGCACCCGCGCGGTCTTTTCCCAATTATGAGGATGCAACAGGGCAGAGCGCATGAGGACCGCCCCCGAGAAGCGGAGCGGACTGTCCGAACCTGAGCGCATCGTCATGGCCGATGCGCCGCCGGCGGCGCTGCGCAGCGCAGAGGCTTCACCTGATGTGTTCGCGCTCATCCAGATAGGTGAACGCTCCCAGGAGAGGCCTGGGCCGATCAATTCCGCCAGGGAAGGAGCCCCCGGCGTGCCGGAACCCGGCCTGGCCAGATCCACAATGGCCTGGAGCGCCGCGCTGCCGAGCCAGACCTGGCCGTGCTGCTGGGCCGAGAGGTCGATGGCCGCCACACGCGAAAGGAGGTCCCGGGGAAGGTCATCGAGGAGGGCCTCGAGGGCGGCCAGGAAAAGGGCTGCGGGCTGGCTGGCCTCGCCTGGTTCCTCTGCGGGAAGCGTGGGGTTCCCCTCCGCAAGACCGAAGCCCCCGAGCCTCGGGTCATCGCGGTAACGGACCCTCGCCTCCGCGAGGACCCTGTAGTCCAGGCGCGAAAGAATTACAGCGCTCGTCGACTGGGTGCTCGAATCGATGCCGAGGACCAGGTCCAGCTCCGCCATGGCATGCCCCTCTTTGTACTAGATATAACGATTGAGGAGGGCTTCGAGCTCCTCCTGCCGGCCTGGCTCCGGATCGATGGGAGCCTGGGCCATGGCGATCTTCTCGAGGCCCGCGAATCCTTCCGTGCCCGAGCGGATTGCAGCCCCGAGGCCAGCGTTCCAGCCCGCATACCGCGCTTCCACCCGCTTCGACAGGGCACGATCGGAAATCAGGGCCCAGGCTGTCTCCAGGCCGCGTGCGAAGGCGTCCATGCCCGCGATGTGCGACACAGCAAGGTCGGTGGAGGTCCAGCTGCCGCGCCGGGGCTTGGCATCGAAATTGAGGCCGCCTCGCCCGAGGCCCCCGTTCGAGAGGACCTCGTACATGACAAGGGTCGTGTTGTAGAGGTTCGTGGGAAACTGGTCGGTGTCCCAGCCCAGGAGCTCGTCGCCCTGGTTGGCATCGACCGATCCCAGGATGCCGTGGTCGCGGGCATAGCGCAGCTCGTGCTGCATCGTGTGGCCTGCCAGGGTCGCATGATTCGTCTCGATGTTGAGCTTGAAGCTGCCGGTCAGGCCGCTCTCCTGGAGAAAGGCAAAGCAGGCGGCCGAGTCCGCATCATACTGATGCTTGGTAGGCTCCATGGGTTTGGGCTCGATGAGGAACTGTCCATCGAAGCCTATCGCCTTCGCGTAGTCGACCGCCATGTGGAGGAAGCGCCCGAGGTTCTCGAGTTCGAGCTTCATGTCCGTGTTGAGCAGGGTTTCGTAGCCTTCACGCCCTCCCCAGAAGACATAATTCTGCCCTCCCAGTTCCTTGGTGACCTCGAGGGCCTTCTTGACCTGGGCGGCTGCGTGCGCGAAGACGCGCGGGTCGGGGCTCGTCGCCGCGCCGTGCATGTAGCGGGGATGGGAAAAGAGGTTGGCCGTGCCCCAGAGGAGGCGGGTGGGGCTGGTCTTGAAGAGGTCACGCACCAGGGAGACGATGGCGTCGAGGTTCGCGTTGGACTCGCGGAGGCTGGCGCCCTCGGGGGCGATGTCGCGGTCATGGAAGCAGAAGAAGGGGATCGAAAGCTTCTCGGTGAGCTCGAACATGCCGCGCATACGCTGGCGCGCCACTTCCATCGGATCACTAGTCCTGTCCCAGGGGCGCCGCATCGTCGGTTCGCCAAAAGGATCGCGGCCTGCCCCGGTCATCGAGTGCCAGAAGGCCATCGAAAAGCGGAGATGCTCCCGCATCGTGCGGTCGCCGATCTTCCGGTCGGGATCGTAGCGCTTGAAGGCAAGCGGGTTGTCGCTTCCCTTGCCCTCGTACTTGACTAGCGGAACCTCGGGAAAGAGCTCGTCCATGTGGATCTCCTTGTAGAGCTATTTTCGCCCGGGACGGGCCCTGCGTAAATGACCGCCTTTGATGATCCATGTCGAAAATTGATATCATGAGTCGTGCTCCTGGCCAGCAACTGGCCTGATGCGGATGTTAAAGGAAGGCTTCCTTGTCTTATCGCGCCACGATTCATATATTCTTTGAACGTCTAAGAGGATGGAGGTTTTCATGAAGAAACTCGGTCTCTTATACCTAATGGCGATACTGTCGACCCTGGTTTTTGCGGTCGAGCCCATGCCCTATGATTCGACGGCCATCAAGGACGTCATGCATTCGAACTCCGCCACAATCGGTGCAGTGAGCAAGGCGATTTCAGCGGGAGACTGGAACGCCGTCGCGGAAGGGTTCATGCAATTCAGTGCCAATGCGAAAAGGGCCCTGGGCTACTCTGCCCCCAAGGGGGACAACAATGACTGGATCCGGATCTGGAACGACTTCCTGTCCGCTGCCTATCAGGGTGTCGGTGCCGCAGGTGCCAGGGATCCGGTAGCTGCAAAGAAGTTCCTTGATCAACTCACCGGCGATCGAAATGTCGGCCATCCGGAGTTCAGGGGATAGTAACAATTGCTCATTGCTGTCCGGGAATGGCTTCCCGGACAGCCGGTTTCCCCAGGTCGGCGGCACGGACTGGATCGTGCCTGATGCCATCAGTCCAGGCCGCCTCTCTCGATCCTAGGCGATGCTCTTCACAAAGAGGCCAACCAGGAAACCAGCCAGCGTGGAAAGGCCAACAACAGCGCCGCCCTGCTCGTAGGCCTCGGGCAACATGGTTTCCGCGACGACGACCAGCATGGCGCCCGCGCCGCAGCCATCGAAGATGGCCTTGGCAACCGGTGAAGCGCCTCCCAACAGGATGTTTCCGATAACAGCGGTGACTCCGCAGAGGGCGATGAGGGGTAGCCATAGCCACATGATGCTGCTGACGCTCTTGCCCTGGTTGCGCATGAGCACAGCGCTGCTCATGGCTTCGGGCATGTTGGAAAGGAAGATTCCCGCAAAAAGGGCCATGCTGAGATTCATATTGGCTATGCCCGCACCCACCAGCCCGGATTCGGGAATGCCGTCCAGCAACATGCCGAGCCAGATGGCCAGGGCCGCGCCTGAACCAGGGTGCTCCTTCACGACCTCTCGCAGATCCCGATCCGTAATGGAGACAGAGAGTGAGTCGGCATAGCCTGCCACCTGTCGTTTCCAGCGCTCCGCTTCCTCTTTTTCCTGGATGCGGCCGGCCGCAAGATCGCTGACGGCGGCGAGCAGGCGCGGGCTGACCTTGACGAGCCGGTCGAAGTCTTCCTTGCGGATCACCCAGAGCTTGACGGGGGTCAGGGTTCGTAGCGTTGCGTTACGGCTCTCGCCGGAAAGAAGGGCCATTTCTCCGAAGGACTCGCCATGGGTCATTTTCGCGATGCTTCCCCCGTTCTTGATGACCTCGACTTCGCCCGACTCGACCATGAACAGTGAATCACCCGTGTCGCCCTGGTTGAATACGGTTTCTCCGGCTGGATACTGGCGCTCGTTCATGAAGGGGATGACAGATTTCATTTCCTCGGGCGGCAGGGAGCGGAAGATATCAACATGTGACAGATTGTCGACCATGCCCTTGAGGCGGGCCTTTTTCCGCTGCACCAGGTAGCGCATGGCGGTTGCGGGCTTCCTGAGGAAGCCGCCCTGGCCGTTGAGCTGGCCATTGAAAAACACAAACAGGAGCCCACCGAGCACAGCTCCCGCCGCTACGGGGAAAAACCCGGTTTCGTGAAAGGCCGGTGCGATGATTTCAAGGGTCAGCGCGCTGATCAGACAACCGGCCCCAAAGGCCATGGTGGCGGCCAGGACACGTTTTTGGGGCCGAAGCACAAGCCCGAGCGCTGCACCCAATGGCAAGGACGCGGAGCACAGGACCCCGTACCACAGTGCCTGGACTGGCTGGGACTGGATCAGTGTAAGAA
The DNA here is from genome assembly GCA_903821875.1 of uncultured Spirochaetota bacterium. Taxonomy (GTDB): domain Bacteria; phylum Spirochaetota; class Spirochaetia; order Treponematales; family Rectinemataceae; genus CAIJMU01. Next base: position 25,495 of record CAIJMU010000088.1, read on the forward strand.
CGCTCATCGGCAGCCTCCCTTTATTTTGGTTCTGAAGATGAATGGCCTTCCCGGGCTTTCGCCCCTTGCTGCAGAGTGGCCACCTATTGTGCTGCACTGTTCTATCATGCAATTGGCTCATGTAGAAAAAAAAAACACAGGTCCTTCCAATGATAAGCGAATATGATCTTTGACGATCCATGTCGGAAATTGATATCATAGGGAATGGAATTCGCGGATATCATCTTCGTCTGGCACCTTGAGGACGAGGCTCAGCTAGCCTGGCATGGGCGACGGCATTCCCATGGCCCGGCTCTCCACGAAATCCATTATTTCATTTCCGGGACAGGGAGCTTCATGGACGACAGGAGGCGCTGGACCATCGCACCCGGGGCCCTCCACCTGACCGCCCCCTCCTCCATCCACCAGATAGTGGCCTCCGACGCGCGACGTCCCCTCACTTATTACGCGGTCCTCTTCGACACGGCAAAGGACGGCGAGCTCCTCGACCTCCTCCAGTCGCTGGGCGGGAGCCCCGGGCCCTGGAACATCGGAAGCTCGCGCCGCTTTTTTTTCGCCGAACTTCTCGAGCGCTTCTTCTCGGGGCGGGAGGGGCCGCTGCGCTCGGCCCGCCACCAGTTCATGGCCTTTCTCTGGGACCTCGCCGACGGGGCCTCGCCCCACCGCGACGCCATCGCCGACGCGAACATTGAAAAATCCCTGGCCATCATGCAAGGCGCGATCGACCGGGATCTGGACCTCGGCGACCTGGCATCGCGCGTGGGCCTGTCGCGCGAGCACCTCGTGCGGACCTTTTCCGCTCGCATGGGCATGTCTCCGATGAAGTACTACAGCCGACTCAAGGTTGAAGCGGCGAGGGCCATGCTCTCGAGCACGAACCTCCGCGTCAACGAGATCGCGGACCGCCTCCGCTACTCCAGCCAGTTCAACTTCGCGCGCGCCTTCAGACGCCTCGCCGGGATGTCGCCCTCGGAGTACAGGGCGCGGCACCTGCAGCGGGCAGATTTCGCGGCCGCAAAGGGGCCGGACGAAGCTTAGGTGCGACGGACGGGGCTTGGGCCAGATGCAAGCCTCCTCGAATCCGAGAGCATCGCGAAGGCCCGCTCCAGGCCCTCACGCTCGCGTGGCGCCTGCCATTGGGGAATCGCTCCGAGCTCGATGTCCACTGCTCCCTTCCAGCCCGCGTTCCGGAGGATGGCAAAGATGCCTGCCCAGTCGCTGTCACCCTCCCCCGCCAGGACCTCGCGCCCATAGTGGACGCTGCCCTGCAGTCCATGGCGGGCAAGAAGCTCCCGATCGATAGCCGCGTCCTTTGCGTGAATGTGGAGAATGCGGGGTAACCAGGAAGCCAGCTGGGCGAGGGGCTCCGCGAGGGCCAGGACCTGGTGTGCAGGTTCCCACTCGAGGCCGAGGGGGGCACCGGGGAGGGCAGCGAAGATCAGCTCCCAGGCGTCGGGATTCATGGCGATGTTCCAGCGCCCCGTCTTCCATGTGTCGGAAAAGCGGCAATTCTCGAGGGCGAGGGAGATGCCACGACGCGATGCACGATCGCAGAGTTTCCCGAAGGTCGCCGTAAAGGCGGGCAGCGATTCGGTCACCGAGGTTCCGGGCACCCTCCCTGCAAAGCAGGAAACGAGGGGGACGCCGAAAGCCCCAGCAGCTTCGATGAGGGCCTCGATGGAGCGCAGGGTCTCCGCCCCCGCTTCGTCGCCGGCCAAGGGATTTCCGTAGACCCCGAGGGCGCTGAGGTGGCAGGAGCTTCCGTCCAGGGCGGCGTGCATCTCTTTGGCGAGCAGGCCGAGGTCGCGGCCAGCAGTGCTGGCCCACCAGGAAAGCTGCAGGCTCTCAAAACCGCGCGCGGCCAGATCCCTTGCCGCGGTCGGCGCCTCACCCCTGCCATCCACGACTGCGCCGAGGCGGATCGCGGGAAGGGCCGGGCTGTCGGCACGAGCCTCGGGCAACTCCAGCGCTCGCGGGCGAGCCCCCGACGCTGAGCCTGCGCCTCGGCGTGGGGGCGCGGCTGTCTGCGGGAGCGCCAGGAGCACTGCCCTCGCCCGCCCCTCCTCCCGGCCCAGGGCCAGGCGGGCACAGTCGTCGACCAGGCGCTGCACCGAAAGGCCACGGCCGAAGTCCAGGCTCTCGCCGGGCATGGGGTCGGGAGCTCCGGAAGCCAGGGCGACAAATCGCTCATAACTAGTCGGAATCGGCTCCGCAGCGACCTCGACTGCGCCGGCAGCGACCTCGACTGCGCCGGCAGGTATCTCGACTGCGCCGCTGGTCCCGATGATCCGGAGCGTTCGCCGCGACAGCCCGAAATCCAGCTCGATGGACGCCGTCTCGCCACGCAGGGAAATCGCAAAGCGGTCATCCTGGCCCGGCACCCTAAAGTTGGCCGAAACCATCACAGGGACCGGACCTGCCTCTACCAGGGCTTCGAAGGATTCCCAGGCGGGCCTGAAACCATCTCTTCCGCCCTCCGGGGCTCCCGGATCGAAGCGTCCACCCAGGCAGGAGACAACCTCGGGCGTGGAGTTCCCCCCGAGGAGGAGGAGGGCTGCATCCAGGAGGTGCGAACCGAGGTCGCCCAAGGCACCGAAGGTCGAGCGCTCCTCGTCCAGGCGCCAGGCGAGGCGTGGTGTCCTTCGCCAGTCCCCCCAGGAACCATCTGCAAGCCAGGCCTGCCCGTAGCTGAAGGAAGCCGACTTAAGCTGCCCGATCCGCCCCTCGGAAAGGAGCCGGGAAGCCAGGGACAAAAGGCCCCCGTTCCGTTTCGAGAAGTTCACAATTGTCGGGACTCCTGCCTCGCGGGCGGCAGCGGTCATCGCAAGGGCATCAGAGAGCGTACGCGCGAGGGGCTTTTCACAGAAGACCGGAAGTCGCTGCGCGAGGGCGGCGAGCACGGGCTCGAGGTGCCAGCAATCAGCCGAGGCCACCGAGACAGCGTCTATGCTGCCCGAGGCCACCATCGCCTGGGGATCGCCGAAGGATCCTGGAAGGCCGTGTTTTGCGGCGAAACGGGCTGCGTCATCGACGTGCCGGTCAGAGCAGGCTACCACAACGGCACCGGGAATGCCGACAAAGCGCGAGACATGGTAGGCGGCCATGGCCCCTGTACCGACTATGCCAATTCGTATCATGAAGCCCCGCGGGGCGCTGCCGTGGTTCCACGCACGACAAAATCCGTCTCGAGCCAGCGCTGCACCGGGCCGCTTTCCTTGCCTTCCACGAGATCGGCCAGGAGCTGGGCACCGAGCTGCCCCGACATGGAAATGGGATTGTCGACGGTGGAGAGGGCAGGCAGCATATCCTGGGCGGGATAGAGATTGTCATAACCGATGACGCTCAGCTCTCCAGGCACCGACAGGCCATGTTCCGTGCACCAGGTCATCACTCCGAGTGCGGCCCGGTCCGAGCTTGTCACGACGACGCTGGGCCGATCCACGTCTTCGAGGAGCCGGCCAGCACCCCGATAGCCCGATCCCCGTGAAAAATCTCCTTCAATTACCCGGGATTTCACAGCGAACTCCTGTACCAGGCCCTCGAAGGCCGCAAGCCGGTCCACGGCGTTCCGGTAGCGCATGTCGCCGGTGATATAGCCGAAGCGCCGGTGTCCGAGGTTCCAGACATGGGAAAAGGCCTTGCGCATCCCGCTGAGGGGACGGGAATCCACCGAGCTCAGGCCCTCGTGGTAGTTGTCAATGAGGACAAAGGGCAGGCCTGCCTCGCGAAGTTCGAGGAAGGGCTCGTAGTCGGAGGGAGTGACGGCGAAGAGGAGTCCGTCCACCGTCCTTGAGCGGACGAGGGCAAAGTAATCCTTGATGGGCCTCGAAACCTTGTTGAGCACGATGGTCACCGAGTAGCCGCGAGCCTCGGCGCCTGTCACCGCTCCGTCAAGGAGGGCGGGAAAATAGGGGCGGGAAAAGGGAGGAAATGATTCGTAGGTGGGAACGACAAAACCAATTGAAAAGGTACGGTTCCGCGCAAAGAGGGCTGCCTGTCGCGAGGGCACGTAGCCGAGCTCGCGGGCAGCCTCGCGGACTTTTTCTTTTACAGGGTCGGTTATGAGGCGGGAGTCGTTCAAGGCGCGCGAGACGGTGGATTCGGCAACTCCCGCCCGTCTGGCCACGTCTTTCCTGCTGGCTTTTTCGATACCATCCTCCCTGCGACGATCCTGTGCCGCTGCAATGATATCGCCGGAAAAAAGGCAAGGAAACAAGCCCCTGGCCCCTCCTCCGGCGACAAGCTCTCAGCTTCTTGCGCCTACTGTCACACTCCGCAGGACTCCAGGAACTTCTTGCTCTTCTTGAGGATCTCGGCAGATCCCACGATTTCAAGCGTAGAGGAATCGATATCCGCACCCTTCAGTGCGGCGCAGACGCCCTTGATGTCGATGACACCATCCCCGATGGCGATGTCGGAAAAGCCGCAGCCAAACTGCGTACCCCGCTTGGGTATCCATTCCGCACCGAGATCCTTCCAGTGCACATGGTGGATCTTGTCCTTGAAAACCCGCGCCATCTCCACAGGATCGGTCCCTCCAAGCCAGGAGTTCCCCGTATCCAGGTTCACCCCGAGGGAGGCCGGATTCCCGAGCATAGCGAAGACGTCCTTCAGGCCCTGGATGGAGTCGGAAACCGGTCCGTGGGGCTCAAGGAGGATCCGCACGCCGTAGTCGGCAGCCATCTTCACCGGTGTGTAGAGTTTCTCTGCAACTATGAAGATGCGCTGGTCATAGCTGAGCTTTTCCGCCCACTCGGAACGGGGATCGGTCTCGGTCGTGACGACGTCCTTGATGCCGATGGCCGCCGCAAATTTTACGGCCTTCATGATCTCGGAGGTTCCCATGAGACCGGGATTGCTGGGCTCCAGCAGCATGGCGTGGGCACAGACAGTGGTCGGCTGTATCCCGTAGCGGGCGAAAAGCCGTTTTACCTCGAAGGGGTTCTCGTCCAGGCTCACCGTGGGCGAGAAACCTGCCGATCCGAGCATGCTGCCACCCGAGTTCGTATCGGTGATGTCTGCACAGTCGAAACCCATCTCCTTGGCGCACTGCAGCTGCCGCTCGACGCTCTGGAATGCCTCGATCAGCAGGAAGACTCCAATTTTCATCACAACTCCTTTGGTATTTCCCGGACGCGGTACCAATGCCCTTGGGCGCGGCCCCGATACCTGCCAGAAAAAAGTGGACTTGCCGCGAAGGCAAGTCCACTCCTTCACGCTAGCGACAGATCAATGGGTCTTGAGGTATTCCACGACCTTGGCGTCGAAATCGGCAAACATCTTCTTGTTCGCCACATACTGCTTCTCGTAGCCGGCGAGGTCCCAGGCGAAGAGTTTCTTCTCGCGTCCGTACATGTAGGTCGCGGTGTCCCAGGGAATGGCCTTGTCGAGGTTGGCCTTGGTGAGCACGTCGAAGGGCGTGATCTGGAGGTACTTCTCGAACTTCTGCCCGTTCAGGTGGCGAACGATCTGCTGGACGCAGAGGTCGGCGTTGAGGGAGGGCGGATTGGGAACGGTGGCGGCCATCTTGCCTTCCTTCATCCATGCCCAGGCATCTTCCTTGCCGTTGTTGGAGACGATGATCTTGCCCTTGATGCCCTGCTCTTCGAAGACCTGGATGACGCCGCGGGCGGTCTCTTCGTTCGCCGCGAAAACGACGTCAAATTCGGTGCCGGAAGCGATGAGGTCCTCGGTGATGGGAACAGCGAGGGTAGCCTGCCACTCGGCGCTCTTCAGGAGCTTGACTTCGCCCTTCTTGGCTTCGGTAAAGGCCAGCTGGAAGCCGACGAGCTCGCCTTCTGCAGGGCCCTGGCCGAGGAAGCCAGGAATGTTCACGGCCTTGGCCTTGGGATAGTTCTTCACGACCCACTGCCCGATCTTGTAACCCATGATGACGAAATTGTCGGTAACGTGTCCGGTGAGGTCCGTCCCCGGAAGGAGATCGGGCTTGCCGGCGATGAAGAAGATGGGAACCTTCGCGTCGTTGGCAGCCTTGATGGTTGTCGCGCTGCCGGCTGCGCCCGCAGTGATGACAGCGATCGCGTCGACGCCCTTGGCGATGAGGTCCTGGACGTTGGCGAGCTCTTTCTCGGGCTTGTAGTCCGAGTTGACTTCGGTGACCACCATGCCGTAGGACTTTGCGACGGCGACAAGGGTCTTTCCGAACTGGGCATAGTAGTCATCCGGACCGGCGTTGACGAATCCGAGCTTCTTGCCCTTTTCTTTCTGCGCCGATGCTCCGCCGACGATGGCGAACAACATCACCAGAACCATAAGGATCGTAACTAGTCTTTTCATGTAACCTTCTCCTCTACGAGGTTTGGTCGCCACGAAGGGCGACGTTGGTACATAAGCGCCAATGCCTGTCACGTTTCCGGCCACCTCCTCTATCCAGGATGTCTCACGTGGGCAGGGCAGCCAGCCCCGCCCGGTATGCACTCACTTCGCGACGGACCTTTGCCCGGTAAGCACGGGTGATTTCACTGAAGAAGCCCGCTGGCCGCTATAGTAGCTCAACAATACCGCAAGGATGATGAGGCTGCCACGCAGCACGTACTGCCAATGGGGGAAAACGCCCAGTATGTTGAGCGCGTTGGAGAGACAGCCAAGCAGGAGGACGCCGATGAAGGTGCCCCAGACATTGCCCTTTCCGCCGCTCAGCGCGGTACCGCCCACTACGACAGCGGCAATGACCTCGATCTCCTTGCCCTCGCCCATCAGGGGGTTGCCCGTGCCCATCCTCGACAGCGAAGCCATCGTCGCGATGGCGACAAAGATGCCATTCAGCGCATAGAGCCAGAGCTTGAGGTTCTTGACGTTGATTCCGGCCAGGTAGGCGGCGTTCTCGTTGCCTCCCACCGCATAGACCGACCTGCCGAACTTCGTGTACTTCAGCACGAGCCAGATGATTACACACAGGAGGAGCAGGACGATGACGGGCATGCCAAGGCGGAAGTCATCAGTTATGTTTATGTAGGTCTTTCCCAGGAAGCCGAACTTGCCACCGATGGTGATCTCCCGGCCGTTCGTGATGAGGTAGGTAAAGCCCTTGTACATGCTCATGAAGCCGAGCGAGACGATGAAGGGCTCCAGCTTTGTCCGCGAGATGATGAAACCCATCAGGACCTGGAAGACCACGGCGAGGACGAGGCCGAAGATCACGACTGTCCAGTCGTTCAGTCCTACATTCTTCATCATGTAGGCCATCGCCGTTCCGAGGAAGCACATCATCTGGCCGATCGAGAGGTCGATGCCGCCGGAAACCATCACCAGGGTCATGCTGATGGCCATCATCCCGGTGATGGAGATCTGCATGAGCACGTTGGATATGTTCATGGGTTTTATGAAGGCTACCTTGGTGATGTCCGAACCCCGCACGAAGAGAAGCTCCACAAGGAAGACCGCCACGATGGTGGTGAGAAGCACGAGGAACATGGGGCCGTTTTCACCCCGGATCAGCCTTGATGGTTTCATCTCTGGTCACTCCCGATGGCATGCTTGAGTATCGCCTCTTCGCTGATACCCTCTTTGTCGATCCGCGCGACAATCTTTCCCCCGCGCATCACGACTACCCGGTCGCTCATCGCGATGAGCTCAGGCATGTCAGACGAAATCATGATGATCGACCTGCCCTGCTCGAGCAGGCCGATCATGATCTTGTAGATCTCCTCCTTCGCCCCCACATCGATGCCGCGGGTGGGTTCATCGAAGATAAAAATCTCTGCATTGGTCATGAACCACTTCGCGAGGACGACCTTCTGCTGGTTGCCTCCCGAAAGGAGCATGGCGATCTGGAATACCCCCGGGGTCATGATGCCAAGCGTCTTGACATAGCGCTCCGATTCCCTGACGTCAGTCGAGGGAAGGGCGAAGGGGGTCCGAGTTCGGACATAACTGACGATCGGAATGTTCATCGACAGGGGATGCTTGAGGAAAAGCCCTGAGGCCTGCCTGTCCTCGGTGATATAGCAGAGCCTGTGCCTGATCGCGGCAAGCGGGGTTTTTAGCGCTACCTTCTTTCCGCCGATGAGGATCTCGCCCCCCACTGCCCGCCTGGCTCCGAAGAGGAGGTCAGCCAGCTCGGTCCGCCCCGAGCCGACCATGCCAGCCACGCCGAGAAGCTCGCCCTTGCGGAGGTCGAGGCAGATGTCGATCACACCGTTGCCCGTGAGCTTGCGCGCCTCGAAGACGACCTCGCCGATGGGGAAGTGCGCCCGCTGATAAAAGAGCGAGACATCACGCCCTACCATGTCGCGGATGAGTGACTGCTCAGTGACGGATCCGACGGGGGCCGTACTCACCTTGCGTCCGTCCCGGATGACTGTGACCCGGTCAGCGAGTACGAAAACTTCCTCAAGGTGGTGGGAGATGTAGATGACACTCATGCCGTTGGAGACGAGGCGCTTGATCACCTCGAAGAGATGGTCGATCTCGGTCTGGCTGAAGGATGCGGTGGGCTCGTCGAGGATGATGACCCTGGAATCCTGCACGAGGGCCTTGGCTATCTCGACGATCTTCTGGGCCCCGCTTCCGAGCTTTCCTACGACATCGTGGGGCGAGATGTCCGAATGGAGGTAGTCCAGTATTTCCTGGGCCTTCGCCACCATCTTCGGCTTGCTGATGATGAGGCCATTGTTGATCTCGCTGCCCGCGAAGAGGTTCTCGACGACGGTGAGAAGCGGGAAGAAGTTGTGCTCCTGGTAGATCGTCTGAATTCCCATCATCATCGCCGAACGCGGCGTGAGGTCATGGACGGAAGCCCCGTTGAAGTAGATCGCCCCCTTGTCGGGCAAGTGCGCCCCGGACAGCATCTTGATCAGTGTGGACTTGCCTGCGCCGTTTTCGCCGCAGATGCAATGGACTTCGCCCCGTCTGAGGTCGAAGTCGAAGTCCTCGAACACCTTGACGCCGGGGTAGGACTTCGAGATCCCTTTCATTTCCAGAATCAGGTCCTCGGACATCGCTCGCCTCTCCTCGTCATCGCCATCGCTCCCGCGACCTGGGCCCGCCCTAGCGGCGGCCCTGGTACTTCTCCAGATAGGGCACGACCGAACTGTTGATGTCGGGCCCGAAGAACTTTATGATCTCGAGGTCGACTGACCCCGTATTCTCGTAGCTCACTCCTGCGACCGCCCTGTCGTGGCTAACGAGGATCTCGTCGGCAGCGAAATCGCCGGCTGCGACGCGGAGCTTCTGGACCCTGCCCTCGCCTTTCCATACAAGGAGATTGTGGACACCAAGATCCTTTATTGTAAGGCTTTTGCCGGGCTTTACCACAAGACGCTTGCCGGAATACCGCGTCGAATCGTAATAGATCCACGTTTCACCGCCGAGCGCGGGGTCCGTGCCCGGGATTTCCACAGGCGCGGTGTGATGGTTCTCGTAGAAATATGGGTCGCCGTTCGCCTCCCACTGGAGCTGGTCGAGCGCTGCCCGCTCTCCTTTGGCCGCGACCTCTTCCGGCGGGATGTCCTTGTACAGAAGGGCTTTTGACTGCTTGACTCCCTCGACTTCGGCCTGGAGGACGCCCATCACATCCGAGGATTCCTGCAACTCTATCGTGAGGGCCGTGCCAGGGGCGTGGAGAAGGCCTGCCTGGAGGTGGAAACCCTCCCCCTGGACGTTGAGATAGGCACGCGAGAACTTGAGTATGCCGTCGCCCTCCCATTTCTCGAGGAGAGGAAGGAGCAATTCATACTGTTTCCCCTGCTCCACGATGTAGGGATGGACTCCGAAGAAGGTTTCGGGATGTGGGCCCAGAGGCACTCCGGTCGGGAAGTAGTAGGACTCCTCCTTGGAGTTGTGGCCGAGCTTGCGCGCGTCCTCCGTCATCTGGTGGTAATGGAAGAAGATGCGCGAATCGAAATCGTAGATCTTGGCGAGGCGGTCGAGGCCATGGTGCTTCGCCGCGTAGGCGGCGCCCATGAGGAGGGCAGCACAGGAAGCGAGGGCATCCCTGAGGAGGATGTCATGACCTGCGATGTCGAGGTAGGAGAGCCCCTCGTTCGGATGCTTGACCGTGTTGTCGGTCTCGGTTTCGGAGGCAAGCCAGCGCTCGCAGATGAAGCCGCGTTTGCCGACGTCCATATCCTTTTCGGAAAGACCGAGGCGCCTGCCCGGCTTGAGGAAATCCCTTGCGACCCAGCTCGGGCGCAACCTGAGGAGGCCGTCTTTCGAGGCGAGTTCCTTGTCGAGTATCTCTGCAAGCCGCTTGGCATCCATATCTACGCTCCTCGCTTCATGCCCGGCTGTGCGCGGGAAGACCGCCTCCCGCACGCACGTTCCAGGATCAGATCACTATCTCGTACTTGATGGGATTGCCGACACGGTTCCTGAGATCCACGATCGCCTTGCCTGTATCCTTGAGGGAGGCCGTGTGGGTGATCAGGGGCTCGATGCTCACGAGCTTCTCCTCGACGAGCCTGATGGTCTGGGGCCAGACAAGGGGAGCGAGCCAGGCAGAGCGGATCTGCTTGTCCATGGTATGGAAGCTGAGCGAGGGGATCTTGAAGGTCCCGTCTCCGTCGGGCAGGCCGAACTGGACGATGATCGAGCAGTTGCCTCCACAGTCGACAGCCGTCTCGAGGGCGGCATCGGGACCTGCGGGTGTGATGAGCCTGTCCGCCAACCTGCCACCCGAAGCCTTCCTGATGGCTTCCTTGACGTCGGGCACATAGTACTTCGAGCCCTTCTCCGAGTCATTGAAGATGAAGTCGGCTCCGGCCTTCTTCCCTGCCTCGAGGCGGAAATCACGCGTACCAATTAAAGCGACCTTGCCGGCGCCGTAGGCCCTCTTCGCAAGCTCGACCATCCAGATCCCGATGGGCCCCGGACCGAAGACGGCGACGAACTGGCCTGGCTTGATGTCCAGGCGGTTCATGCCGTTGACCGCGCAGGCGAGGGGTTCAATGCAGGCTCCGGCGGCATAGCTCACGCTGTCGGGCAGCTTGAAAAGGCCGGTGTACTTGGAGACGCTGTACTCGGCGAAGGCGCCGTTGACCGTGACTCCGGGCACGCTGCCATGCGAGCACATGTGCGTATTGCCTGCGGCGCAGTCAGGACAGGCATTGCAGAACTGGACGGGATTCACCACGACGCGGTCGCCTGGCTTGAAGAGCCCGAGTGCCTTCGGTACCGAACCGACCTCTACGACCTCCCCGGTGAACTCGTGGCCAAGGACAAGGGGTCCCTTGCCCGAAGCGGTGCCAACTGGGCTCATACCGTAATAATAGGAAACATCGGAACCACAGATGCCCACGTTCTTCACACGTACGAGAACGTCGGTATCGGTGACCACTGGGACCGGGATCTTCTCAAAGACCATCTTCTCTTTTTCATAGAAGACCTGCGCGTTCATCTGTTCGGACATCCTGAACCTCCTGTGACGGCGCTCTTCGCCGTAGTCGATCAATAACTCTTGTGAGACCTGCGCCCTGGACAATGGAACCGTTCCCTTTATTGCTGCACCACTATAGCATGTCCATGGAAGCTGTCAAACATTTCCGCCGAATCCTGCACGCAGGCCCGGATGGGGCACAGCCTCCATCAGCACCTGGCCTGGCGAATCGACCTCGTGGACTCTCGCTCGACAAGCCAGGGTTTTGCTATTTCCCGGCTGGATATGGGCTCCCTACCCTCCACCAGATCCATGAGCATGGAGGTGCCTGCCTCGATCATCTCGTTGATGGGCTGATGGATGGTCGTGAGGGAGGGCACTACGATCGAGGAAATATCTATGTCGTCGTAGCCAATGACAGAGATATCCTCAGGCACCGAATAGCCCTTCCGCCTGAGCAGCCGGATGAGCCTGAGGGCCTTGATGTCGTTGGAGCCAAAAAAGGCCGTCGGCGGGTCGGCTGAATGAAAGACATCCTCAAAGGCAGCGAAGCCGCCTTCGGCCCACGCATCCTCGCTCATCGACACGACAGGAATGTCTTCCTGGGCAAGGCCCTTTGCCTGGCAGGAGAGGATGAAACCCTCCATGCGGTGCCGCTCAGGCAGGGTGAGATCGGAGGTGGCGAACACGATGCGGCGATGGCCCAGGTCAAAAAGATAGTCTGTGGCAAGCCGTGCGCCGAATACATTGTCAAGGTTGACCGTGGGTATGTCATAGCCCTGCACCTCCCTGTCGACGAGAACGACCGGGATGCCCTCGCGCACGTGGAAGTCGATGATGTTGGTGGCATCCTTGTCGCCGCCAATGCACAGCAGACCATCGACCCTGCGGTACTTCACCGTTTCGAGGGCGCTCTTCTCGAGGGACCTGTTATTGTCCGCGTTTAGGATATCCAGACTGAACCCGAAGCCGCTCAGGATCCTTTCAGCGTACCAGCTGGCGTAGGCGTAATAAGGATTCCGGATATCCTGGACGATCAGCGAAAAGGAATTGGATCTGTTCCGGGCGAGATGCCTCGCTACTGCGTTGGGCTTGAAATTGAGCATCTCGACAGCCTCGAGGACCTTTCGCCTCGTCATGGCGGAAGTCGGACCGCTCTCGTTGAGCACACGGGATACCGTGCTCTTCGAGACACCCGCGTATCTTGCTATGTCGATGATCGTCGACTGCATTCAGGCTTCCATCCTGCGCTACACCATTCGGCAACACCCCTCCCCACCGTGGGAGAATCCACGGAAAAAGCGGGGAGAAGCACACTGTGCCGGAGAATGGAAGCAAAAATAAAACCGGTTCCATTCGTCGCTCTATTATATCTGGCCCCGGGGACTTGTCAACAAGATCATGGAGCAGCAGGTAGCTGCCGCAATCTCATGAATTTCTCCGTCTGCCTCCAATGCATAAACTGCTACTGCACCAATAGGCAGCAGTCAAGGAATAATATATTCACAGTGGGACTGGTGAGACGGATATTCCGATCGGCTGAAGGACCTTTTTGGAATTCGATGATTCTGCCGACAGGTTTATCGCTTGACAAGATATCAAAATATAGTAAGATTCCGCTTCTTGTTCATGTGACATTTCCGATCAGCTCGTGCTAGTTGAATCAATCCCGAATCGCCGAAACAGGCGAAGAATAGAGGAAGCCTATGCCAGCAAGCCTCAGGTCGTGGCTTCTCAACCGTGTCGTTATCGCCTATTTACTTGCCGCAGGGCTGATGGTCATCGGTGGCCTTCTCGTCCCGAACTTCCTCACCTTCAGGCACGTCATGACAGTCATCCAGGCATCGGCCTTCCTTGGCCTGATCACCCTGGGACAGACAGTCGTGATAATTTCCGGCAAGGAAGGGCTCGACCTATCGGTAGGCGGGATCTTCGTGATCGGCGTCATACTCGCGGCAGCCATACTCAGGGGCAACGACGCGAACCTGCCCCTCGCCATCGGCGCTGTCATCCTGTGTGGATTCGTCCTTGGGCTCGTGAATGGGGTCGGCGTCTCGTATCTCAATATCTCCCCCCTCATCATGACGCTGGCATGGGGAACGGCGACGAGCGGAATCGCGCTCTTCTCCACCGGAGGCAACCATATCGGCAAGGCGAGCCCCTTGCTCGAAACGATCGGTGTCGGATCCCTCTCCATCAAGATCGGCAGTCCAGGCATCAGCATACCCTGGGTCGTCGTGATCTGGATCATCACCATAGTGGCTGCGCAGTTCATACTGCGGAGGACAAGCGCCGGGAAGACGCTCTACGGGATCGGAGCGAACAACAGGGCTGCGGCTCTCTCCGGAGTCCGCACCAAGTTGTTCCGCATGACCGTCTACGGCGTCAGTGGCATTTTTTCCGCTGTCACGGGCATGCTCATGCTCGGCTATGTCGGCGAACCGAACATAAACCTCGGTTCGGTCTACATCCTCCCCTCGGTCGTAGCGGCTGTCATCGGAGGAATATCCTTTGCCGGTGGCACGGGCAGCTACCTCGGCTCCGTGGCCGGAGCGATCTTCCTCACTACCCTCGACAGCATTCTCGCCACATTGCAGCTTGGAGAAGGCGGGAGGCAGGTCACCATCGGGTTGGTCCTCCTGATCCTCCTGTTCAGCTACTCCCGGAAAAAACAGGAAGAATAGAGGACAAGGATGCGAGGCACTTCCCGGGCTTGAGGCGGCCCAGGATCCGCCGGAGAAGGAGGTGACTACACGCTTTGGGCCCTCGGCTAAGGATTATAGATCGCATCAACTACACGCTTTCCCAGGAGGAGTATCGAGTATGAAACGCTCACGGATTTTCTTCATGATCACAGGCATCCTGTTCCTGTTCGCCACGGCCATGAACGGCTTCGGCGAGACAGCCACGTCGCAGTTCCTGAAGGGCACACTCAAGAAGAAGCCGCCCTACGTCATCGGCGTCAGCAACGGGCTCATCACCCACAGCTGGAGGACCCAGGCGATCGTCGACCTCAACAGCGACATCCAGCTCTACAAGGGCATGGGCCTGGTCAGCAAGCTCATCGTCCAGCACGCCGGCTTCGAGGTCGAGCTCCAGATCTCCCAGATCCGCAACCTCATCAACAGCAAGGCTGACATCATCCTCATCAACCCGAACTCGGTGAGCGCCCTCGACCCGGTCATCGAGGAAGCGAACGCGAAGGGCATCCTGGTCATCGTCTATGACCAGAAGACGACCAGCACCGAGGCGCTCCAGGTCTATCCCAACAATTATAACTGGATGGCCGACCAGACCGAGTACGTCATCAAGCGCATGGGCGGCAAAGGCTCCATCTACTACCTCTCAGGCTACGATGGCTCTCCCGCCAACACCGACCGCGACAAGGCCTTCGCCGACGTCACCAAGAAGTACCCCGGCATCAAGGTGCTCGGCAAGGCGAACGGCAACTGGGATCCCACCACCTCCCAGCAGGTCATGGCCAACGTCCTCGCTGCCGTACCGCAGATGGACGGGCTTGTCACCCAGGACGGAGAGTCCCTCGGCGCCATCCGCGCCTTTGAGTCCGCCGGCCGTGCCCTTCCCGTCATGAACGGCGAGGCGCGCGTCCCCTATCTCGAGTACTGGCTCAAGAACAAGCCCAACGGCTTCAAGGCCTTCGCCATCGAGAACGGCCCCGGCTACACCATCAACCTCGCCCTTGGAATCGGCATCCGCGCCCTCCAGGGCAAGCAGATCAAGCCCGGCTTCTTCAAGCCCGACGCCGAGATCAAGGTCACGAGCGCCACGATCTTCCAGGTTCCCCTCAACGTCGGCATCACCGACGAGAACGTCCAGGCTGTCTACGACAAGCACATCGAGAACCGCGGCATCACCGAGTACATCGACAACTGGTACTCCCAGGACCAGATCAACGCGCTCTTCAAGTAGGATCGCGAAGCAATGAACGGAATGTCGGCATGCCTCGGTGTGCCGGCATTCCTTACTCTCCAGAGGCAGGTGGGCAGGGATGAAATCCTTTCAGGCTACGGGCGTGAAGAAAAGGTACGGAGGCGCCATCGCCCTCCACGGAGTGGACCTGGCTTTCGAGGGACCTATGGTATGCGGCCTCGTAGGAGCCAACGGTTCGGGAAAGTCTACCTTTGCCCGCATCTGCTCGGGAGAGACCAGCTCCGATGAGGGTTCCCTCTCCATTGACGGCAAGCATACGGTCATCCGGTCTCCTGGCGACGCCAAGCGTCATGGGATCGTCCATGTCCACCAGCACCTGAGCCTCATCCCGGAGCTTTCCGTCTGGGAGAACATCAGCCTCGGCAACGAAACCCACAGCTTTGGGCCTTTCCCGAACAACCGCATCGCGAAGGACAAGGCACGGCTCCTCCTCGACGAGCTTGACCTCGCCGATCTCGCCATCGAAGAAAAAGTCTACTCGCTGACCTCGGAAAAGAAGCAGATGGTCGAAATCGCGAAGGCCCTCCTCCAGGCGCCCCGCCTCCTCATCCTTGACGAACCGACGGCCTCACTCGGCTACGCGCATGTGGAAAAGCTCTTCAAGAAGGTAATGGACCTCAAGAAGGAAGGTGTCTCGGTAATCTTCATCTCCCATCGGCTCTGGGAAATCGTCAGGCTCTGCGACCTCGTCTATGCATTCAGCAACGGGAAGGGGGCAGGCGTAGTCGACTTCCAGACCCAGGCCCGCGACGAGAACCTCATCGTTCCCCTGGTGACCGGCCATGCCAGGGAAGAAAACGCGGCGAGCGGCTCGCGCAACAGGCCAGCATCGGAAGAGACTACCCTGGAACTCCAGGCGGCATCCCACGATCTCGATGTATGCGGGGTAAGCCTCAAGGTCGAAAAGGGCGAGATCCTCGGCATCGGCGGACTCGCGGACCAGGGGCAGGAAGAACTAGTACTGATGATGTCGGGGATGCTCCCGCGGACCCAGGGCAGGATACTCCTCGAGGGCAAGGAAGTGAGGCTCCGCCACCCCCGCGAGGCAGTCAGGAAAGGCATCTTCCTCGTGCCCGGCGACAGGCAGAAGGACGGCCTGTTCATGAACCTCGACATTTTCGAGAACGTGATATATCCCCGCTTCCCCATGGCAGCTGCCGGCTTCTTCCTTGATGTCAAATCCCTCTTCAGGATGACAGAGGGTCTCACAAAGAAACTCGGCGTAAATCCTCCCAACCCGCGCAATGTCGTCAGCAACCTGAGCGGAGGAAACCAGCAGAAGGTGGTCTTCGCGAAGTGGCTCCAGTTCACCCCGAAGCTCCTCCTCCTCAACGACCCTGCCAAGGGCATCGACATCCAGGCCAAGGACGCACTCTACCTCCTCGTCCGCGAACTCGCCGACGCGGGGACCTCGGTCGTCCTCTACGCGAGCGCCGTCGAGGAACTCCGGGCGAACTGCGACAGGGTCGTCATCATGTTCGAGGGGCGCATCGTGGACGAGATCAAGGGAGAACAGATCACGGACGAGAGCATACTGACATCGTCACTCACGAAGGGGGTATGCAATGACTGACGGAAACAGCTACGCAGACAAGTTCCGGCGGGCCTTCCAGAATCCCTCGACGATGGGGCTCGCCATCCTCTTCGTCCTCCTCATCGTAAACGTCGCCCTGCAGCCGGACTTTTTCAGCCGGGACATACTGACTTCCAACTTCATGTCCTTCACGCCACTGATCTTCGCCGCCCTCGCACAGGGCATCATCATCCTCTCCGGCAGCGTGGACCTCTCCATCGGTGCGACCATGTCGCTGTACACGATCGTCGCGGCAAAGTCGATGACCGACACGAACGTAGCTTTGATTGTAGCCT
This sequence comes from uncultured Spirochaetota bacterium, assembly GCA_903821875.1. GTDB lineage: Bacteria > Spirochaetota > Spirochaetia > Treponematales > Rectinemataceae > CAIJMU01. The sequence goes on from CAIJMU010000088.1 coordinate 42,650, forward strand.
TCGGCCTCGTCATCACGGTGATGATCGGAGGCTTCAATGGTCTCCTCATCGGCCGGCTCAGGCTCCCGCCCTTCATCGCGACCTTCGCCACATCGGGCGTAGTGCTCGGATCCACGATCCTCATCATGCCGACGCCGGGCGGATACGTACCCAAATTCTTCTACAAGGCCTATCGCCAGGACTTCCTCGGCATACCCATGCCCCTCGTCATCCTCTGCTGTGGACTTCTTTTGTGGTTCATCGTAAGTAGGACCGCCTTCTATCGCCACCTTTACGCTGTGGGTGGCAACGAAAAGGCAGCCTTTGCCTCTGGCATCAAGGTAAACCGGGTGAGGTTGATGTCCCACCTCTTCGCAGGGATCTTCGTCGGACTCGGCGGCATGTGCCTCCTGATGCTGACAGCCTCGGGCGAATACCGCTCGGGCACTGCCTACTCGATGAACTCCATCGCGGCGGTGGTCATCGGCGGAATCGCGATGTCCGGAGGAAGGGGCAACATCTGGGGAGCCATAGTAGGCGCCCTCATCCTTGGCCTCCTCAACAACATCATCTTCTTCGCCAATGTTCCCTCCTTCTACCAGAACTTTTTCCGGGGGATGATCGTCATCTTCTCGCTGACCCTCGGTACCCTCACGAGGTTCAAGGAACTCAAGGCGCCGGTGTAGGACTGTCGCAGCGCGACTATCCGCTCCGGAGCCATGGCTCTCCGGGACTCAGGCCAGTGGAAGAAAAGGGGCAGGAACAACTAACTAGCTGTTCCTGCCCCTCTTCCATTTCCCCTGGCTCCGGCGACTGCCTTCCGGATCAGGCCATCAGGCTATCAGGCCACCGGACCGCTGCCCTCTGCCTCCTGGGCCTTGAGGCGCGCCCGATAGGCCTTGAGGAATCCCAGCGCCCTCCTGTCGCGGGCAAGGAGAACGTCGGAGGCCTGGAGGGCATGGACCACCGGCAGCATGTGCGGGTTGATGATGGCGCAGGTCAGTCCCGATGCGCAGGCCATCGCGATGAAGGTTGCGTTGAGCAGGGGCCGCTCGGGAAGGCCGAAGGAGATGTTGCTCACACCCATGTTGACGTTGAGATCCAGCTCGCGCGACACCAGGCGCATGGTCTCGAGCGCCACCGGTCCCATGCTCTGGTCCGCGCTCACCGCGAGGGTGAGACAATCGATGATCAGGTCCTCCTTGGGTATGCCTGCCTCGAGGACTGCCTCGAGGATCCTGCGGGCGATGGCCACACGCTGTTCGGAGGTCTTGGGTATTCCCGATTCCTTGTCCATGGCCAGACCAATCAATGCTGCCTTGTATTTCAGGGCCAGGGGGAGAATCGCATCGAGTTTCTCACGGTTTCCGTCGACCGAATTGATGATGACCTTGCCGTCGCAGACGGCAAGGGCTGCTGCGAGCGCAGCGGGATCCCCTGAGTCGAGGCAGAGGGGCACCGATACGGCCTTCTGCACGGCCTCGACGGCGCGCGGAAGGGTCTCGACCTCCCTCGCCTCGGACACTGCCACGTTCACGTCGATGATGACCGCTCCCGCAGCGACCTGCTCCTGTGCCAGGATTCCGACACGGTTCCAGTCACCCTCACGGATGGCCTGCTTCAGCCAGTCCTTGCCGGTGGGATTGATGCGCTCGCCGATGATGACCGTCGGCTTGGTTGGGCTGATCACTACACGGGCATCGCCCCTGGTGATGATTGTCTCGCTCATGTCGTTTCCTTTACGGGAAGAGTAGCCCTCCGGTTCCGGAAGGCGCAACGGTTCTTGATCGTACAGAAGTCACAATTGCTCCCACCTTCGTGCCCCAGGGATTCACTGCCCCTGCCCATGGCCAGTGAAAGGGTCTTGAGCGGATACATGACCAGCGAGGGGCTGAGGGTAGCTCCTATGGCTGCGGTGTCCAGAAGCGAGAAGATGACGCGCTGGTCCTCGAGGGTCCAGGTGGACTCGCCCGGCGACAGGCAGGTACTGATATGGAGTCCCGCCCCGGCTGCCTCCTCCTCCATCTGATGGCAGAGCTGCTGCCGTACGAGATCGACAGCCCAGCTGCCGAGGTCGTCGAGAAGGAGAGCCCGCATCATGTTGCGTCCTTGCTGGAGTTCCTTGACGCGGGCTCCGAGGCCGGTGCCGATCGAACAGATGCCGATGATCAGCTCCGAGGCACCGGCAAAGACCTTGGCGACGAGGCCGCTCCCGATGACTGCACCGCCTTCGAGCTGGATCTTGTCCTTTTGGATCTCGCGTACAGGGATGTAGTCCCAGACGGCCGCTGGCTCGACGAGTTTCCTCGCGTCCGCGAGGGCTTCCGCCCAATCCTCCCTCCCCTTGGGACGGGCGAGGATCCTGGCGAATGACTCGCTCTGGAGCTCTTCGATACGCTGGACGTCGAACTCCATTGTCCAGTCAGTCCTTACATTCATGACGTCCCCTCCTCAGGAAACCACTGGGATCGTGCGAAGCATTTCCTGAAGCCACCCTGCAGGGAAAGTTCGAGGTGTGTGATGGAACGGCTCAGATCGGACGCTACCCTGCGCTCATCCTCCGAAAGGAGCTGAAGGACCGCTCCCGTGCCGGCGGCATTTCCGATCTGTCGGATACGGTCCCGCGGTATGTCGGGGTAGAGTCCGATCGCAACCGCACTTTCTACATGGAGATGGTTGCCGAAGGTTCCCGCAACGAGAAATTCGTCGAGGTCCTTGACGCCAAGGCCATGTACGGAAAGCAGGGTATCGATGCCCGCACGGATGGCGCCCTTCGCCAGTTGCAGGGAGCGGATCTCGTCCTGGGAAACCGTGAGGTCCTCGCCGAGGGCTGTTGATGCTGCCGGGGCGACAACGAAGTGGTGATTGCCGGCGGGATCCGGCAGGACCAGGGGAGAATCGGCGACAAGCCTGCCGGTCCGGCTGACCAGACCGCTACGGACGAGGCAGGCGAGGAGGTCGATAATGCCGGAGCCGCATATGCCCGTGGCGGGTCGCCTGTCGATCGTCGTGTATTCGAAGGCCGCTTTCGGCGCGCTTGACCAGACGGCATCGATGGATCCGGGAGACGCGACTGTCCCGAACCTGAGGGCCGAGCCCTCGAGGGCCGGGCCGCTGGCCGTGGAACAGCAGTACAGGACTCCGTCCACGGACAGGAGAAGCTCAGTATTGGTACCGATGTCGAGGGCGAGCCTTGCGCCGCGCTTTTGGTCGAGGCGGGTGGCCAGGGCGACTGCCAGGAGGTCGGAGCCCACAAAGCCACCGACCAGGGGTGGCATGTACACGTAGCCTCCCCGTGCGATCCCTATGCCGAGTTCGCGGGCCTTGACCGACACCGCGATATCGAGGGCTGCGACGAAGGGAGCCCGCGTGAGCTGCCGCCCCGGAAGGCCAAGGAAAAGATGGTGCATACCGCTGTTGCCAACTATTACCATCTCATCGATGTCTTCGACGTCGCCGCCCTGTTGGCGCGTCGCGTGACCGGCGAGGATGTTCACCGCCTTGGTCAGCACGCGCTGCAATTCCATCCTGTTGTCCGTCGACACCGATGAATAGGCCAGGCGCGAAATGATGTCGGCGCCATAGGCAGAGAGCGGGTTGGGAGCGGAGAAGACTGCGAGGAGGGATGCATCGTCCATCCTGTAAAGGTAGGCAGCGATGTTGGTAGTACCCAGATCCACGGCGAGACCGAGGGAATGCCGTGCAGTGGCAGAAGGGCACAGTCCTATGAGTTCGTCGCCTCGGAGGGTCGCGACGACCTTCCATTCAGCTGCACGAAGTGTTTCAGAAAAGTCACGCGCTACCTGGAAATCTACAGTCCTTGGCTGCGAGCCGCCATCCAGCGACAGGGCGGATGAAAGGTTTCCGAAATCGCTGGTGGGTTGGTCGAGGCGCGGTGGGGGAACCTCGAGCGATCGGCGCTGCACGGGAGGCGCGAAAACAAAACCGCGCTCGAAGGGCGGGGCTTCGCCCTTGGCCCGGCTACGGACAAGAAAGGCCTCGACCTTGACAGGGGAGGTCACTTCGTACTGGCAGGCCAGCCGCCAGCCTTCGGAAAGGGCGCTCTCCGAAAGAGCGCCCCTTTCCTTGGCCGTGGATGGAGGCAGGGAACCTTCGAGGACGCGGACCTGGCATTTACCGCAGGTTCCGCGCCCCCCACAGGTTGCGCCGAGTGAAACCTCGGCATCCCGGGCGGCATCCAGAAGAGTCCGCCCGGGTTCGACTTCCACCGCCGTTCCGACTGGCTCGAAAAGAACGGCGACACTCACGAAGGAAATCCGATCAGCGGTAGACTCCGTATTCCTTGGTGAAATCGAACATCGCTTTCAGGTTCTCGGGCTTGGCCTCGTCGAGCATCACCGCGGAATCCATGATGAAGCCGCCATCCTTGCCGACTGTGTCGATGAGATTCTTGCAGCTGGCCTTCACGTCGTCGACAGTGCCGGAGAGGAGGACGATGTTGGGCACGCTGCCGGCGAGGCAGACTGTGTTCCCGAGGACGGCCTTGGCCTTCGCCGGGTCGGTGTTGGACAGGTGGTAGATGACCTTGCCCTTGGGGATGTCGCCGATGTACTGGAGCCGGCTCTCGAAGTCCGCCTCCCAGTAGATCACTGGAGTTACTCCCTTCTCGATGAGCGCAAGGAGACCCCTGCGGAGGTAGGGCCAATAGAATTCGTTGAACTGGGAGTCGGACATGAACTCGCGCGTGGACTTGTGTATCCAGGTCCAGGTGAAGGGCAACGGCGCCCCGGCTGATCCGGATCCGTATTCGATGAAGATCCTGGTCGCGACTTCGAGGGCATCGTGCAGCTTTCCGGGCCTTCGGCGCATGTCAGCCAGGATATTGTGCGTTCCGCGGAGGGTGTCGCCAAGGATGTCGAAGGGGGCCCAGTCCCAGCCCGCGAAGGCGAGGGGGTAGCCCTTGGCCTGGATCTCGCCCCAGTACTGGGCCTGCGATCCCCACCACTCGTTCAATTGCTCACCGGCCTTCATGGCTAGTTCGAGGGTCTGTCGCATCTCAGGCGAAGCGAAGAATCCGAAGTTCATCCAGCCGGACCACATGAAGCGACGCCAGGGCACCATGCTGTTGAAGCCCTTCAAGGCGCCGAACTGGCGCGAGGCCCAGGTGCGGAGCATGAAGTCGGAGGGATCGTTGATGAAGTCGTCGTATTCCTCGGCCTTCATGTACTCGCCGTCGATGTACTGGTACATCGAGTCCTCGCCGACACCGTGGCCGGGCCACTTGAAGGCGTTGTACTGGAGGGTATCCATGACCTTCGCGGGATAGGCGAAGATGGGACCGAAGTCAGCATCGGGCTGGAAGTAGTCAAGGAATTTATGACAGGCTTCCCTGGCCTTGCCGTAGTCGTTCATTGCTTCCTGAAGGGTGATCCCGCCGAAGGTGTAGGGATATTTCTGGAAGGGGCCAACGATGGGAACGCGGTCCGGCACCCGGCCGGCAGCTGCGTCGAGGACGCGCTTGAGGCGCTCGTCGTAGAGTTCTTTGGGCGATTTCTCTGCCATGTTCAGTTTCCTCCCTGCGTTTGCATGCTATGCCAGCCAAGCCTTGACGAGCTTGACTGCCGCGCTTGCGTCGGCACCGAATGCGTCGGCCCCGACATAGGTGGATACCTTGGTATCCATGATTGCCCCACCTATCATGATCTTGACCTTGTCGCGCAGGCCCGCAGCCTTGATCGCCTCCACCGTTACCTTCATCTGGTCGAAGGCCTGGGTGAGGAAGCCGCTCAATCCGACGACATCGGGCTGGAACTCCTTGATCTTCTGGACGAAGGTCTCGGCTGGAACGTCGATGCCGATGTCCAGAACCTCGAAATTGTTGACATCGAGCATGAAGCTGACGACGTCTTTCCCGATGTCGTGGATGTCCCCAGCAACGGTACCGATCAGTACCTTGCCCTTGGCCTTGCTCGTCGTCGCCCTGGCCTTGAGCATCGGCTTGAGCATGACTCCGATTTCCTTGAGGAGGTCACCCGCGATGATGAGCTCCGGAAGGAAGTATTCCTTCTTTTCATAGCGGGCGCCGACGACTTCCATCGCTTCCTTGCTGTATTCGAGGACCAGCCACGGATCGACTCCGGAGTCGAGCATCTGCCTGGCGATCTTGATCGCCTCCTCCTCCTCCATATCCGCAATGGCTTTGATCAGAGATTCCTTCATGCTTCGTACCCTCCCTAGGCTGCAGAATCACTATGGTCTGGATGTTGCAGTGACGAAGTCTAGACGACTAGCCACCTGCCGTCAATGCAAATAAATATTCTCATAACAGTGAGTGTATACCGCATGCAAAAGGGGAAGGGCCGAAAGCGGTCCCTCCCCTCCTGCATGGCAGGAACCCATCAGAATCAGGTACGCTTGGCCTTGAGTTCGCCCTCGGCCTTCCTGATGGCCAGCAAGGCCTGGGCAAAGCCCTTGTCGTGCGTCGCGCAACCGACTGGCTGCTGTCGGATCAGGAATTCGATGCAGTGGTCACAGGCAGTGCACCACTTGATCTCCTTGCCCCTGCCTTCGGCGAATTTCCTCGGAAGCTCCCCATCGGCGAGGGACTGGCGGCCGATGGCAACCATGTCGGTGACATGGTCGCGGATGTTGCGGTTGGCCCAATACCATAGCGTGTTCTCATCGCGATTCCTCGCCTGGAGGCCGTTGTGCCCGTCGTTGAGGACAGAGTACGCCGAGCCAATGACGACGGTCTCGGGCTTGAGCGCGTCGCGCACGAGCTTCTGGAAGGTGAAATGCAGGTAGCAGTCGTCTGGTACGCTCTTGTCGGGCTGCGAAAGGGCCAGGGTGATCGAGGGGCTGCCCGCAGAGACGATGATGAACTTTGCGCCGCGCTGCTCCATGCCCTTCACAAGGTCGAGGGATTCGGTGAGGTCCATCACTGGCGAGTCCGGACCGGCCGAACCCTGCCCGCCCGGGAAGCCTTCCCAGATGGAAACCTTCGATCCGACGATGAAGTTCGGATCGTTGATGGCCTTGGCGATGCCCTCGTAGATGGCATAGGTGAAACGGGTCCGGTTGGCCCAGGAACCGCCGTACTTCCACTTGCGGTCGTTGTAGGGCCGGAGGATCTGCGAGTCGAGGTAGCCGTGGCAGTTCTTGAAGTCGATGCCGTCGGCTCCGCAGTCATGGGCGATCTTCGCAGAGGTGATGAACTGTTCGATGGTCTTGTCGATGTAGTCTTCGTCGATGAGGTCGCCGCCGAAACCCGGCATGGGCTTCACGCAGACGCGATGTGAGAAATCCTGATGGCTGAGCTCGCCGGAATGGGTGAGCTGCCACACGAAGAGTGTCTTGTCGTTGACCTTGCGCAGATCAGAGGTGAACTTTGCAAGTGCTTTCTGGTTCCGCGGCATGACAGACAGCTGGTTCCTGCGGCTCCGGGATTCCCACTGCACGGTGATCGCCTCGAGATCGACGACGCCCGCGCCTCCCTCGAAAAGCTTGCGGTACCGGGCGAAGGTCTTTTCGGTCGGGTTGCCCTCGTCGTCGGCATCGCAGCATTCCATGGCATTGATGACAAAACGGTTCTGGGCTGTCCGGGTGCCGATCTTTACCGGCTGCAGGACGGGATCGTCGCTCATCCTCCACTCTCCTTCGGCCCACTCGGGCCAGTGGCAGTATCCACCCGAAATCGCTGTAGATGAATACGAGGAAAGACAGCGTGTATCACTGGGGATTTACTAGGAGTTTCACTGATGCGCCATCGCCCCATCAGCTGGATCCACCAAGTTCCCTGAGTTTACTGAACAGACTCGTACCAGTGCCGAGTATCCCGAGCTTGCGCCGGAGGTTCATGCGGTGAAAATCCACGGCCTTCTCCGAGACATGGAGGCCCTCCGCAATCTCCTTGCTTGCCCTTCCCTCCCGGACCAGGGCCGCCACCTCCAACTCCCTCCTGCTCAGGCCATCACCGGCGGCGTTGACCGTACGGAGAAAGGGAGAGGCGATGTCGGAGAGCCTCGCCTCGAGAAGCTCGAGATCCCTGGACATGAGGGGATCCGAACAGCCTTCCCTGATTCCAGCCAGGAGGGGACCGATCAGGAGTTCCACATTCGCCGCCACGTCGCCTGCGAGACGGCTCTCGGCCTCACCCGTTCTCCGGAGGAGGTAATCGACGACGGCTTCCTTTTCCTCGAGGCTGTGCGCCTGGAACTGGATGCGCCGCTTCAGTTTCTCGATGGCCTCCTTCTCGGCCGAGGAGTCGGAAATATCACGCACATACTCTATGACGCCGAACACCTCGCCCCGGTCGTCGAAGACGGGAAAAACGGAGAGTTCCTGACGCCCCATGAGTTCCCCGCCATCCTCGTAGGCCACGACTCCCGTCTGGGGCTTTGCGCTCGCTATGGCTTCTGCCGTCGGGCATCTCTCGCAGGGCGTCGGCCTGTCATGGTAGGCCTCGTGGCACTTGCGGCCTACCAGGGGGAGCTTGGCGGAGTAGAGGGACTCGAGGGCTGTGTTCGCGCCAAGTATGGTGAAATCACGGGCGAGGACGCTGATGCCATCGAGGGACGCGTTGAAGATCCGCGTAAAAAACTGGTCGAACTCCTCACGCGCGGCCGAGGGGTTGTCAAAGGATCCCCTGGACGATGAGCGGGACGATATCCATTTGCGCAGGAGGCTCACACCGCCCTGACCGGACTTCACTTCCTCGGGGCAGTACCGGGAAGCAGAAGCCCTCGTGCCTTCGGCAAAACCAGGGGGAAGGCGATCCTTCCTTCCTGGAAAGGAAATCGACATCCGATCCATTGTGTGCACGCCTCAGGCCTCGGCCAGTTTTCCGAAACGGTTGGCGATCGCGAGGGCGGGATCGAGGGGGACTCCTTGGCGCTTCACGTCCTTGGGCACGGTGATCGCTGGCACGGTCCGGAGCTTCTTTCCCGCAAACTGCGGAAGCCAGGGGCGCTGGGCCTCGAGCATTTCGGCTGTCATTTCGCGGATCTCGGCGAGGGTCAGGACGGCAGCGGTGAGGGGATCCATGGCGCAGGCCTGGACGAGGAGCTCGGTATCACCGGAGAGGGCGGCCTCGACGGAAAGCCCTTGAACCAGGACGTTCGTCATGTTGAGCGCCGCGAGCGGTGACGGCAGGGCGCCGACTCCGGTCGGGCGAAGACCTGTCCTGTCCACGTAGATCGGCACCTCGACGCAGCAGCCTCGGGGGAGGTTGTCGATCCAGCCGTCGTTCCGGATGTTGCCGTTGAGGCGGAAGATCTCGCCGGTCTCCCTCGCCTCGATGATGTGCGAGCAGTACTCCGCACTCCTTGGACCGAGTTTCGTCGACTCGATGGACAGTGGGTCCAGCTTCTGGAACTTCTCGTCGATCATCGCGCAGTACCCGTAGTAGGCGCCGGTCTCGCCACCGAAGGCGGGCTCGTCGCAGTAGGCCTCCAGGGCCTTCTGATTCTTCCGGAAATAGGGCAGGTACTCGGAGAGATGGCCCGTGCTCTCCGTCATGAAGTAGCCGAAGTGGCGCATGACCTCGGCGCGGACCTTCTCGTTGACGTAGTAGCCGGGCTTCTCGAAGTTGGCCTTGAGGAGGGGGTAGAGGTCGACGCCCCGGTGCTCCAGCTTGAGGAACCAGGCCATGTGGTTGATGCCCGCCGCGACGAAGTCGATCTCGTCCTTGGGTTTGGCGGTGTAGGAGGCGATGAGGTCCATCGTGGTCTGCACGCCGTGGCAGAGGCCGATGAACTGGAGGCCCTCCACCGTGCCCAGGGCCCAGCAGCACATGGCCATGGGATTGGCATAATTAAAAAGGATGGCGTTGGGACAGAGTTCCCGCATCTCATGGGCGATCTCCAGCAGTGCCGGTATGTGTCGCTGGGCACGGAAGATGCCGCCAGGCCCCATCGTGTCGGCGATGCAGTTGTCCACACCGTGGCGCATCGGGATCTCGTAGTCGTGCCTGAAGGCTTCGACCCCTCCTACCTGGATCATGACGACGACGTAGTCGGCCCCTCGGAGGGCTTCGCGCCTGTCCGTGGTAGCCACGACGCTCGCGTCGACCTTGTTGTCGGTGATCATGCGCCTGACGAAATCGTGCATGCGGTCCAGACGCTTGTGGGTCAGGGCCATGAGGCGGTACTCGCTGCCCGCAAGGGCTGGGGTTCCGAGGAAGTCGTTCATCAGGGTCTTGCTGAACACGAGGCTGCCTGCCCCGATCATCGCTATCTTCGCCATGCCATCCTCCTTGGTTTCTAGAACAATTACCCGCAATCTGGCAGCGCCCTCCGGGCTGCTGCCCCGTCGTCAGCCCTTACATGCCCGCCGGCCTGACCAGGAGGTCGGAGAGCCTCGGAAAAAGCTGGGCATAGGCCTCGTATTTTTCAAGGTAGATCGCATGCCGCGCGGCGTCGGGCTCGAAGAGTTCGCCGGGCCTGACGAAGCGCGATACCGCCTCCTCGTAGGAGGCGAGCTCGCCGACGGCAACTGCGGCTATCATGGCAGCACCGAGGGTGCCCGACTCACCGATGGGCGAGCGCTCGAAGGGCACACCGATGACGTCAGCCTTGATCTGGAGCCAGGCCGAGGATCTCGCGCCGCCGCCGGTAGCGACAAAACGTGAGGTATCGATGCCGAGCGAGGAAATGGCCCTGAGGCTCTCGAAGAAGTAGAGGGTCTCGCACTCCATGATGGCCTTGAGGATCTCGCCGCGGGTGGTCGAGGTCTTGAGCCCGAGGATGAGCCCTGAGCTGTTGTCGATGAAGGAAGGGGTGCCCACGGGATCGAAGTGGGGCAGGACCAGGAGGCTGCTGGGTTCGGAGGGCATCTCGGCAGTCAGGACATCGTAGATGTCGATGCCGGTCGGGGCAATTACTCCCTTCGCGAAGGTGTCGCGGTACCAGCGGACGAGGCTGCCTGCCTGGTTGTAGATGAAGGAGACATACAAGCCGGGCAGCGCATGGTGCTCCACATTGAGGCCATTGGCGAGCATGAAGTTGCCGTCGGGAATGTGGTCGTAGACCGGGGTGATGCACTCGACGGTGCCGATGCCACAGACCGCTTTGCCGGCGGAGATGACGCCCGCGCCCAGGGCATTGCAGCACTGGTCGTGGGCGCCGACCACGCAGGTTACCCCGCGCCCGAGGCCGAGCTCAGAAGCCATGCCTGCCCCGAGTTCCCCGGCGATGGTGCCTGAGGCTACGGGCCTGCCCAGGAGCTCGGGATCCATGCCCGCGAGGGAGAGGAGACGCTCGGACCAGCGCTCGGTACGAATATCGAAGAGGAGGGTCCGGTTCGCGAGGGAGTAGGAAGTCAGCGGCTCGAGACCGAGCATGAAAAAGAGGAGTTCGTCGAAGAGGAGGAACTTCCAGGCCGAGGCGAAAGCCTCCGGATCCCTGTCCTTCCTCCACAGCAGCTTGGGAAGGGAATAATTGGTACCGGGTATGTTGGGATTGATCCCGAAGAGCTCCTCGCGCCCGATGCGGGAGTAGAAGGCATCGATCTGCTCGCGGCCGCGTGAGTCGAGGTGGATGATGGCGTTGCCCAGGATCCTCCGGTCTGAGGACACGGGGGTCATGGCCTCGCCCATCGAGCAGACCGAGATCGCGCGTATGGGATCGGCGGAGGTAGCAGCGGCGACCTCCCGTATCACGTCCCGGGCTGCCGCAATGACCTCCCGGGAGTCGAGTTCGGCCCAGTCCGGGCGGAGGTGGATGAGGGGGTACTCCCTTTCGGCCCGTGCCAGGACCCCGCCTCCGGCGGCGCGTCCCCCCACCGAAAAGACGGTACCCTTGCAATTGGTAGTACCGATGTCTATGCCGAGGATGCTCACCGCGCCGCCCTAGACCCGCTGGGTTTCATAGCCCAGGTACTTCGAGAGGGCTTCCTCGACGGGAGCGGCGACTTTGCCAGCGGTGACGCTGACGTGGTGGCGGAATCCACCCTCCCCCACCGCGGCAAGGACGTCCTGGAGGCCATCGATCCGCGCGACACCTGCACAGCCAAAGAAATTCTCGGCGATGGGATCGCCGGTGAACTCTCCCTCGCCAAGGTAGACGCGGCTCGCACCGTCTTCGGTAGTCAGGCTGCCGAAGCTCATCGGCGTCTGCCGGATGCGCCCGACGTCGCAGCCATAGGAACGGCCTTCGCCGACCGCATTGGCAAGTATGAGGTGGTCGGAGATCTTGCCCCGGGCAGCCATCAGGGACTTCGGCACGGGACCACAATGGAAGAGGATGACCTTGTCAGGATCATCGCCATAGTTGTTGTTCCAGTCGAGGCAGGTGGCAGGACTCCGCGATGCCAGTGACAGCGCCTTCATCGCAACGGCGTTGCCGATGTCGAGTTCGCAGGCCGAGGCCATTCCCACGTCGTTCAGGGCACCCATGAGAACGCAGGGTGAAATATGGAGGATTTCCTGCATCTCCACCCAGCAGCGCAGGGCCATGCAGTCTATGTTGTCGCGCAGAAGCAGCTCGTCGAGGGTGGCACCGAGACGGACGATGGTATCGAAGGCTTCTTCGGGAGCGGCGCTCCAGTCGGAGTAGCCGCGGAGCATCTGGGCCTTGTCGCGGTAGATCGTACTCGACTTCCTGATGCCCTTCATGCGGTCCATCACGGAGGAGAGGTCGTAGGTCTCGACGGTGACGCCGCGCTTCTGCAGGGCGAGTTCGTCGATGCGCACGGTCTTGAATGCGCTCGTCCTCGCGCCTATGGCTGCGACGCGGAGGTTGCGGAGTCCGCTCGTGACCGAACAGAGCCGCCCGAAATGGTCGAGGGCTTCGGCGAAGCCCTTGGACGAGGGCGCAGCAACGTGAGGCTTCCTGATGGTGAAGGGAATGCTGTTTTGTTTGAAGACATCCATGATCGAGAACTTGCCACAGAAGGCATCGCGACGGAGGGCAGGCGCCATCTTGTCGAGGTCGTCGGGATAGGCCTGGATGAGGATGGGGAAGCGCGCGTTCTTGAATGCCTCCACTGCTCCGTTCTCGTCGCCGAAATTGGGAAGGCAGAGGATGATGCCGTCGATCTTCGCCCGATGCGCCTCGATGAAGGCTGCGAACTTCCGGCCCTCGTCGGGAGTCTCCACCGCGCCATAGCGCGTCTGTTTGGCTTCCATCATGAGGCAACCGTAGCCCGCGGCTTCGATGACCCGTTTCATTTCTTCGCGGGCGCTGCTCTGGTGGGAGGCCGGGAAAAAACCCCGGTTCCCGAAATAGACCGCAAAGGTCGGCTTTGACTCATTCATGCTCATACTCCTTGTCCAAGGCGCCTGGCCGATCCGCGGAGTCCGAGCGAATCGATCTCGGCGATGGTGGCTGCGTAGACTGCCGCGTCCGCGTCGGTCCCGTCCTTGATGGCCGCCTCGTAGGGGGCCCTGGTAGCCGTACCGATATTGATCTTCGCAATTCCCCTCTTCATTCCCTCGCGGAGGTTGTCTGGCTTGATGCCCGTACCGCCATGGAGGACGATGGGTACGCCTGACTGGCGCGCGATGGCAGAGAGCCGCTCGAGGTCGAGGCGGGCCTCGGGTTTCTTCTGGCTCCTGGCCGCTCCGGCGATCGCTCCGTGGATGTTGCCAATTGAGACTGACAGCCAGTCGACCCCCGTCTCGGCGACAAAACGCTCGGCGTCGGCCGGCTCGGTAAAGCCCTTCCCGCTGGCAAAGAGCTCTTCGTAGGGAGGAAGTGGGCCCGCCTCATGGCCCAGGACCGCCCCGAGCTCCGCCTCGACGGGCACGCCCGCCGCGTGGGCCAGCTCCAAGACCCTGCGCGTCGCCGCCACATTGTCCGCGAAGGGAAGCCGCGAACCGTCGACCATCACCGAGGCGTATCCCGCTGCAAGGGCACGGCGGATGATGGGCAGATAGTCTACGGTACGATCATCCTCGTCCAGCACGGGGACGTGGTCGAGGTGGAGGCGCATGTACCTCTCGTCCTTGAGCCGCGCATACTCTTCCGCGATGGCTTCGAGGCTTTTCGACTCGAATTTTTCCCACTCAAGCCTGGCCACCTGGATGAGGGCGAAGGCCCCCGTGTCCTTCAGGGCCCGCACCACCGAGGCCATCATGGGGAGGTAGGGGATGTTGAAGGCGGGCAACGCGATGCCCGCTGCGCGGGCCTTCTCGACTATCGACTTGCTGTCGCTCATGTGACGTCCTTGGTACAGGAATTTCTCAGACTTTCTTCGCGCGGATGCGCATTGATTCGGATGGATCTAGTCCGTCGCGGGTATCTGGACGCGGGCTCCACCCTTCATCGCCGACTCATGCGCGCACACGCCGGCCATGGTCCAGTTGGCAGCCTTCCGGGCATCCGCGTAGGACTCACGGCCCTCGAGGATGGCCCTGATGAACTCGTGCGCGAGGTGGGGATGGGAGCCGCCGTGGCCAGCCCCCTGGATGAAGGAGGTATGCTCGTTGTCTTCGTCGTAGACACCGTGGACGGTGTAGGGCGCGATCTCCTTTGGCAGCCGGCTCCCATAGTCGGGAACCTCGAAGCGGGAGGCATCCTCGTAGTTGGTGAACAGGACCGGCTTCTCGCCGGCGAGTTGCTCCCATTCTATGGAGGACTTGGTTCCGTATACGTCAAAGCTCTCCCGGTACTGCCGGATCGTGTCGAAGAGCGAGCGCGTCACTTCGCAGGCAAGGTCTGAACCGCGCAGCTTGATGAGGGCCGTCTCGACCGCGAAGGGCGAACCGTAGCGCGCCTTGTATTCGTCCCGGATGGTGCCCGAACCGAAACAGACCACCGACTCTGCCTCGGCTCCAGCGAGGGCGAGGAGGGGACTCACCGCGTGGGTCGCGTAGTGCATCGGCGGGAATCCATACCAATAGTCGGGCCAGCCCGGCAGGCTCATGTTCTGCTGGTGCGATCCCCGGAGGAACTGGATCTTGCCGATTTCGCCCGCTTCGACCTTCCCCTTCACGAAAAGGAATTCGCGGGTGTACACGGCGGTCTCCATCATCATGTAGACCTTGCCCGATTTTTTCCTGGCCTCGACGATCCCGAGGCATTCCGAGACCGTGGTCGCCATCGGCACCGTGCTCGCCGCGTGCTTGCCCGCGTCGAGGGCGGCGATCGTCATGGGGGCGTGCGCCGCGATGGGGGTAACTACATGGATCGCATCGATGTCCTTGTCCCTCAGCATGTCCTCGTAGCGGGTGTAGCGCCTCTCCACCTTGAACATGTCGGCGACCTGCTTCAGCTTCGCCTCGTCCCGTTGGCAGACGGCCACGCACTCCGCATCCGGATGCTTCTGGTAGAGAGGGATGAATTCCGCCCCGAAACCCAGACCGACGACACCAACCCTCAGCTTTTTTCCGCTAGCCATATGCTCTCCTTGGGAACAGTCGTCCCGCCGGCATCCATGCCGGCGGAACCATGCCTATCAGGCCATCAATTTCCTGAGGAAGGCGAGACCCTTCGTCGCAAGCTCGTCCGCACTGGGAGCCAGCGGGCGCCATACGGCGGCGGCCCTCGCGATCTCCTTCACCGAGGTCGAGAATGATTCGATGACGAGGGGACCCGAATACTTGATCTTCTTGAGGGCAGCGGCGACCTCGCTCCAGGCCACATTGCCGGTACCCGGGGTCCCGCGGTCGTTTTCGTTGGCATGGACGTGCACCATCAGCTTGCCCGCCAGCTCGATCGCCTTGCCGAGGCTCTTCTCCTCGATGTTTGCATGGAAGGTATCCATCATGAGCTTGACGCTCGGACTGTCGACCCGCTTCACGAGTTCCAGGGCCTGCTCGGTAAGGTTGATGAAACTCGTCTCGAAGCGGTTGAGGGGCTCGAGGGCGAGGATGACGCCCTTGTCCTCGGCGTACTTCGCGATCACCCTGAGGTTCTTGGCGCATCGGGAGAGGTCCTTCTCCCTCTGTGCAGCCGTCGCCTGCCACTGGCGGCCGACAGCCGCGTAGAGGGGGCCAACGACGGCGACCGACTTCATCGTCACGGCGGCGTCGATACAATGCTTCATGTAGGAAATCGCGCCTTTCTGGATGTCGGCGTCGGGATGGGAGGGATCGCGGCCGGCGCCCATGACGGCGCAGATCGAGCTCTTGAGTCCCAATCGCCTGTAGGCCTCCGCCGCCTTGGCGTAGTCGAGGTCTTTTTCGCCCTCGATCGGGATCTCGACGAGGTCGTAGCCTATTTCCTTCGCCTTGTCGAACCAGGACAGGTCCTTGGTCCGGAATGGAGAAGCCCAGAGGAAGGTGTTGATTCCAAACGTCAGTGGCATGTGCCCATCCTTTCGCCCGCTTACGGGCCTCTCAACAATCAGAACGCCGGAGGATTCCCCCGCGTCAGCGACGCCGGAGGATTCCCCCGCGTCAGCGACGCCGGAGGATTCCCCCGCGTCAGCGGGGGGATCCGACGGCGCGGGCTCAGCTCTGCCCGTACTTCGCGACGAGGATATCCATGAATTCCTTCGCGGGCTTGGTCTCGGCAAGGGCGTTGGACCAGAAGCAGAGGTCGATGGGCCACCACTCGTCGTCGTAGCCGGCCTCGAGGATAGCCTTGGTAATTGCGTCGAAGTCCAGGACACCCTTGCCGAAGGGCGCGTGGGTGCTCGTCTCGTCGCCGTGGAGCGTTCCGTCCGAATCGATGAAATGGACAGCGCCGATCTTGCCGGTGAGCATATGGGCGAACTGCACGACGCCACCGGGGAGGGTCTCGCGCTTTCCAAACTGCCTCGAGCCCATGACTCCGCACATGAAGGCGTGGCAGGAATCGAACATGACCGAGAAGTTCGGGTGGTCGACCTTGTAGGTCATGCCGACGACCTCGCTCGGCTTGTTGAAGAAGAAGCCAGGCTCAAACTCCCAGACCAGCTTGATGCCGGCCTTGGCGCAGAGCTCGGCCGACTCGTGCCAGCGCTCTGCCACGGTGGAGAAGCAGGCGTCGTAGCTCATGCCACCGGGGATGGCGGTGGGCGGATCGACTGCATCGACGCGGAGCTTCGGGATGCCCATGACCTTGCACATCTCGAGATGGCCCTTCACTGTGTCGAGGTAGACCTGCTTGGACGAGGTGGCTGGGGAGGGGAAGGGCGCAGCTACGCCGGAGAATCCCATGCCCAGGTCGTTGAAGAGCTTCTTGATTTCCTTCCACTTCTCGGGCGTATTGGGCTCGCAGTGGGGGGGGAAGGCGGCGAACTCGACGCCATCGAACTTGTACTCCTTGAGGCGAGTGGCCACCTCGACGAGGGGGATCGGCTTGTCGGCATAGCCACCCCAAATGTAAGCCCACGCACCCACTGAAATCTTTTTCTGCGCCATGATCGTCTCCTCCCGCTACCCTAAAGATACGTATCCGCCCCCACTATGGGCGCGCTTGCTCCACTTCGCCTTGAAGCCATCGACCGCATTGACCAAGCCCCCGAACGAAGGAAACTCCCCTCCGCATCGGAAGGGGAATGGACCCGATGACCGCTTCGATTCGGTCGTCCATCCTCAGAGGCGGGCGATCGGGAAGCTTCCCGATCGCCCATCTTGACTGGTGGCGGCGAAGGGGTCAAACCCGATCGCCCCCGCCTGAGCTATTTGTAGTCCGGATTCGCCCTGAAGACAGGGTCATTGATATCGTAAATAAAGGCTTTCTTGTCGCGGGCCTCGATGTAGTCGCTGGTGATCCAGGGGATCATCTTCGACATGTTGAGGGTCTCCTTCTCGAAGGGCAGGAAGTTGACATAGACGGCCTTCTTCGTGGCCTTGCCAGCGAACTTGGCGACGATCATCTGGTAGGCAATGTCGGCCTCGAGGGTCGGGCACTGGTTGACGTCCATCGTGGTCTGTCCCTTGGCGACCCAGATCCAGGACTTCTCCTTGCCATTGCTCGAACCCAGCCAGTACTTGCTCGTATCGAGGCCGGCTTCCTGCATGGCCTGGAGGGCGCCGGTCATCATCTCGTCATTCTGCACATAGGCGCCGTCGAAACCGTTGGGTCCGAGGGAGGTGATGGCGTCCTGCATGACCTTCTTGGCGGGGTCAGCGAACCAGCCGCCCGAGCCCCAGAATACGATCTGGAGGTCCTTGCCGCCTGCGCCCTTGACGCCGACGCTGGAGAGGAGGTTGCCGATATCCTTGCCGGCCTTCTTGTAGCCCTGGAGGAAGCCCTGGGTCTGCCCTGCTGCTGTACCCTGGCCGAGCTTGCCCTCGATCATGATGATCTTCTTGGCCTTGTGAGCGATGGCGGACTTTGCGGCCAGTTCCCCATCAAAGACCCAATCGAAGCCGGAGAAGCCTGAGAGGCCGGGCTCGTTCGGTGGGTTGTGGGTCAGGTTATAGAAGGGGATGTTGGCCTCTTTGGCGAGCACGAGGCACTCCGAGGTGGTCTGGGGGGAGTTCTGGACGCAGACGATGGCATCTACTCCCTGGGTCACGAAGTTCTGTATTGCGTCGAGCTGCTCGGGCGCCGTACCCTGACCAACGACGTCACGCACTTCCCATCCGGACCGGTTTGCGAGGACCTTGAAGACCTGGAAGCCGGCCTTGTAATAATCGTCGGAGGCATCCATGTAGTAGCCGATGACCTTTTTCTGGGCAGAGACACTCATTACCCCGAAGACCGCGAGAACCATCATCAGAATTGCGATTCGCTTCATCTCTCTTCTCCTTGCCTGGTTGGTATGACAATCAACATAACTAAAATCGATAATTGCGACGTCCGTCTATCTCACCCCCCTTTTGACGCGTCGCCGGAAACAGCCGCGAGCCCCTTCCTTCTGGAGAGGAACTCGGAGAAAGTGCTGGAAACATAGCCTGCGGAAACTGCGACGATGATCACCAGCCCCTTGGCCACGAACTGCACCTCGGATGGCAGGCGAAGCAGGTTCATCGCGTTGCCGATGGATCCAAGGAAGAACACGCCGATCAAGGTCCCCAGGACATTGCCCTTTCCACCCTTCAAGGCCGTCCCACCGATGACCACCATCGCAATGGTGTCGATCTCCAGGCCCTGTCCGAGGGTGATGATGCCGACGTTGATGCGCGCCAGCAGCATGACCGATCCAATGCCGACGAGGAGCCCCATCAGCGCGTAGACCGACAGCCGCATGGCCCTCACGTTGATGCCGGCCAGGAAGGCTGCGTTGCTGTTGTTGCCCACCGCATAGATCCGCCGGCCGTATTTCGTATACTTGAGCAGAAGCCCGACAAGAAGGGCGAGCAGGAGGAAGACGAGCACATAGGGTGGGATCACCAGGTTGAGCCCCGTCACCGGATCCTTGGTGCCCGCTATCAGGTTTGTCTTGATGAAGTTGAGCTCGCCGTTCATGATTACTTCGCGCGAGTTGCACAGGAGGAGGGCTATGCCCTGGAATGTGATCATGCCGCCGAGCGTGATGATGAAGGGTTCCACCTTGACCCGCGAAATGATGAAGCCCATGAGGGTCTCGAGCACGACGGCGGTGCTTATGCCGACGAGTATCGAAGGCACGACCCCAAGGTGCCACTTCGAGATGCCCAGCGCCGTGACAATTGATACGAGGGAAGCGAGCATGCCGACCGAGAGGTCGATGCCGCCGGAGATCATCACCATCGTCATGCCGACCGCGACTATGCCGGGCACACCGACCTGCTGCATGATGTTGAGTATGTTGACCGGGCTGATGAAGGTCGGATACTTGGTGCCTCCCGTCATGATCAGCTGGAGCAGCACGATGATGATCACAAAGGACACGAAAATCGTGAGGACGGTGAAATTCTCGAATCGCTTGAAAGGCGAGACCCACGGTGCCTTTTCGGTCTTCGTCGAAGCCTGATCGCTCATTGTGCCTTCTCTCCTATGGAATGGGTAAGTATGTGTTCTTCCGATATCCTGTCTTTGCCGATCTCCGCGACCATCTCGCCGCCCTTCATCACGATGACGCGGTCGCTCATCGAGATGACCTCGGGCATGTCGGATGAGACCATGATGATCGCCTTGCCCTGCTTCAGGAGGCCTACCATCAGTTGGTAGATCTCCTGCTTCGAGTTCACATCGATGCCGCGCGTCGGCTCGTCGAATATGAAGATGTCGCCGTTCGTATTGAACCACTTCGCCAGGACGACCTTCTGCTGGTTCCCGCCGGAGAGGTTCATCGCGCGTACCCTGGCATTCTTCGCCCGGATGCTGAGCTTCTGGATGAATCCCTCCGCCACCTTGAGGTCACGTGCAGGGCTTGAGATGAAATTCCGCGTGTTCACCATGTTCGCGACGACAATGTTCTGGGCAATGGTCTGCTCGATGAAGAGCCCAGTGTTCTGGCGATCCTCCGTTATGAAGCACATCTTGTTGCGTATCGCGGCCTTCGGCGTCCGATGGCGCACCGGCCGGTCCCCGATCCGGACCTCGCCTGAGTCAAGGCGGGCGCCCCCGAACAAGAGTTCCATCAACTCGGAGCGGCCCGATCCGGTCATCCCCGAGAATCCGAGGACCTCGCCGCGGTGCAGCTTGAAGGAGATGTTCCTTACGCCGTTCCCGCTCAGGTTCCGGGCCTCGAAAAGCACCTCGCCGATCGGCACGCTCTCACGCTTGTAGAAGGTCGAGGGATCCCTGCCGACCATGTCCTTGATCAACTGGGATTTCGTGAGCCCGCCTATGTCGTAGTGACTCACGTTCCGTCCGTCGCGGAGCACTGTAACACGGTCGCCGACCCTGAAGACCTCGTCGAGGTGGTGGGAGATGTAGATGATCCCGATGCCGCTCTTCT
This sequence comes from uncultured Spirochaetota bacterium, assembly GCA_903821875.1. GTDB lineage: Bacteria > Spirochaetota > Spirochaetia > Treponematales > Rectinemataceae > CAIJMU01. Next base: position 63,287 of record CAIJMU010000088.1, read on the forward strand.
TGACCGTCTTGATTATTTCCAGGAGGTTGTCGATTTCCGAGATCGAGAAGGAGGCAGTCGGCTCATCCAGGATTATGACCTTCCGTTTGAAGACCAGACCCTTGGCTATCTCCACGATCTTCTGCTGACCGCTGCCCAGATCGCCCATCACCATCTCCGGTCGGAGGTCGCTCTTGAGGTACTCGAGCACCTCGACCGTCTGCCGCCGCATCTCCTTCCTGTCGAGGAAGATGCCCTTCTCCCGCTCGAGCCCCATGAAAATGTTCTCCATGACGCTGAGGCTGTCGAAGACGATGTGCTCCTGGTAGATGGTCTGGATGCCAAGCCCCAGGGCGAGGTGCGGCGTGAGATCAATCTTCCGGCCCTCGAACCAGATCTCCCCGCCGATGTCGGGCTGGTGCGCCCCTGACAGGACCTTGATGAGGGTGGATTTGCCCGCGCCGTTCTCGCCGCAGAGGCAGTGGACCTCGCCTTCCTTCAAGTCGAAGGTAATCCCCTGCAGTGCCCGCACGCCCGCGAAGGTCTTGGACACATTGCTCAGCCGCAGGATCTCTCCCATCGCTCAAACTCCTCTATTCGGGGCGACCGCCGGATAAAGGCCGCGTAGTGCTGCCCTCCCCGACTCCTCCTTTCCAGACATCGCGGGCTCGGAAGCCCGCCTTCTTCTAGCCGCTCGCCAACTTTCCGAAGCGGTTGTTGATCGCCAGGGCAGGGTCGAGGGGCACGACCACAGCCTTGGTACCGGCAGGAGTGGCGATGTTCCCGAGCTTCTTGAGTTTCTTCCCCGCGAACTGGGGCAGCCATTCACGCTGCGCTTCCAGCATTTCCGCGGTCATGTCCCTGATCTCCTGGAGAGTCAGCACGGCTGAGGTCAGGGGATCCATCGCGCAGGCCATCATCAGCTTCTCGGGGTCTCCCTCGAGCGCTGCCTCCGAGGCCATCAGCTGGACGTTTATGTCCATCATGTTCACTGCGGCCAGCTGTGTGGGCAACCTGCCGACAAAGGTGGGCTGGAGGCCGTTCTTGTCGACGAACATCGGCACCTCGACGCAACAGTCCCGCGGCAGGTTTTCGATATAGCCAGGGGTATTCATCACATTGCCGTTGAGCTGGAAAAGCTTGCCCGTCTCCATGGCCTCGATCACATAGGAACAATAGTCCTTGCTCCGCGGCTCGCGGTCGCTGCCCGCCAGGCGGATGAAGTCGCCGCTCTCGAATTTCTTGGCTATGGCGCAGCAGTAGTTGTAGTAGGCACCTGTCTCACCGCCGAAGGCCGGCTGGTCGCAGTAGAGGCCGAGGGCCTTCTGGTTCTTGCGGAACCAGGGCAGATATTCCGAGAGGTGTCCCGTGGACTCGGTCATGAAGTAGCCGAAGTGCCTCATTGCCTCGATGCGTACCTTGTCGTTGATGTAGTACTCGGGCTTCTCGCAGTTCGCCTTGAGCAGGGGATAGAGGTCCTTCCCGTCCTTTTCGATCTTGAGGAACCAGGCCATGTGGTTGATGCCGGCGCAGAGGAAGTCGATCTCGCTCTTCTTGCTGTCTGTATAGCCGGCGATGAGGTCGAGGGTTGTCTGCACGCCGTGGCAAAGGCCGACGGATTTGATCGTGCTGGACTTGCCCATGCCGATGCTGTTCGCTGCCATCGGGTTGACGTAGTTCAGGATGACCGCGTCCGGACAGAGTTCCTCCATGTCGCGCATGATGCTCGCAAGGACGGGGATGGACCGATTGCCACGGAAAACCCCACCCGGGCCGACGCACTGCCCCAGGCACTGGTCGACACCGTATTTCATGGGAATTTCATAATCGAGCCTGTAGGCCTCAAGTCCGCCGATCTGAAACATGAGGAGGACATAATCGGCAGCTTCGAGGGCCTTGCGCCTGTCGGTCGTCGATGAGACCTTGGCGCCGAGACCGTTCTTTGCGATGACACCCTTTGCCCAGTTCTCGATCTTTTCGAGCTTCCACATCGTCGGACCCATGAGGGAAAAGGTCGAGTCCTGGAGGCATTCGGTGCCCAGCATGTCGTTCAATAGCGTCGTTGCAAAGATGATGCTCCCTGCCCCGATCAAAGCAATTTTCGGCATAGCGATCTCCTCCTTTACTCAGCACCCAGGGATTTCAGATAGGCATAGCTCTGCTTGACAGCTTCATCTCCTGCGATCTCGAGGGTCGAATAGCCGTTGTAGCCAGCGTCGACCAGGGCCTTGAACGCACCCTTTACATCCACCACGCCAGTTCCAAGGGCGATGATGGACATGCCAGCGCCGAACTCCTTGCCGCGCTTGGCTTCCATCTCCTTCGGCCAGTCCTTCCAGTGGACATGGTCGATCTTGGCCGCAAACTTCTTCACGTAGGCGACCGGATCCCCGCCGCCGAGCCAGAGGTTGCCCGTGTCGAGGTTGAGGCCGAGGGCCGGGGAGTCGCAGACATCGAGGATCCTCTCGAGGTGCTTGAGCGAGTCGGTGTATTCCCCATGGGTTTCGAGGAGGAGCTTGACGCCGTAGTCTGCGGCCATCTTGAGGGGCTCGAAGAGCTTCTGCCTGATCGTGAAGATGGCTTCGCTCTCGCTGAGTCCCTTTCCGAATTCGGTGTGGGCGTGGCCCTCGGTAGTGATGATGTGTTTTACGCCCATCGCCGCCGCCGCCCGTATCGCCTTGATTATCTGCGAATTGCCGTAGCGCCAGGGCGCTTCCGGGTCGAGAAGGGAGGCATGGGCGCAGTACGAGGTGATCGTCAGGCCGTACTTCGTGAACAGCCGCTTGAGCTCGAAGGGGTTGGCATCCAGGCTCGCGACGGCGGTGAAGCCGAACTCCGCGCCCAGGCAGGCCCCATCGGTATTGTCCGTAATGTCCGCATACTTGATGCCAAGGCCCTGCAACCGCTCAAGCTGGTGCTCGAGCACCGAGAAACCGTCGACGAGGGCAAAACATCCAACCTTGATCGCCATATCATTCCTCCTGTATTCGCTGTACCTTTCTCGCGGGCGTGGAAATCAGTCCTTCAGCGCCGCATCGAAGGCTATGTTAGAGGGCGCGAAATCGACGCGCCGCACGAAATCCAGGGCTTCCTTCGCTCCGAACTCCCGCTCCATTCCGGAGTCCTCCCACTCGACAGAGAGGGGGCCCTGGTAATTGGCTGCATTGAGCTCCCGGATGATGTTCTCGAAATCGACGTCGCCGTGGCCAAGGCTGCGGAAGTTCCATCCACGGCGGTTGTCGCCGAAGGCAATGTGCGAGCCCAAGATCCCCGAACGCCCGTCGAGGGTGACGGCCGCGTCCTTCATGTGGACATGGTAGACCTGTCTGGCGAAGTCGCGGACAAAGAGATCGGGCTTCATGCCCTGCCAGACGAGGTGGCTCGGATCGAAGTTGAAGCCGAGGGTCGGACGGTGCTTGAACTCCTCCAGGAGCCGCTGCGCAGTGTAGAAGTCAAAGGCGATTTCAGTGGGATGGACCTCGAGGGCGAACTTGACACCGCAGGCGTCGAACTCGTCGAAGATCGGGGTCCAGAGCTTCACGATCTCCTTGAAGGCGTCGTCGACCATCTGCTCCGAAGTCTGGGGAAAGCTGTACCAATACTTCCATATCGGCGAGCCCATGAAGCCGGTGACGACCTTCATGCCCATGTTTTTCGCCGCGCGGGCCGTGTACTTCATTTCCTGGATGGCCCACTCGCGGATCTTGTCGGGCTTGCCCTTGACCTCGGCCGGGGCAAAGCCGTCGAGACGGGGATCCCAGAGGTCGCCGACGCACTTGCCGGCGAGGTGGCTGCCGAGGGCCCAGGCCTTGAGTCCGTGCTTCGCCATGATAGCCTTGCGATCGGCCACGTAGGCAGGATCGGTCGCAGCACGCTTGACGTCCATATGATCGCCCCAGCAGGCGATCTCGACGCCGTCGTAGCCAAAGGACTTCACCTTCGCGCAGAGGGCATCGAAGCCAAGGTCGGCCCACTGGCCGGTGAACAGGGTAACGGGTCTTGCCATGATCTGTGTCTCCTCTTCCTACATGTCCAGCCAGATGGCGCCCTTGCGGGAGCTGTCGACGCACTTGCCAATGAAACGGACACCGGCGACGCCGGCCTCCACACCAGGAAAATCGAGTTCTGCCTCGGTGGGCGTACCACCCGCCATTTTCTTGGCGAGGGCCTTGATGAAGGTCTTGTAGATGTTCGCGAAGGCTTCGAAATAGCCTTCGGGGTGCCCCGAGGGAATGCGCGAATAGGACTGGGCGTGGGAGTGGAAACCGTCCCGGCCGCGCGACAGCGTGACCGTGGGCTCGCCCAGCTTCGATACGACCAGATAGTTGGGATTCTCCTGTGACCACTGGATGGTGCCCTTGGAGCCACAGACCCTGACGCGGAGCGCGTTGTCAAAGCCGATGGCTACCTGGCTGGACCAGTAGAGCCCCTTTGCCCCGCCCTTGTAGTTCACCATGATGCTGGCGTTGTCATCGAGGACGCGGCCCGCCACAAAACTGTCGAGGCGGGCGCAGAGCGAGGCAATCTCGAGGCCGGTCATGTAGGAAACCATGTTTTCGACATGGCTGCCGATGTCTCCGACACAGCTGGATTTGCCCGTCTGCTTGGGATCGAGGCGCCAGGCGGCCTGCTTCTGCCCCTCTTTCTCGATGGGCGTCGCGAGCCATTCCTGGGGATACTCGGCGTTGACAAACCTGATGTCCCCGATCTCGCCCTTCCTGATCATCTCACGGGCATGCTTGACTGCCGGGTAGCCGGTGTAGGTGTAGGTGACGCAGAAGAGGAGCCCCTTCTGCTTCGCGAGAATCCCGAGTTCCTCGGCCTCTGCGGTCTCGAAGGTGAGGGGCTTGTCGCAGACGACGTTGATGCCCTGCGCAAGAAAGGCCTTGGCGGCAGGATAGTGCTGGGCGTTGGGTGTGACGATGACGACAAAGTCGATTCCATCGGGGCGCTTGGCCTCGGCTCTGGCCATCGACTCGAAATCGGCGTAGAGGCGATCGTCCGGGAGGCCCAGGGACCTGCCTGTCTCCAGGGTCTTCCCGTGTTCGCGGGAAAAACAGCCTGCTGCGAGGACGGCAAGGCTGTCGAGACCAATGGCCTTGCGGTGCACATCGCCGATAAAGGCACCTGGACCACCGCCGATCATGCCATAGCGAAGCACTCGGGCCTCTGCGCCACCCTTTGAACCTTCGATCATGGACCCTCCCTTCGTGATGGAATGCAAAGCCGAGGCATCCCGTCGACCCTCGCCGCTGCCTTCCATTCAATCGTCATGCACGCGCGTGCATTTTGTCTACAACGATGCTACACCCGTTGGGCGGATCGCGCAAGTCTCATAATTGTCCCAGGATTCAAGTTCAAGGAGAGCCAGACAAGGCCGTTACCGCGACCGCTCGGGCCAGGGCCGCTGCTCACGAGGCTGCCGCTCTGGCTACTGCCGCTGCTCCGGAAACTGCTGTTCCAGTCACAGTCACCGCCACAGCCGCTACAGCCGGCACAGGAACTGCCTTGCCCCCTGCCTGGTCACCTCCCGCTGCCGCCTTCTCCGATTTCTCCTCCCCTTCCCCGTCTGAATTCTCTTCCGAAGTCGGACAGTAATCAGAAGTCGGATCGTAATCCGAAGTCGGACAGTAGTCCGAAGTCGGATCGTAATCCGAAGTCGGACAGTAGTCCGAAGTCGGACAGTAGTCCGAAGTCGGACAGTAGTCCGAAGTCGGACAGTAGTCCGAAGTCGGACAGTAGTCCGAAGTCGGACAGTAGTCCGAAGTCGGACAGTAGTCCGAAGTCGGACAGTAGTCC
>CAIJMU010000089.1 GCA_903821875.1 uncultured Spirochaetota bacterium
GCCTCGAACAAATTCGTGACCTGGTCGAGCGGCGACGCTACCATTGCGACTGTCTCAAGTGGCGTCGTGACGCCGGTCAAGGCGGGTACGGTCACCATCAGCGCGGCGAGCGTGGCGGATGGGACGAAGAAGGGGAGCTGCGTGGTGACGGTGGGGACTGGGACGGTACCACTCGGTTGGACTCGGGTGGCCAGCGATTCGGGAATGGGATCCCAGTTCTATGTCACCACGCTCGCCTATAATTCAAAGATGTGGCTCTTTGGGAACGGAATCTGGAATAGCCCGGATGGAGTGACCTGGACTTCGGTCAAGACAGGCACTGCTTCCGTAGCGACTGTCCACAACAACAAGCTCTGGGCTATCGATGGCAATGCCGTTTCATGCTCGAGCGACGGAATTTCATGGATCCAGGTGGACTCTAGCCCTGCGACCTTCTCCGCCAGGCGCTGGGAAGCGTTTTTCTCTTTCGGTGGGAAACTTTGGATCGCGGGCGGTCAAAACACGAGCAATTCCACCTGGTATAACGATGTTTGGCGATCGAGCGATGGTGTCACCTGGGATCGGGCAACAGCCGATGCCGGTTTTGCAAGCGCCGGAGGATCACCGGCCTGTATCGTCTGGAACGGGAAAATATGGGCGATCGGCAGCAGCTCCGTCCTTTCTTCCGTCGATGGAATAACCTGGACGGTGGAAAATTCAAGTCCCGCCTTCCCGCAGCGTATGGATACGGGCCTTGTTGAGTACAATTCGGAGTTGTGGCTTGTGGCAGGCTGCCGAGATGGAAGTACAGTCTATAACGATATCTGGAAATCTTCCGACGGAAAGACCTGGGTGTCGGTATCGACAAACGCCCAGTTCAGCGAGCGATATGGCCACGGCACCGTCACATTCAACAACGCCATCTGGGTTGTCTGCGGTACAGGATATGGAGGGACCAAAACCGATGTCTGGTCCTTTTCAACCGAACCGAGCGTGGCTGTTTCGGGGGTCACGATGGTGCAGGTTCCGACTGGGTCGGGGAAATTCCATCAAGGCTACACAGTTACAGTTACCGCCTTTAGGATGAGCACCTATGAGATTACACAAGGGCAGTACTATGCGGTTACAGGAAGCGCACCGAGCGCTTTTGCCGGGGATACAAACCGTCCGGTCGAGAAAGTGACCTGGTATGACGCCGCCCAATTCTGTAATCTCCTATCCGTGAAAGAGGGGCTCAATCCTGTCTACAAGTTCGCGTCCGCTCAAGTCAGCTATCCGATTACCTCGGGTACGGTGACGGTGGATCTCACGAAGAACGGCTATCGGTTGCCGACCCTCGCGGAGTGGGAGTATGCACAGCAGGGTGGCTCCCCTGTGGACACATACACATACTCGGGGAGCGACAATATCCTTGAAGTGGCCTGGTGTTCCAGGAACGCGGCTGGGATACGCATCCAGTCGGGACTCTCGCGCCGAACAAGCTCGGGCTTTATGACATGAGCGGAAACGTGTCCGAATGGTGTCTCGACAACACCTGGACCTACCCCAACGTCACGGATCCCCTTGGTCCTCTGGGCTGTTCGGCGGAAGTCCAGGGTAGCGCCCAGACTCGAGGAGGCAGCTATTTGGATCGGGAGTCAGACTGCGGGATCGGTTCAGGCGGCGCTACTGGAGGCGGGGTTACGACGGACAACACGGGTTTCCGGATCGTCAGGAAACCCTGATGCACGATCACGGATTTGCCCTGCTGGGCGATATCGTAAAACCCTGAGGGTCAGACCCCGTCGAAATTCGGACCCGAGGAGTATCAGGATTTCACCGCGGTCTTTTCGATCCCGGGATTCGAATGAGAATTCGCGCTGTGATCGCCGAGCCGGAATGGCGACTCAGGATCTTTGCCGAAGATGGTCGGACAGGCATGTTTGATGTGCGGTCCTATCTTGATTTGTCCGACTTCAAACCACTCAAGGAAGTTTCTGAATTTCTCCGTGTCCGAACAGGCGGCTATTATGTCGAATGGGCCTGCGGCGCTGACCTGTCTGCAGATACGCTCGAATCACGCATGGAATGGATAACTCGCGCCGGGGTCATACACGGGTCATACTCCTTCATGTCTTCCTTCTGAATTCAGGCTCATGTTCTTTTCGGCTCAACTGACCACAAAAACCTGCCGCTCCACTTCCTCAACGAACTTCTGCCGCTGGCGGGGAGGGAGCCGGTCGCCTCGCTCACCATCCTCAACCCCTACCTGATCGCAGACTTCGAGGGCGACAAGGAGATGAGCCTCGACCTGCGGCTGGAAGAAAAGGACAAGCGGGACATACAAGTAGAAATGCAAGTCAGGGCACGTGGTGCGCTGGACAACCGCATGCTCAGCACCTGGGCCAGGCTCTACACCAGCCAGATCGGAAGGGGAGGGTCCTATGCCCTCCACCGGCCGGCCATCTCCATCTGGATTATCGGAGAGGCGCACTTCGGCGACGGTTCCTGGCTCCATGTGTTCGAGGCTCACTGCCGACGAACCGGACACACCCTCGATCCAGAGCATCTGCCCGAATCGATGGCAGATGCCGGCGTGCGGGAGGTACTTGAAATCATGGCGACATTTAAGCGGCTCGGCGTTGCCACTGCTGTCATCGTGGAAGCGACAGGCCTTTCGGCGACGATGATCGAAGAGCTGTGAGCGCGGTCCGATCAACGATGTCGATGTGAAGGACCTCCTCCGGATAGCCGTCCTCTACGACGTGCCCATGGCCTGTAACCGCTCCACGGCGGACTTCATGATCTCGAGCCCCCTGATGGCCCGCGCCTATGCGCCCGATCCCCTGATCGGGGCTGGTCGTGTCTCGTCTAACTTGATACCATTCCTGCATTCATTCGGTACAATGGAGGGAAATCCCTCCATTCGACGCGTTGCCTGAGGAATAGAGCGGACTTTGTCTGCCAGGGTCGACGCTCCTGCGAAAGAGGAATAAATGTTCAAGCTCAGTACGATCGCCTTTGCAGTGTGCGGCCTCGTGGCTCTCGCCTTTGTCGTGGATGGCGCGACGCTCTCGTCCATGGGAATCCTGCACGGGGCCATGTGGTGGAGGCTTCTCGCCGTCGACGGCCTGGTTTTTGCCATCAGCCTAGCGGTCGCGATACTGGTCCACCGGAAGGGACTCCGGATCAGCAGGAGCTCCGAGGAGGAACTGCGGATCGCCAAGGAAGGACAGGCCCTGGCTTCCACCTACGCGTCAAGCATCCTTGAGTGCTTTCCCGAGCCTGTCCTTGTCGTCGATGCCACCGGCCTGGTCGTTTCCAGCAATCACCTCGCCGAAGCTACCTTCGAGAAGAAGCAGGCAAGCATAATCGGTTCCTCCCTCCCAAGCCTTTTTGTCGACCCGGACCGCATACTCGATCTCTTCGACAAGGTCCGCTACCGGGGCATCGCCCGTGACGAGGCTGTCGCGCTCTCGGTTTTCGGGCAGCTTACCTATACGCTGGGGATCTCGCTGCTGGCGGTGGCAGACTCAGGTCCGCCGAATTTCCTCGTGCATCTCCGCGATACAGAGGCGGCTCAGAAGACGGAACGGGAAGCCCTGGATCAGGCCGCCTATCTACGCAAGCTCATCGAAGCTTCCATGGATCCGCTCTTTGCCCTGAGTACCGAGGGTCTCATCACCGACGTCAACGAGGCGGCGGCGGCCCGGACGGGCGTTTCCCGCGACAAGTTGCTGGGCATGGAGTTCGAGAAGCTCTTCCTCGATTCCGTGGCCGTGAAGCAGGGGTTTCAGCGTGTATTCGCCGAGGGAAGCATCGCCGATTTCCCGCTGACGATGAAGAGTGCCACGGGAAGCCCGCTCAGCGTGCTGTTCAATGCGTCGGTGTTCCGGCTCGAGCAGGGGGGAACCACAGGCATCGTCGCAGTTGCGCGGGATGTCACGGCTTCCCTGCTCGCCGAAGCGGAGCGCGACAAGCGCGAATGGATCGCGACCGGAATAGCCCTCCTCAACCAGGTGTTCCAGGTCCAGGGCAACTCGGCCGACCTGGCCAGACGCATCCTTTCCACAGTCGCGGAGCTGGTGGGAGCCCAGGTCGCCGCCTTCTATATCGCCGATGCTGAGCGAAACGGTGGCAGCCTCAGCATGCTGGCCTCCTACGCCTACACGAAGCGGAAAGGGCTGCCCAGCCACTTCCTTCCCGGCGAGGGAATCGTTGGACAGGCTGCCCTCGAGCGCAAGCAGATCCTCCTCGAGGATCTCCCCGCTGGCTACATCCGGGTCGTGTCGGGGCTCGGAGATTCGCCCCCCCAGGGCATTTGCGTCACGCCCCTCCTGTTCGAGGATGTTGTCGTCGGTGTCATCGAGATTGCCTCCATCGGGCGCATCGCCGACCGGACCCTGGAGTTTCTTGAACAATCCGGCCCCATGATCGCAGTCGCCATCGAGGCTACCCGATCCCGCGAGAGCGTGGTCCTCGCGCTCAAGCAGTCTCAGGAGCTCGGTGAGGAGCTGGAGGCCCAGAAGAAGTCCTTGGCCCAGCTCAACGAGGGACTCGGTGAGCAGACGGCGCTGCTCAAGGAATCCGAGCACAGGCTCCAGCTCCAGCAGGCCGAGCTCGAAACCTCCAACGTGGAGCTCGAGCAGCAGACAGCCCGGCTCAGGGACTCCGAACAGCATCTCTTGAAGCAGCAGCGCGAACTCGAGCTGGCTAACGACAGCCTGACCCAGTCCAACAGCCTCCTTGAGTTCCAGAAGGCGGAAATCGAAGAGGCGAAGATCGCCCTCGCCAGGCAGGCCGAGGAAGTCACGCTGGCCAGCAAGTACAAGTCAGAATTCCTCGCCAACATGTCCCATGAACTGCGGACGCCGCTGAACAGCCTCCTCCTCCTGGCCCGCTCGCTGAAGGACAATTCGGGAGGGAACCTGACGGGCGATCAGGTGGAGTCAGCCACGATCATCTACGAGAGCGGGAGCGACCTCCTCAACCTCATCAACGAGATACTCGACCTGTCCAAGGTCGAGGCGGGAAAGATGGAACTGCATATCCAGGAGGTCGAACTTGCGCAGATCAGCCGATCCATCCTTTCACAGTTCAGCCACATGGCCGCCTCCCAGGGCCTGGACTTCCAGGTGGATATCTCCCCGGAGCTGCCGGCGACGGTGGTGACCGACGGACAGCGCCTGGGGCAGATCCTCAGGAACCTGATCGGCAATGCCCTCAAATTCACCGAAAAGGGCGGGGTCAGCGTGAGCTTCGGCTTTCCGGAAGTGGGCACGGTCTATACGAGGCCCGGTTTCAGCTCCGAGCGCAGCTTCGCGATCGAGGTACGGGACAGTGGCATCGGCATTGCCGCCGACAAGCAGAAACTCATCTTCGAAGCCTTCCATCAGGCCGAGACGGGTGACCGCCGCCGCTTCGGCGGCACGGGCCTGGGGCTTTCGATCTCACGGGAGTTTTCAGCCCTCCTCGGAGGGGAGATCCACCTTGCGAGCGAGCCTGGAAAGGGCTCCACCTTCACCCTCTACCTGCCGCTCGCCCTCGGGAAAACCGGGGACAGGGTCGCCGGGAACGCAGCCGGGAGCGCCTCGACACGGGGCAGCCAGCCTGGATGGGTGAAGGGCCTTGGGGCGGGCGTCGGGGCCGTGAAATCCGCCGCAGCGGGAAGGGCGGCGACCTCAGGCGAAGCGGGCCGGAGGGACCCTGAAAACTCCGAGGACTGCGGAGACGACCGTGATTGTATCGGCGACCTTGACCGCGTCATGCTGCTCATCGAGGACGATAAGCTTTTTGCCGGCATCCTTTCGGGAATCATGAGGGAACGGGGCTTCAAGGTCATCGTTGCCGGCACAGGGGAGGAGGGCCTGGCCCGGGCCCGCGAGTTCAAGCCCCATGGCATCATCCTCGACATCCAGCTTCCGGGGATGGACGGCTGGTCGGTCCTCGATTCACTCAAACGGGATGTCTCTGTCAGGCACATCCCCGTCCATATCGTGTCCGGCCAGGAACCGGGGCTCCCGCACCTGGGTTCCGGGGCCATCGGCTTCGCGACCAAGCCCATCAACCGCGAGCGGATCCTGGAGGTGCTGGATCGGATCGAAGCGGCTACGGCCAAGGCCCACAAGCGCGTCCTGGTTGTCGAGGATGACGAGTACATGCGCAAGGAAACGGTGCGGATCATCGGCGACGACAACGTCGAGGTCGACGAGGTGACCACAGGCAAGGACGCTATCGAGATCCTCCGGAAGCAGAGCTATGACCTAGCCATCATAGACCTCGGGCTACCGGACATGCAGGGTCTCGACCTCCTCCGCAACCTCACCGAGGCGAAGGTGTCCCTCCCCCCTGTCATCATCCACACCGCCCGCGAGCTTACCCTGGAGGAGGAGTTCTTCCTCCGCGACTACTCGGATTCGGTGGTCGTCAAGGATGTGCGGTCGCAGGAGCGCCTCATCGACGAGGTGGCGCTTTTTCTCCATCGTGTAGTGCGCGACCTTCCGGACGACAACAAGCGTGCCATTCTCCACCTCCACGATTCCGACGAGTCGCTGCGTGGCAGGAAGGTCCTCATTGTGGAGGATGACATGAGGACGATGTTCGCCATGGCGCGGACCCTCGCTGGCCATGGCATGGTTCCCCTGAAGGCGGAGAACGGGCAGCGCGCCCTTGGCCTCCTCGACGAACAACCCGATATCGATCTTGTGCTGATGGACATCATGATGCCCGTCATGGACGGCTACGAGGCTACCAAGGCCATCCGTGCCCAGGAGCGCTTTGCCCGGCTGCCCATCATCGCGCTGACTGCCAAGGCCATGAAGGAGGACCGGCAGAAGTGCATCGACGCCGGGGCGACCGACTATCTGGCCAAGCCCGTGGACCTGGACCGGCTCGCCTCCCTCATGCGGATCCTCTTGTGTCGCTGACCCCCCCTGTCCCGATGGGATCAGGGACCACGGAAGAGGAAATCGAATTCCTTGAGACTGACCTCCTCCTCGAGGCGATCTTCCGGAAATACGGCTACGACTTCCGCGACTATTCGAAGGAGACCCTGGTGCGCCGCATCAGACAATTCCTCACTGACTTCAGCCTGGACGGCTTTTCAGTGGCAACAGGCCGGGTGATCCGGGAGCCCAGCCTCTTTTATAGCCTCCTCTCCTATTTTTCCATCAACGTCACCTCTTTCTTCCGCGATCCAGCGGTCTACGCCTCCCTGCGGAAAAAGGTCATCCCACTCCTTCGGACCTGGCCCCACTTCAAGATCTGGGATGCGGGCTGTGCGACCGGGGAGGAGGCCTACTCGCTGGCTATCCTCCTTCACGAGGAGGGCTTGCTCGATCGCGCCACCATCTACGCGACGGACCTGAGCCAGGCGGCCATCGAGACTGCCAAGGCCTCGGTCTATCCCCTGGGCATCCTCCGGCTCGGGGGCAAGAACTATTTCGAGGCGGGAGGGAAATCATCCTTCACGGAGTACTTCCGCTCTGACCATCACGCAGGAATCCTCGACACAAGGCTGCGCGGGCAGGTGACCTTCGCCAGGCACAACCTGGCGATGGACGCATCCTTCGGGGAAATGCAGGTTGTGGTTTGCCGCAATGTCCTCATCTACTTCAACCACGAGCTCCAGAACCACGTCCTGGAGATGTTCTGGGAGAGCCTCGAGAACGGGGGCTATCTCTGCCTCGGCGATATGGAGACAATTGCCTTTACCTCGGTGGAGGATCGTTTTGACATCGTGGACAACCAGGCTCGGATATTCAAGAAGAGGGTACGCTGATGTATAAGGGGATGCAGGCCCATGACGTCGAAGCGATCGCTTCAGCGACGGACAGCGAGGAGATGCTCATCCTCGCCGTGGATGACAAGAAGGCAAACCTGATCGCGCTCGAGCGCACGCTCGCGGGACTTCCGGCCAAGCTCGTGGTGGCCATGAGCGGGGAGGAAGCGCTCAAGGCGACCCTCCGGCACCGCTTCGAGCTGGCCATCCTCGATGTCCAGATGCCGGGCATGGACGGCTATGAACTTGCAGGGATCCTCCAGTCCGATCCTTCGACCGAGGGTCTGCCCATCATCTTTGTCACCGCGGCCAGCATGGACGAGGCCCTCCAAGACCGGGGTTACAGTTCTGGTGCCGTCGATTACCTGGTCAAGCCCTACGATCCGATGATCCTGGTCTCCAAGGTCAGGGTCTTCCTGAAGCTTGCTGAACAGCGACGGGACATAGCCCGTGCCCGGCACCAGTACGAAAGCCTGTTTCGTGAGATGGCAAGCGGCTTCGCCCTCTATGGAGCGAAGGCGACGGCGGCAGGGGAGGTGAGGGAATTCCGCTTCCTCGCGGTAAATCCTGCCTTTGAACGGATGGCAGGCCTCGGAGCCGAAGCCATACTGGGGAAGGGTCTTGAGATCTTCCACCCCGAGCCTGCCACCTGGTTCGATACCCTCCTTCATGTAGCGCTCACCGGCGAGCACCTCTACAGCACGACCAAGGGAGTCCTCCCCGGGCAGGTCTACAGCGTCACCGCTTTCAGGCCCTTCGCCGGACAGGTAGCCTGCGTCTTCGAGGACATATCGGAGAGGGTCGAAGCGGGCAGGAGGCTGGAAGAAGCCAACCTTCGCCTCCAGGAGACCAGCGAGGTGGCCAAGGACCTTGCAGTGCAGGCTGACCAGGCCAACCAGGCCAAGAGCATCTTCCTCGCCAACATGAGCCACGAAATCCGTACGCCCTTGAACGCGATCCTCGGTTTTGCCAAGATCTTGAAGCGTGATGCGGGTTTGAGCGGCAAGCATGCCGAGCACATCGATCCCATCAACCGGAGCGGCGAGCACCTTCTCCACCTGATCAACGAGGTCCTCGACATGGCCAAGATCGAGGCCGGGAAGACGAGGCTCGAGTCAGGGGTCTTCAGCCTCGAAGTCCTGTTCAGGCACGTAGTGGATCTCTTCCATCAGAGGCTCCTCGATCGGGGCCTGGTCTTCACGACCCTCATCGACGGATCCCTGCCCCAGTCCGCGCGCGGTGACGAGGGCAAGATCAGGCAGGTGATCGTAAACCTCCTGAGCAATGCTGCAAAATTCACGGAGCGTGGAGGGATTACCCTCCGTGCCAGTGTAACAAGGCTGCCTGGTTCCCCCTCTTTCCGCCTTGAGGTCGAGGTCGAGGATAGCGGTCCGGGCATTGCCGAAGGCGACCTGGACATGATTTTCAGGGAGTTCAGCCAGACCAGCACCGGAAAGAAGATGGGCGGAACCGGGCTCGGCCTGGCGATCAGCCGGAGCTACGCTCAGCTGATGGAGGGGAGCCTGACGGCCACGAGCCGGGTAGGACGGGGCTCGACCTTCCGCTTTGTCGCCAATCTCCTGGAGGCCGAGGGAGAGGGGGTCATTCCCGAAGTCCGGGGAAGCATCGTAGGGATAGAAGCCGACAGGCGACCCGTCCGGGTGCTGTTGGTGGACGACAGGCAAGACAACCTGGACCTCCTCTGGCAGATCCTTGAGCCCATAGGCTTTGAACTGGAGGCCGCCGACGATGGCAGGAAGGGCCTGGAAATCGCCGAAGCCTGGCAGCCCGAAGCCATCCTCCTCGACTTGCGGATGCCTGTCATGGATGGCTTCGAAATGGCCAGAAAGCTCCGCGAAGGCCCGCTGGGAAACACGGTACGCATCGTGGCTGTCACCGCCAGCGTTTTCGCGCAGGAAGAGGTCGCAGCCTATGCTGCAGGCGTCGATGGCTTCCTCCGGAAGCCCTTTGAACCCGCAGTCCTCCTTGAGACCCTGGGCTCCCTCCTGGGTCTTGTGTACCAACGAAGTGCGCCGTCGGAGTACGCCTATGGCCTCTCTGAACCGCCCCCAGCCCCCCCTGGAACCTCCGCAGCCCTTCCTCTCAACCTGGTGCGGGCTATCCGCAATGCGCTGGGCTCGGGCGACATAGCCCTCCTCCGCATGTGCGAGGATGAGCTCCGTTCCTCCTATCCGAGGGAGGCGGAATCGCTCAAGCGCATGAGCGACCGCTACGATTATGGGGCGATCGAAGCCTGGGTGTCTGGCCTCGAAGCGCTTCCCACTGTCGGTTCACATGGCTAGGGTCCCAGGCGCGGGGGGCAGACGACAGCGCTGGTCGATTTCGCTCGGGACCCTTCTCCTCCTCACCTCGCTTGGAGTGACCCTGAGCAGCGCAGCCCTTATCGGCGCCCTTGCCTTTACCATCGGCCGCCACGCCATCGACGATGTGGCCATCGAATTCGGGGCCGAGGTCAACGGCAGGATCCGTTCGCGCATCGAGAGCTTCCTGGACGCGCCCCGCCGGATCAACGCAGCCCAGGCCGCCTCGCTCGTCCGTGGCTTCCCCGATCCGAGGGACCAGGCCGACCTTCTCCTGCATTTCTGGGAGGAACTCCAGCTCTTTGACAGTGTTAATAGCATTTATTTCGGGAATGCATCGGGTGGGCTTGCCAATGCGGGCAGGGAGGGGGCGAAGGGATCGCAGTACCTCATTGCCACCGATGGCTTTGTCGCAGGCATCTTCAGGAAGTTCGCCACTGATGGGCACGGCGACCGAAGTGCCCTCGAGAGTTCACTGCCCCACTTCGACGCACGGCAGCGACCCTGGTATTCCAACGCGGTTGCAGCCGGCAGGGCGGTCTGGAACCCCCCCTACGTCCTTTTCACCGGACAGGAACTCGCGATAGCGGCCAGCCAGCCGGTCTTCGATGCCGCCGGCAGACTGATCGGGGTCGCTGCGGTCGATGTGTTCCTCTCCCACCTGGGCGACATGCTCGCTCAGCTCAAGGTGGGCAAGACGGGCCAGAGCTTCATCATGGAGCGCTCAGGCTTCCTCATCGCCTCCTCCACGGGCGAGGATCCCTTCAAGGAGAAATCGGAGGGCTCGGGCTACGAGCGCAGGAGGGCGGACGGGAGTTCCAACCAATTGACACGACTGGCTGCGGCTGCGGTGGTGGAAAGGCTCGGTGCGCCTGGCGGCCCCGGGATCGCTGCCCCGGCCCTGGACTTCGATTTCAGCGCGGAGGGTTCCCGCTACTTCTGCCAGATCGGCCCCTTCCAGGATCCGGCAGGCCTCGACTGGCTCGTGATCACGGTCATCCCGGAATCGGAATACATCGCCACCATCATCGCCGATTTCCGGGCCTCCAGCCTCCTGGTGATCCTGATCCTCGCCCTGGGGCTGGGCATCAACCTTGTCCTGGTCGGGAGGATCGTCAGGCCCATTTCGGAGCTCAAGGCCTACGCGACACGGCTCGCAGAAGGTCAATGGGCGGAAAGCGCCCGCCAGCCAAGCGCCATCAGGGAGCTGGACCTCCTTTCGGGTGTATTCCAGTCCATGGCCACAACGATCGAGGCCACGGTCAGCGGCCTGAGGCACGAGGTGGAGGAGAGGAAGGGCATCCAGGCTGCCCTGGCTATAGCGCGGGACAAGGCCGAGGAGGCCAGCAGGGCCAAGAGCGAGTTCCTCGCGAACATCAGCCACGAGCTCCGCACTCCCCTGAACGCCGTGACAGGCTATACCGACCTCCTCCTCAGGACCAGTATCGATGAGGAACAGCGAAGGCAGCTCCTGACCATCGGCGCCGCCGGCACTCTCCTTTCGGGGATCATCGGGGACATCCTCGATTTCTCGAGGATAGGAGCTGGGAAGCTTGAACTCGAAATCAGGAAGGTGAATCTCGGCAACCTTGTGACGGAGCTGGCCACAGCCTACCGTCATGTGGCGGCGAAGAAGGGACTCGGCTTCACCCTCTCCCTTCCCGAGCTCCCCGGAAGCGTGGACCTCGATGCCGGCCGTCTCAGGCAGGTCCTCGCCAACCTTCTGGACAATGCCGTCAAGTTTACCGCGTCGGGCCAGGTCGATTTCAATGTGCGCTTTGTCGAGGATCCCGATGCCCGAGGGAAGCTCGCCTTTTCGGTGAGCGATACCGGCATCGGCATACCGCAGGACAGGATGGACAGGCTCCTTGAGCCCTTTTCCCAGATCGACGGGTCCAAGACCAGGAAATTCGGGGGTCTCGGGCTCGGTCTGTTCATGTCCAGGTTGCTGGTCCAGAAAATGGGCGGATCCATCACGATCACCAGCGAAGCGGGCAGGGGATCGAAATTCGAGTTCGAGATCGGGACGGTCTTCCATGATGGGGACTATGAAGATCTGGCCGGCCTGGGACCCCTGCCTGCCAGCGCGGGTGAAGTGCCGAAGCCGGGATCGGGGACACAGGCGCGGAAAGCCAGCATTCCTGCAGCTGTGGCCGCGAAGACCAGGGAAGCGTCCCGCGACGGGGACATCGTACAGCTCGAGGCCATCGCCGATGAGCTAGGACAGAGCGATACGGAGGCGGCGGGCACCCTGCGGCAGCTCCTCGAGACCTACGACTACGCAGGAATAGAAACCTGGCTCTCCGGGATGGAAGGAAATGATGGAAACTAATACCAACACTGACATGAACAAGAATCAGACTGAAACAAGAAATGTTAGAATTGACACAACAGCTCCAAAGGTTACAATAAACTTCCCGTTAAAAGGAGAAAATTACACTTCCCTTCCTTTGAACTTTAATGTTTCTTTAAACGAAAATGGTTCTGTAAAGTACAGTTTAAACAACGGAGTTAATAATTTCACAATGTCTTCAACAGACAACAGAAACTTCAACGCAACAAACACTTCAATTACCGACGGGACTTACACATTCCGCGTTTATGCAAATGACACTTCAGGAAACAATAACTTTACAGAGAACGCGACATTTAATCTGGCTGTACCTCCGACAATCACCTTCGGAAC
>CAIJMU010000090.1 GCA_903821875.1 uncultured Spirochaetota bacterium
CCGCGTCACCCGCCAGCCTTCCTTTTCAAGGACAGCGGATATGTCCGAGGCATCGTTCACCGGGTTGCGGAGCTCGGGGATTCCGTCCGTATATGTCGCGTTCCCAACGACCAGGGCGATCTTGGCGGGCTCTGCAGCCAGAAGAGCGGATGCAAGCGACACCGTCATCACTACGAATATCTTCGCCATATTCATATGTGACCTCCACCTTGGGAACCAGTCCAACGATAGAATTTTAGTGTCACCAGTACCTTTCGTCCAGCTATTATTTCTTCAATATCGCCTTTGAGTCTCCCGATTACCCCTGCCATCTTTCCTAAACAGATTGCTGTGGGGGTCCGACACTCGAACTTGGATGACTACCTGAAGCATCCGCGCTTGACGGATGGTCTCATAGAGCGCAGACCTGTGGGTTCGGCATGATGCTACCTCCAGGCGGTAGTACGCCCGGAGGTAGCGGCAGGAATTTAAAATGGGGAGAGAAATGGAAAAAAGCAAGGCTACGAGCCGATCCCCCGAGCTCGAATGCTAGTGACAGTGGCAGGCGGCGGTGGAAACATATCCCCTCATATGAACATATGAACATGTGTTCATATGAGGGGGTGTGCTTGCCTGAAGGCGCTGAAGGGGACTAAGCCTTTGAACAGGCAGTGAACCCAGGAGGAGTCAGACCGCGAGCCTGACCCCTGCTTCGCATCCTCGATCATGATGACCTGTTCAGATGCCTCGGTGTTACTCTCCGGGGTCAGTCCCTGTGGGCTCGGCACGGGACAGCCTCAATTGGAAAAGGCCCGACAGGCACAGACAAAATAACTGTTGTTCTTGTAGCTGCCGTCGTTCTGATAGCCGTCGGAGATTCGCTGTGTCCATGCGCATGTGCCGTCGCCTTCGTTCTGGGAAGAGGCCCACAGCCACTGGCCGCCAAACCCTCCCAGACCTGCCGCCTTCAGGTTCAGGTTCGTGTACATCAGGCTGAGTTCATCCTTCGAGGGAAGAAACCAGTCAGAATAGCCGCCAAGGCTCAGGTTCTTGCAGAGGCTGGCCGCATAGCTGCCGCTCCCCTGGGCTGCGATGATGGCAGCTGTGTTGGCTTTGCCGGTGCCTATGGCTGTGCCTGTCGAAACTGAAATGTTCGTGCCGTTGTACCACTGTATGTTCGTGCTCTGGTCGCTCGGAGCCGCTTCGAGATAGCGCCAGCCATCGGAGACGCTCCCCTTGTCGTAGAAGACAATGCCACCGGCGGGTCCTGTATCGCCGATGGCATATCCTCGAGCAGAAGCCACAACTGTCACCACGCAGCTCGCCGATTTTGAAGCATCAGCTTGGCTCTGTGCGGTGATAGTCGCGGTACCAATCTTCAGGGGAGTCACCAAACCTGAACTATTGACCGAGGCAATTGTCGAGTCGCTCGAAGACCAGGTAACAGATTTGTTGGCCGCACTTGACGGGGCGACAACTGCCGTCAGGGTCTCCGTGGCGCCTCCGACTGTCATGGTAGTTGTGCTTTTATTTAGCGTGACCCCCGTAATAGCTACGCCCAGCTCTGTCGAAGGCGCAAGAACCCGGAACCCGATATGGTAGTACCTGCCGTACGGGTAGTTGTTGCTCCGGGCGGAGACAGTGCAGTCACTGGCATCATAGCTCCAGGTGCCACCCCGTATAACACGGTACGACCCCGTAGAAGGGCCAGTCGGATCAGTCCCGCTCAGGGTCCCCCCCCACCAATCCCAGCACCATTCCCCAGCATTGCCACTCATGTCAAATAGCCCCAGTTCATTGGCTGCCTTGGTGGCCACCGGATGTGTCGTAGTTCCTGAGTTCGATAAGTACCACGCTACTGTCCCCGCATCGTTCGATCCGGAATAAGTATAGTTATTTGAACTTGACCCACCGCGGGCTGAGAACTCCCACTGGGCCTCGGTCGGTAGGCGATAGCCATTGTTCGAAAAGGTCGCCGCTACCGTCGCATTCGTAATCGGATAGCCTGAGGCCGGCGTCCTGCTGGTGATTGTATAGACCGGGGTCAGGTTCTCCAGCGTGCTCAGTTTGTTACAGAACTCCACCGCGTCATACCAGGTCACCATTTCCACAGGGCGGCTTGTATCGCCGGTGTAATTGCTCGGGTTGTCTCTTGACACGGTCGCATACTGTGCCTGCGTAATCTCGTACTGCGACATCCGGAAGCCCGAGAGGGTGACGACTGAGCTGCCAATGGTAAACGACCCACCGGAAACGCCCTTCAAGGTGCCGATAGTGGGAGAAATGTAATCACTTACCGGACTTGAAGCCGCAATGGTGACAGTGCAGCTCCCCTTCTTCGTCCCATCCGCCACGCTCGCCGCGCTGATGGTGACCGTACCCGCCTTGACCGGCGTCACGACGCCACTTGAGACAGTCGCAATGGTAGCGTCGCCGCTCGACCAGGTCACGAATTTGTTCGAGGC
>CAIJMU010000091.1 GCA_903821875.1 uncultured Spirochaetota bacterium
TGCTCCCGCATCATCTTGATCAGGAAACTCGGGGTGCCGGTCTCGAACCACCAGGGGCGCAGCTCCTGGTTTTCGCACAAGAGGAGGATATCAAAGGGATTGTAGACGCTTTCCGGTCCCCAGCTAAAGCCGTTGTACCAGGAGCGGATGGTCTGGGGCGAAAACTTTGTAATCAGGGGCGCAAAGCAGCTGTCCACATCGGCCTGGGTATAGCCGCACACGGCGCCGTACTTGCTGTCGAGGGTAAGATCATTGAGTTGGTTCAGACCGCTGAAGACACCGGCCTTGCTGAACGTGCTCACCCCCGTCAGGAAGACAAAACGCAGGTAGGGGTCGGCATCCTTGAGCACTCCGTAGAAGCTCCGGAGCTCCGATCGCATAAGCGTGGACAGCTCGATGTCGGGCAGGGCGTCAAGGATGGGCTTGTCGTACTCGTCGATAAGGACGACGACGGTGGAGTTGGTCTTCCTGCTGGCTGAAATGATGAGTTCCTGAAGAGCCAAGGAGGGCAACTTTTGCTCGAGTTGAGGAACTTCCAGCTTTTCGGCCAGGGATTTCAGCTGAAAAGCCAGGCTTTGCCTGAGTTCATCCAGGTTCCGGTAACTGCCAGTACCAAAGCTGATCCGCAGGACCGGATGGGTCCGGCTCCAGTCCCACTGCGATTCAGGACTGTCCAGGTAGAGGCCTTCAAACAGCTCACGTCGCCCCGAGAAGGCCTGCTCCATGGTGTCCAGAAGAAGGCTCTTGCCGAAGCGGCGGGGGCGGGAAAGGAAATACGGCTTCCCCTGGCTGGCCATCCGGGCGATAAAGGGCGTTTTATCGATGTAGATATAGCCCTCGGTGCGGATCGTCTGGAAACTCTGGATGCCGATGGGCAGCTTCGCGGATTGCATGCCGTGATTTTAGGCCTTTGCCCCCAGGGGGTCAATGTAAAGGATGCCAGCGCAGGAATCGTTCCCTTGAAATCGCGGGCTACACTTCCACTTCGCTTTCTAAGGCCATCGTCATGAGTCCTACCTTGTCGATCACGCCGAGCTTCTTGTAGACGTGGGAGAGGGTGTTACGGACCGTCGATTCGGAGACCGTGTATTCCAGGGCGATTTGCTTGACGCTCTTGCCCCTGATGAAAGCGATGGCATACAGGGCTTCGATTTCTGCCAGCCCCCTGGAACTCAATGAAACCCTGGGCTTTTTTCGCCGGTTGGAGTCGCGTAATGTGCGCTGACTGGCTAAAGCCATGGGAATGCACATGGTGAAACCCATGATGCCGACAACGGCGAAGATGAGTACGATATATGTATCATAGTTCGAAGGTATGAAGTTATCATAATTCAGGTCGAGGAAGGCAAATAAGACCCGGATTGAAAAGATCGACGTGAAGAGGGCCCAGAGCCCTGCGAAACTCCGCTGATAGGCCAGTCGACGCGGACGCCTGAGCAGATTGACGATCATGGGGATGACGATTGGATACAGGGCACAGCCGTACACGATCGTGCGTGCGCCATGGAGGAGTGGCAGGAACTGGTACAGGAGAATGATCGCCAGCCCATTGATCGCCGCGGCGGTCAGATTCCGGCGTAGTGGGGCACCGATATTCAGCAACTTCTCCATGACTGCAAAAACAATGGCCAGCCCCAGGATATTGAGGAGGATGAAGGCGGAACCCCAGAACACACCTTCCATCTCGCTGTTGACTGGCGCGATTCCGGTGATGGCACTCAAGGCGATGATGAGGATGCCGCCAAGGAGGAGGGGCCATTGGCGCCCTTTGAAGCTCCTGCCCAGAAAAAGCAACATCGATATCCCCACCAGGAGGACGATGATCGAGGAAAAGATGAGTACAGTTGAAAAGTCGAGACCTCTCATGAGCTGCTCCCCGTAAGCAAGCAAGTATCACACAGAACCAGCGACAATAGCGCAAAATAGCAGCACGAAACTCGGGTTTCCCCTACTTGAAGGCAAGGGCTTCCCCCCCCTTAGAAACTGATCGTGCTCCCGAAGGAATAGGCAGGCATGGCGGAGGCAAAGGAGCGGTCATAGCCGTAGAGGACCTTGGCATTGAACTCGGCCTTCCTGCTCAGCTGGAAGCGCGCCCCTCCAACGAAGCCTACCGCCTTGTTGCCCTTGTTGTAGACCTGGTCCTGGCCGCAGCCGAAGTAGAACTTGAAGGCTTCCGAGAGATAGAACTCTGCGCCGCCTTCCCAGTAGCAGGCGCCGCTGTCGAGGCTGACAAGGCCTTTTGCCTGGACTCCGAGGGGAAGGAGGACAATCCCCCTGAGGAGTTCATGGAAGTTGAGGGTAAGCTGCCCGCCGAGGGCAGAAAACCCGGTCACCGGGGCATTCTTGGTGGCCGACTCGACGCTGTCAGGATCGGCGTTGTAGGAGACGGTTCCGCGGGCATGGAGGAGGCGGGCCGAAACATCGATGCCGGGTCTCGACCAGGAGAGGGTGGCGTCGGTCAGGAAGATGCCCTTGGCCGGGATGAGGGAGAATTCCCCCCACAGGCCAGCGCCGAAGGCGGAGAGACGGGGCTGGACCGAAAAGGCCCAATTGGGAATATTGAGGAAGTCGAAGCCTGCGGCCTCTGCCACCAGTCCTGCCTCCATGTCCTCGTCCGGCTTCGATGCAAGGGAAATGCGTGCTCCGGCTCCGACCTTGGGGCCCTTGGGCGGCGTGGCGGAGAGGATCTCGTACCATTCGGGAACGAGGCCGTTCGTGGCTTCCTTCATGTCGGTCCAATAGGAAAGGCCCAGGCAAAGTCCGGGGACCAGGCCCTCGGCGAGGGAGACCGAAAGGCGCTGGTAGGCAGTAACGGCCTCGATCTGGTGGTCCTTCATGTCAGCATTGAGGGAGCCCGCCGAGGCATGGTTGCCCAATAGGTCGATGTCGAGGTCGAGGAGGCCGCCGATCCTCGGGAAGCTCACTGATGCCGCAGTGATGAAGGTTGAGTCCAGACTGGTCGAGGCAGTGAGTATGGCTGTCGGATCTCGGGCCCTGTCGTAGGCAAGGACCAGGTCGGCGGATTTCCGGAGGAGAAGCTTGTCATCGGTGGAAAGCTCCGAGATCGTCTCAGGCGCGAGTCCCGAGGAAAGCCAGGCCTTGAGGGAGGCTGCGTCCGAAAGGGCGCGCACTGCGGGGGAGGAGGCCCTGCCGAGGAAGGTCGCGACGCTCCGATCCACGGCGGCGGCGAAGAAACCACTGCCCTGGATCGCGGCATGGATTCTTGCAAGATCAGCCTGGGTCGCAGTGTTCAAGGGAAAAGCGCTGGCAGAGACACTCGCGCCGGGAGTGCTCCAGACCTTGAGGACGATGTCGTCCGTAGCAGTCGCCACGAGGTCGGTAGCCGTGAGGCCTTGCAGGGCGGCAAGGAGGGCGCTCCTGTCAGCCGCTGCCCACGCTCCTTCCTCGCGCCAGTCGTTGTAGAGGGCCACAAGGGCTGCGATTTCTTCATAGTCCGCGATACCCACGGGCCGGTCAGTGTAGCCATTCCAGGTACCGTAGCCGGTGGAGCTGCCGATCGTAGTAATTGCTTCGGGAAGGGCGAGGGGATTGGCGACGAGTCGGACCCTGACCTCGTCCTCCACAACCCCGGCGTCGACGCTGAAGGTCGCCGAACTGAGCCCCGTGCTCCTGAAGTCATTGGGATAGACCACGGGGAGGGCCCGGTCAAGGTGGTCCCAGAGGCGGAGGCCGACTGTGCTCGGATAGATCTTCACCTCGAGCGATCCATGGAGGCCGAGGGCCGGACGCGCTTCGAGTTCGGCAAGGCGCGCTTCAAGGAGTGCTATGCGTTCGGAGTCGGAGACCGTGGGGGCTGTCTGGGCGAAGGCAGGGCCGGATGCCAGGGTGAGGACAAGGATCGCAAGGGAAAGCAGGGGCAATCGAAGTGCCATGAAACCTCGGTGGGGTGGGAGCTCTTTCCCACGCCGGAACGGAGGCTACAATTGCCCGGCAGTTCGGTTGTGTCAAGACAGATTATGCGATCTCCCTGCTAATCCCAGGGTCCCGGCCTCCTCCGCGCCGATCCCATCCTGTGAAGCCCCGGCGCTATTTCAGGCTCTCAAGGAGCCTGCGGGTGAGGTCGCCTGCTGCTGCCGCGGTGCAGACAAAAGCCAGTGCGTCAGGATCATCGGAAAGGATCTGGCCAGGATGCCCCTCGGAATCAAGGAGACTTGCCGCGATAGCCGAGCCCAGAGAGCCCTTCGCGAAGACCGCTGTCAGGCGCAGCTTCCCCTCAGGCAGGGTCACCGACCCGATGCCCACGAAGTCTGGTACCTTCCTCGTACCCTCGGGGCCTATCAGTGTCCCCTCCCCCTCGTCGAAGGTGGAGCGCACGCGGAGCAGAGCCCGACCCTTCTCGGCGAGCAGCGCCGAGCGGTCGTGGAGGACCCGCGCGCCGTGGGTGGCAAGCCTGAACATCGAGCCATAGTCGAGGAAGTCCATGTAGGGGGCGTCCGTGGCCACACGGGGGTCAGCCTTGGCTACGCCGGGCACGTCGGTGTAGATGTCGATAAAGTCCGCACCGAGGGCGATGCCCACCGCGACTGCGCTCGTGTCGCTGCCGCCCCGCCCGAGGGTGACGATGCCCCCCTCGCTGTCGAGGCCCTGGAAGCCCGTGATGATGGGCACAAGCCCCTTGTCGAGCTTGGCGCATATGGCTGCCGCGTCCACGGCTATGGGTGTCGCGTCACCGGGCGGGCCCTCGGTTTCGATGCCAGCTGTGTAGGCGGTCATCGGAATCGAGGGTATGCCCTCCTTCCTGAGGAGGGCCGAAAGTATGCAGGCGGAGATTACCTCGCCCGTGGAAACAAGGAGGTCGCTGGTAGCGGGATCGGCATCGCCCCCGGTCTCGCGCAGGAGGTCCAGGAGGGTGTCGGTAGCGTAGGGGGCACCCCGCCTGCCCATGGCAGAGACAACGAGGACGACCCTGTCGCCGCGTGCACGCGCCGCGCGGAGCTTGGCGACGATGCAGGCACGGGCCTTGGGGTCCGCGACCGAGGTGCCACCGAATTTCTGTACGATGAGGGCCATCTTAATTAGACCTTTCTTTTGAATCCCCTGGCGATGAGGGTCTCCGCGATCTGGACGGCGTTCAGGGCCGCTCCTTTCCGCAGGTTATCCGAGACGACCCACATTGACAAGCCATGGGGGACGGTCGGGTCCATGCGGAGACGACCCACGAAGGTGGCGTCCTGGCCCTCGGCGTCGAGGGCCGTCGGATAGATGCCCTTGGAGGGGTCGTCCATCACCCTGACGCCGGGAGCCTTTTCGAGGAGGGCCCGGACTTCGGCGATGGTAAAAGGCTTCACCGTCTCGACGTTGACAGCCTCCGAATGGCCGCGGAACACGGGCACGCGGACAGCGGTGGGGCTTACCGCAATGTTGGGGTCGAGGATCTTGTGCGTCTCGTGGACCATCTTCATCTCTTCCTTGGTGTAGCCGTTGTCGAGGAAGACATCGATGTGGGGGAGGGCGTTGAAGAGTATCTGGCGCGGGTAGACGCTGGCGCTGATCTTTTCGCCCTTCACGAAGGCGGCTGCCTGGGCTTTCATCTCCTCGATGGCGGGGGCGCCGGTGCCCGAGACCGCCTGGTAGGTAGAAACAACTATGCGCTTTATCGTGAAGGCGTCATGGATGGGCTTGCAGGCCACGAGCATCTGGATGGTCGAGCAGTTGGGATTGGCGATGATGCCCCGGTGTCCGTCGAGGGCCTGGGGGTTGACCTCGGGCACGACCAGGGGCACCGAAGGGTCCATGCGCCAGGCGGCTGAATTGTCTATGACAATTGCGCCTTCTTCTGCCGCCACAGGGGCAAGTTCGAGGCTCGCTTCCGAACCGGCGGAAAAGAGCGCGAAGTCCAGGCCGGCGAAGGCGGCTTTTTCCGCGGCCCGCACCGCGACCTTCGCACCCCTGAAATCGACCATCAAGCCGACCTTCGCCTCGATGTCCAGTGGCACGAGCTCCGAGACCGGAAAGTTCCGCTGCTCGAGGGTCTTGATCATTTCCTGGCCTACTGCGCCGAGGGCGCCGACAACCGCCACGCGATACTGTTTCATGGTTCTGCCCCTGTCTCCATCTTACTTCCCGAGGGCTGCGAGGGCGGTCTTGAGCCTTTCGATGCCCCGCTCGCAGTCGACGGTGGAGCAGGAGTAGGCCATCCGCAGGTGCCCCTCGCCGGCCGCCCCGAAGACGCTGCCCCCTACCGTCGCAATTGAATGTTTTTCGATGAGGTAGTCCGAAAGTTCCATGGACGACAGGCCGAAGGATTTCATGTTCGGAAAGACATAGAAGGCGCCCAGGGGCTCGGGCACCGTCACTCCCGGAATGGAGCGCAGGCCCTTTAGCATGATCTGCCGCCTCTTGGCGAATTCGGCGATCATGTCGTCGACGGGCTTCTGGTCGGCCGTAAGCGCAACCGCGGCCCCGTGCTGGATGAAGGTGTTGACGCAGACTGTCGTGTACTGGCGCACCTTCAGCATTGCACGGGTATTTTCCTCGGAGGCGACGGTCCAGCCCAGGCGCCAGCCGTCCATCGCGTAGGTCTTGGTAAAGCCGTTGATGATGATGGTCCGCTCGGCCATGCCCGGAAGGGAGTAGATGCTCGGGGCGGTCGCGCCCGCTCCGTACCAGATGCGCGCGTAGATCTCGTCGGCGAGCACGACCAGGTTGTGCTTGATGGCGAGGGCTGCCAGCGCCTTCATGCTCTCGGCGCTCTGCGCGCAGCCTGTGGGATTGCCGGGAGAGGTGACACAGAGCATCTTGGTCTTCGGCGTGATCCTGCGGGCCACCTCGTCCGGGTCAAGGACGAAGCCGTCCTTCTCGGTGGTCGGCACGATGACCGGCAGGCCGCCCATCAGGGAGGTGATGGACTTGTAGTGGTGCCAGTTGGGATCGGCCACGAGGACCTCGTCGCCAGGGTTCACGAAGGCCATCATCGCCACCAGGATGCCCTCGTTGGCGCCAGCCATCACAATTGACTGCTTCTCCCCGTCGACGGCTACGCCGTTGTCGACTGTCGTGCGCGCGCCGATGGCCTTCCGCAGCGAGGGGATGCCGAGGTTGGGCGCATAGTGGACGAGGCCCTTCATCAGGGCTTCGGAGGCGGCCTTCTTGATGTGCTCGGGCGTATCGAAGTCGGTGCGGCCGATCTGCCACTCGATGACGTCCACATTCTTGGCCTTGAGCGCGGTGACCGCGTCCAGGACTTTCCGGATTCCCGAAAAGGGCACTTCCTGGAGTCTTGTGGCCATCATGGCCTCGGCCTTGTACTGACCCGTGTAATCCTTCTGTTCCATCATGAACCTCCTGGCTTTACGGCCTTGCGGAATGTGCGGGCTTGCCTCGCAAGGCCCTGCAAAAGGCGTTCAATAATGCGCACGCCATGGCGAAGCTGTCCACTCGCGCGGATTGCCCGCGCGCGGTACCCCTCCTGCCTACTTGTGCTTCCTCTGGATGAGCTGGGCATACTCGGAGGCGTCGATGTGGGCCTCCACGATAACCGGTCCCTCGGTCGCAAAGGCCTTGACCAGGGCGGCCCGGTACTGATCAGCGTCGTCGGCCCGGATGACAGGGACGCCAAAGACAAACTCTGCCGTCGGGCACTCATCCCCATACAGGGCGGTCATGTATTCGGGAAAGCCCTTCTTTTCCTGCTTGAGCCTGATCAGCTCCAGCGACTGGTCGGCCAGCACGATGAAGACTACGGGCAGCTTCCTGCGCCTCGCGAGGGCCATCTCGCCGGCCATCATGAGGAAGGAGCCGTCACCGGTTACGCAGGCGACCTTCTTGTCGGGCCTGCAGAGCTTGGCGGCAATGGCTGCCGGCACGCCGAAACCCATGGACGAGCAGCCATTGGTCATGAGCTGGAGTCCCGGCTCCGGGGTCCGCCACATCTGCCCGATGAGGTGGGTGTGGGCGCCGACATCGCAGGCCATGATGCCGTCTGCAGGCAGGACTTCGCGGAGGATCGCCAGGGCTGCGCAGGGGCCGAAGCTCCCAGGCGCTGGTTCCATGGCCTTGAACATGGCAGCGCTGCGGGCAGAGAGCGCTCCCTGGTCCCAGGTAGAGGCTATCGGGGCGAGATTGGCCAGCCGCTCCAGCGAAACGCCGATGTTCCCCACCACATCGCAGACATCCTTGTATACAGCGCGGTCGATGTCAGCCTCTGTCGTGTCGAGGTGGATAAGGGGCACTTCGGGCATCCAGTCCTCGAAGTTGAACTCCACGGGGTCGTAGCCGACCGAGACCACGAGGTCAGCCTGGCGGTTAGTTTCGGCCACGCGGTCGCTCAGAGCATGGAAGAGGACCCCCGCGTACCAGGGATGATCCTCGGAGAGAAGGCCCTTGGCCATGGGAGTGAGCACGACGGGAATCCGGTGCTTTTCGGCGATTTTTGCGATGAGGGCACCCGACTTCGAGCGTACTGCCGAGATGCCAAGGGCGAGGAGGGGGCGCGCTGCCTTGCTGAAGAGCCCTTCCATGCGCTCCAAAAGGAGGGGGTCGGCGGGATCGATGCTCCCAGGCTTGATGACCGGCATGACCTGGTAGGTACTCGGATTCGGAGCCGGCTTGCTCCCAAGGTCCTCGGGAAGGCCCAGGTGGACCGGGCCGGGCACCTCAGCGACCGCAACCCGCAAGCCGTGGGCCAGTTGCTGGTCGATCCGCTCCGCAGCCAGGCGCGTCGTCCACTTGGTGATGGGACGGAAGAAGGACTGCTGGTCGATGGCCATCTGGACGGTGCGGCCTATCAGTTTCTCGGGCGGCTCGCTGCTCAGCGCGATGACCGAGGAGCGGTCGAGAAGGGCTCCGACGACGCCGGTGCTCAGGTTGCTTGCCCCAGGGCCAACCGTGCCGTAGCAAACCCCGGGGATTCCAGTAAGCCTCCACGAAACATCAGCCATGAAGCTGGCGCTGGCCTCGTTGCTGACGAGCACAAAGTCGATGCCTTCCTTGCGCATGGCTTCCATATAATAGAGCCAGGAGCCACTGGGTACGCCGAATACCTGTCGAACGCCTTGCTCACGAAGCCTTTTGATCAGCTGATCGGCAATTGTCATCATGTGCTACCTCAATTCCTTTCGGCAAAGACCCAGGGGACAGGATATATCCCACATCCTATATCCTATATTATTACCATTGAATTCCGGGAGAAGCAAGCAAAATTGCCAAATCCGCCGACGCCTGACAAGCTTTCCTTGCGATTCTGAGGATCCATGCTATAGTCAGAGCCCAAGGATATTTCCTATAGGATCGACGGACAAATGAGGGACCTAGTGGCCATACAGAAGAAGATCGTCACCCTTTCCATGCGGGAGCAGATGTACGAGGCCCTGCACGACTTGATATTAAACAACAGCTACGGACCCAACTCCGTACTCCAGATAGACCGCCTGGCCGAGGAATACGGGGTAAGTGCTACTCCCGTAAGGGAAGCCCTTGTCCGCCTTGAGGCTGACGGCCTTGTCACCCTCGTCCCCAACAAGGGCGCGGCAGTGACAGACATTTCTGAAGAGAACATCCGTAACAACTGGGAAATGCGGAAGCTCCTCGAGCCCTACGCTGCGGTACAGAGTGTAGCATTGATTCCGGACGCGGAAATCGAGGGAATCCAGAGTGAGATCGAGAGCCTCGGGGCAAAGCCCTTCGATAAAGACCTCTATATAGCCTGTGATACCCACCTTCACGAGATGCTTTTCTGCCATCTTTCGAACAGTTTCCTGGTAGACACGATCCGGCGGGTACACAAGATGTCCACTCGGATACGCTACTTTCCCGAAGCATCCAATTCCATGCACGAGCAGGTGATACAGGATGTCATCCATGAGCATCTGGCCATCATTGAAGCCCTTCGGGCCCGCGATCCGATGAGGATCAGGGACCTCGTGTATTCCCATCTGCTCAATGGGGAGCGCCGCGCGATGAGTGCCCTCTCCTCCTGATGCTAACACTGCCCCTGCGCACTATTTTCCTTGTGCGCTTAGGAATCACGTGCTAGGATCGATCATATAGGATATATGCTGATTGGCATCGCCAGTCGGGAATCGACCCTGGCGAGTGCCCTGGCTACTCTCCGCCATAAAAGTTCCGGTCCGCCCTGGCGGATTACAGCTGTCCAGTTTGAGGGGGAATCGTGAGCGCTAAAAGCGACAAGCTCAAAAAAACACCAGTGGTTGTCGGGGATACCGACGAAATGCTGGAAGATACCGAGGCAGAATACAACTATCGCAAAAAATTTGTTTCGTGGTGGCCCACCGCCATCATGGTACTTTCTGTCCTTTTCATCGGGTATCACCTGGTCACCGCCGGCTTCGGCATGCCCGAGGTCATGAAGCACAACGCCATCCACCTTGGCTTCCTTCTCGCGCTCACCTTCCTCTATTTTCCCGCGAACAAGAAGTCGCCCCGGGCCCGACCGAGCAATCTTGACATCGCCCTGTTCTTCATTTCCGCTGTCTGCGCGGTCTACACGGTCATCAACCGCGATTCCTACCTGCTCCGGAGCGGTATTCCCAACTTAAGCGACTACATCATCGGTTCGATCACCATGGTGCTGGTCCTCGAGGCGACCAGGCGCACGGTCGGCGGCCAGATGCTCTGGATCTCCATCATTTGCCTGATATATATGTGGGCAGGTCCCTGGATGCCCGGTG
The DNA here is from genome assembly GCA_903821875.1 of uncultured Spirochaetota bacterium. Taxonomy (GTDB): domain Bacteria; phylum Spirochaetota; class Spirochaetia; order Treponematales; family Rectinemataceae; genus CAIJMU01. The sequence goes on from CAIJMU010000091.1 coordinate 10,650, forward strand.
TCTTCTCCCACCGCGGAACCTCCGTACAGCGCATCATCCAGGCCATGTACCTCGGGGGCGACGGCATCTACGGCATGCCCCTCAACGTCTCCGCCACCTACCTGATCATCTTTGTCATCCTCGCAGCCATACTCGACAAGAGCGGCCTCGGCAAGCTCTTCAATGACCTTGCCATGGGTGCAGGCGGCCGCATGGTCGGCGGACCTGCCAAGGTGTCAGTCGTCGGCAGCGCCCTGGTCGGCATGATTTCCGGCTCGGCAGCCTCCAACGTCGCGACCGTCGGCTCCTTCACGATTCCCCTGATGAAGAAGATCGGCTACCCGCCGGTCTTCGCCGGTGCTGTGGAGGCGGCAGCCTCCACGGGTGGCCAGATCATGCCCCCGATCATGGGCTCGGCAGCCTTTATCATGGCGGAGTATCTCGGGATTCCCTACCTCACGATCGCAGCGGCCGCAGTAATCCCTGCCCTTTTCTTCTTCGGCTCGGTTTTCTTCCAGGTCGACCTCCGTGCCCGGCGCCTCCGGCTCAAGGGCCTGTCCAAGGAAGAGATGCCTGACGTCAAGCGCACGGTCATGCGCTACGGTCAGATGATCATCCCGATGATCGTCCTCGTCTATCTCATGATGCAGGGTCGCACGGCCCTCTATTCAGCCTTCTTCTCGGTTTGCCTTACCATCATCCTTTCCTGGATCAGGAAGGAAACGCGGATCGGCATCAAGGAAGCCAAGATGGTCGCGACGACAGCGGCCCGCTCCAGCCTTGCCATCGGCATCTCCATGGCAGCGGCCGGCTTCATGATCGCAGCCTTCTCGATGACCGGCCTCGGCATCATCCTCGCAGACTCGATAGTCGCAGTCTCCGGCGGCAACATGATGATCGTCCTGGTCCTGACGATGGTAGTTGCCATCATCCTGGGTCTCGGCCTTCCAACGAGCGCCTGCTATGTCATAACTGCCTCGATCTGCGCACCCATCCTCATCAAGGTGGGACTCTCACCCTTCCAGGCACACTTCTTCGTCTTCTACTACTCCTGCCTCTCCACGGTGTCGCCTCCCATCGCCCTGGCTGCCTATGTAGCGGCGGGCATCGCCAACGCCAACACCGACAAGGTTGGCTGGATGGCCTTCAGGCTTGCCCTCGCCGGCTTCATCGTGCCCTTCTTCTTCATCTACCAGCCTGGGATGCTCCTCATGGGTCCTGATGCAGCCGGAAACCTCATCCTCAACGGAGCCCACGCCCTGGATGTCTTCCGGTCGGTCATCTTCGGACTCGCCGGCATATGGCTTCTCGCGGTCTCGGTAGAAGGCTACTTCCTCATCGCCTTCCCCATCTGGCTCCGCCCTGTGTTCTTCGTGGCAGCCATACTCCTCATCGCTCCCGGCCTCGTGACCGCCGCCATCGGCTTCTCCCTCGCTGCCGTGGGTATCGGCGTGATCCTCCTGATCAAGCAAAATGCCAAGGCAGGCGCGGCGCCTACTGCCGCTGCCTGAGTTATAAATAGCCAGGGTCGGGCCCCCGCCGACTCAGGCATTGAATCTGGATCGGCGTCATGGCGAGGTCAGTGGACTCCGCCTGACAAACGATAAAAGTCTGAAGTGCAAGGCTACAGGAGGACGACAATGAAGAAGTCGATCAGGCTCGTCGCCATCGCGGCGATGGCCCTCGTGCTCGCGGTTACGGCCGGCGCCCAGGTGAAACACCTCACCATGGGAACCGCAGGCGTCAGCGGCACCAACTACCCCACGGGGATTGCGATGTGCCAGCTCTGGAACCAGAACATCCCTGGTATCAAGGCTGTCGCAATTGCCACCAACGGCAGCCCCCACAACATCGACCTCCTCCGAACGAGGGATGCCGATGTCGCACAGTGCCGCTCCCTCGAGGCCATGCGCGCCACCAACGGCGTCGCACCCTACCCGGAGAAGATGCCCTGGATCAGGGCCATCACCGGCGGCCTCTTCGCCGACCTCTTCCAGGTCGTTGCCCGAAAGTCGAGCGGCATCAAATCCGTCTCCGACTTCAAAGGCAAGCGCATAGCGGTCGGTCCCGTTGGTTCCGGTGGTGAAGTCGATGCCCGCGAAACCCTCGCGGCCTACGGCCTTACCTACAAGGACATGAAGGTCAGCTTTGTCGAGTACACCCAGGGTGTGGAAATGCTCCAGGACGACCAGGTCGACGGCGCCATCCTTGGCCTCGCCATGGGCGCATCCGGCATGACCGAACTCATGCTCGACAACAAGACCTTTATCGTCCCGATCACCGACGCTGCCCTCGCCAACCTCAAGAAGGTCAACCCGGCCTACATGAGGCGCAACATTCCCGCCAACATCTACCCAAACCAGAAAGACCCGGTTCCCACCGTTGGCACGCCCCCCGACGTCATCATCGTCCGCGATGATTTTGACGCCGCCCTCGTGTACAAGATGACGAAGACCCTCTACGAGAACCTCCCGACCGTCCAGGCTGTCGCGGTCAACCTCAAGCAGTTCACCAAGGACCTCGTCCTCCCCGACGACCAGATGCTCATTCCCTACCACCCCGGCGCCAGGAAGTACTTCGTAGAGCAGGGCTGGCTCAAGTAGGCGTTCCAGCAGGCGGCGCATCTCGCAGCCTCCCGCTAAGGCCGCCCGGGTACATCCCCGGGCGGCTTTTTTCCAGCTATGCAGCGAGCCCGCATGCTAAGCTACCGATAACGTCAAAGGAGTACCCCAATGAGCGAGCAGCATCACAAGGACGAGTCCTGGTGGGTCAGTCCCTACAATTTCAAGGCCGAGGTGCTCGCTGCGCGCTTCCCGCCGAAAAAGGTCCTCATCCACGACGCGACCCTGCGCGACGGCGAGCAGACCCCCGGTGTGGTCTTCCGCAAGGAGGACAAGGTCGCCATAGCGAAGGCCCTCGACGCAGTGGGCGTCGACCGCATCGAAGCGGGCATGCCTGCGGTATCGCGCGAGGACTTCGACGCAATTGTGGCAATCTCGAAGCTCGGCCTCAAGGCCAAGGTCTTCACCTTCGCGCGGGCCATGACCGAGGACATCGACCAGGCCCTCGCCTGCGGCGCCCAGGGCGTCGTCATCGAGGTGCCCATCGGCTATCCGAAGCTCGTCCACCAGTTCAAGTGGACCTGGGAGGACGTGCTCCGGAAGAGCGTCCCCATCATCAATTACGCCCGCTCCAAGGGCCTCTACGCCGTCTATTTTCCCTACGACTCCACCCGCGCGCGCGAGGAGGACCTCGACAATCTCCTGTCGGCCATCATGCGCGAATCGCCCCCGGACTCGATCGGCATAGTTGATACCATGGGATGCGCGACGCCGGAGGCCATAGCCTGGCTCACCCGCAAATACAAGGACATCACCCGGCTCCCCGTCGAGATCCATACCCACAACGACTTCGGCATGGCAGTCGCCACCGAACTCGCCGCCGTAGGAGCGGGCGCCGACGTGGTCCACGCCTGCGTGAACGGCTTAGGCGAGCGGACGGGCAACGCAGCCCTCGAGGAGCTCATCCTGGCCCTCGAAATCCTCTACGCCGAAGACTCAGGCCGGAACATCGCAGCCATTCCAGCCCTCTCCGACCTGGTCTCGCGCATCTCCGGCGTTCCGATCGCTCGCAACAAGCCCGTAGTCGGCGAGGAGAACTTCACGCGCGAATCGGGCATCGGCGTCAACCTGGTCGTCGAAAAGCCCCTGGCCATGTTCGCCATCCATCCCCAGATCGTAGGCCGCACGGGCAAGGTTGTCCTCGGCAAGAAGAGCGGCAAGCTCTCCGTCAGCTACAAGCTCGGGGAACTTGGCCTCGGCGAGGCCGATGACGCACTGGTCGGCCTCATCCTCGAGGAGGTCAAGAAGCTCGGCAACGAAAAGCGGGGCCTGGTGGATGACAGTGAGTTCAAGGCGATCGTGGGCCGGCTGCGGAGGTAGTGGGTTCGGGGAGGCAGGGGGGAGGGCGGTTTGAACATGGGCGGGTTGTGCATCGTCTGCACATAGGTGCTGGATCTTGGTGACGCCGCCATTCTTCACTGAACAATCTCATGCCTCTGATTAAGGACGGCCAACTCTACCGCATTATTGACACCAAGCTTCTTGTAGGCATTTGAGAGGGTGACTCGTATGGTCGAATCGGCGAGGTCAAAGTCGGCAGCTATTTCCTTGGATGTCTTTCCTTCCAATACAGCGAGCAAGTACGTCCGCTCCGCCGGCGAAAGTCCTTTCTCCTTGAGCGACAAGATCGCCTTGGGCTCTTTCAGGAAGACTGCCAGCTTCTCCTCGTAGGCAAGGTAGCCGAAGGCCAGGAAGAGCAGCATATAGAATAGCGGCTCCAAAGCCGCCGTGAATTCCTTCCCGGAGCGCAGTGCCGAGTAGACCTCAACCGCGAGGAGATAGGCTAGAAGAACCCCCAGTTTCACCAGCCGTCGCCGGGCAAAGAAGTCGAGACGGAAGAGAATGAGCATGCCTATCGTAAAAAAGCCCAATCCATAAAAGCTGGCGTAATCCTCCAGGATGGGGAGTGGGGTAATGGCCAGAAAGATAACTGGCTGCATCCAAACCAGGGGCTCCCAAAGGAGGCATGCATAGAACAAGAGGGCAACAAGGATGACAGATCCTTGCATCTGGAGCGCATAGCCGAGGCTCCAGTGCTGGGTATAGATGCCCTGGAAGCCAATGGAAAATATGGCGCCCACGAGAAAGGCCGTTCCAAAAAAGAGGCTTGAACGACGGATAAATGCCCTTGTGTCCATACTTGCCCCTCCATTCTGCCCTATCGAGCCATCCCTTTCGATATAATTAGCTCGATTAGACAGCTGTTTATGTGAAATAAGCATAAGTTTATTAGCTATCCCGCGAGCCTCCCTGCATAGTCATGCCTCTCCATAATCGATCGTGTCGAAGCATCGAGCCGGGAACGGCGATGATACTTCACTATCAATCAAGGGGGGTAGCAAGTGTTCAATGACGTGATGGGAGGCGAAGTTAGCGGGGCCTTCAACGAGATCCGCTGGTCGCAAATGGTGGACAAGATCGCGGATGCATATCGGTTGGTTTCCCTCATGGACATACATGCGAGTCACAAAGTCGGGACCAACCTTGGATATCATGGACACAAAAACGCGCCCAACGGATGCGAACGGCGTATTCTGGTCGGCGCCTTAAGCCTGGAGGTTCCATGCATTCCACATTCTTACCGATAATTGGAATTATGTGGATCCTGACCTCCTGCGCCGCAGGCGCCTCCCAGGTAGACCCTCTTCCGGGGTCCACCTGGGATTGGCAGGATCCCGATCTAATTATTTGCAACTATCGGAATTCGCTGACCGTTTTCAATGGCTTCACGGGGAAGCTTGTGTCGAGAGTTGCGTTTCCTACCTATTTTTCACATTGGGACAATAACGCAAATCTCTACTACTGCATTGCCGAGCCTTCCAGGGGCAGTCCACCGAGCGATCTCGCGGTCGTGAATTCGCTGACAGGCAAGATCGATTCCTGGATCAAGACCGCTCATGCAGGAATCGACAAGATTAAATACTTCGACGGCAAGCTTTATCTCACATACGCGGTGAACTTCAAGGGCGAAATAGACTACGAACAGGAAATTAGCGTCTATGACCTCGCAACTGGAAAGGAGCAGATATCCTTTGCGCGAGGGACGGATTGGGGCTTTTCGGAGATCGATGGGAGGGTCTACTGTCTTAGGAAAAGCATCATAGCCCAAAAAGACTATCTATACGATCCCATCGCCGAATCCTATACCATGGAACTCCCCTATAATGTGACTGCCACCAATTTTTTCGACGGCAAACTATACTTGAGAGTACCGAGTTCTAGCTTGAAAACAGTGCCATAACTGCACGCGGATGCCCGTTCACCCGGCCTCATTGCCGGATTATGAAACGCCTTGTTGGTTGGGCGGAAAGCTACGCTGAA
>CAIJMU010000092.1 GCA_903821875.1 uncultured Spirochaetota bacterium
TCTCGGACACGACGTGCCCTTTCTTGTGACGGAACACAATGGCCACATGTTCCCGACCAAGCGCTTCGACCAGGAGGAGCGCCTGGCCGAGCACGCCAGGCGCCATGCCCGCGTCCTCGACGCCGCCCTGGGTGATCCTGGAATCGCAGGAGCGATAGGCTGGTGCGCCTTTGATTACAATACCCACAAGGATTTCGGTTCGGGCGACCGTGTCTGCTACCACGGCGTCTCCGACATGTTCCGCATTCCCAAGTATGCGGCCGCCGTCTACGCAAGCCAGGTGGAGCCATCCGAGCGCATCGTCCTCGAGGCAGCCACCCTCTTCGCCAAGGGCGAGCGCTCGGGCGCGACCCTCCTGCCCATCGAAGTATGGACCAATTGCGACGAGATTGTCCTGTGGCGGGCCGGAGAGCGCGTCGGATCCTACGGGCCAGACCGCAGCAGCTTCCCGAACCTCCCCCACCCACCCGTCATCATAGGCGACCTCATCGGCGACCGCCTCGCCACCGAGGGCTTCTCCGAAGGCGATCAGCGCCTGGTCAAGGAGCTCGTGGGCATCATCTTCTCGAAGGGCCTATCCGCCTTGAGGTGGCGGCATTACCTGAAACTGGGCCTCATGCTTGCCCGGAAGCGCATGAGCTATGCAGATGCCGAGAAGCTGGTACAACGCTTCACGATGGGCTGGGGCCAGTCTGACGAAAGCCTGGAGCTGGTAGGATTCGTGAAAGGCGAGGAGGTGGCCCGCAGGCGCTACGGTGGAGACGCCCGCGCCACAGTCCTCGAGATGGTGCCCGACGACGCAGCCATCGACGCGGACGGCATCGACGTGACCCGCGTCGTCGTCAGGCTCCTCGACCAGTACGGGAACATCCATCCCTACACGCAGGAAGCCCTCGAACTCTCAGCCGAAGGACCAGGCACCATCGTCGGTCCCCGCCTTGTGCCGCTGTCAGGAGGCGTGACCGCCTTCTGGGTGCGAAGTGCCGCCCACAAGGGAACAATTACCATCATGGCGAAGGGAAGCCGCTTCACTGCAGGCCCCCTCGCCATCGAGGCAGTGTAAGCACCCGCGCCGCGGCCCCGCGCCGCTGTCAGCTTGGCTTTAGTATGCCTTCAGCGGCCTCGCGCCGCCGTCATTTTCCCCGAGTATCCCTTCGGCGGCGCGAAGGCCCGAGGCCCACGCAGCCGTTATGCCGCGGCTCGTGCCCGCGCCGTCCCCGATGAGTCTTAAGCCCGGTTGAACGAGAAAACTGCCATCGAGGAATACCGGCCTGTTCGCGTACAGTTTGATCTCGGGGTAGTACATGAGGGTCGAAGGGTGGAGCACTCCCGGTACAATGGTGTCGAGACTCTTCAAGCCCCTCCAGAGGGCGCGGAGTATCTTGCTCGGACAGGCCAGCGATATGTCGCCTGGCGTGGCTGATACGAGGGTCGGCTCGAAGTCGTAGAGGTCGCCGTTCATCGTGGCAGCCTTGGAACGCTTGCCTAGCCTGAAATCGCCGACGCGTTGCACGATGGGCGCTCCGCCACCGAGGAGGCTCGCCTGCACGCCGAGCATGCGGGCATAGGACTGCCCGCTGGCCAGGGGCTCGGTGAGCGTGATGGTACGGAGGAAGGCGAAGTTGGCCAGACCGTTGGAGGGGCGCGACAGCGACCATGAGTGACCGTTCACCGAGTACCAGGGCTTGCCGTCAGTGTCCTCGTACTTCTCCTGCACGACGTGGGCGGCCCTCGAGTTGGTGCAGAAGGTCCGCACCTTCTGGGGGAAGAGGAATTTCGGATCGTAGTAATCCTTGACGATCGGGTAATGTTCTTCACGGGTCTCGACCCGGAGGCCGATGTCGACGACATTGTCGACGAAGGGCACTCCCAGGCTGGTCATCAGGCCCTGGAGAAAGGCGAAGCCTCCGCGACCCGGAGCCACGATGAGGTCCCTGCAGCTGACTTCGCGTTTGGGGGTGGAGATCCTGAAGCGGTCGCCGCCTCCCGATGCTCCGACCACCGGCCAGACCTCATGGGCAGCCTCTCCGAGGCCGAACTCGACTCCCCTTCTCCCGAGCTCGGCTACGAGACTCTTGATGAGTTCGAGTCCGCCGTCGGTGCCAAGGTGGGCCTGGCGTATCTCGAGGAGTCCGGCTCCCAGCCTCGCGGCGCGGCCGGCGTACACGGACACGTTGCGCCTTTCGAGGATCTCGGGCTTCAGGAAGGCCTCGACGCGGGCAAGGTAGCGCACTGCCGTCGCCTCGTCCCAGGAGGACTCGGGAAAGCCCACGGGCCAGGTAAAGTTCATCTTGCAGTCGTTCCGGAGCCCGCCAGAAGAGAAGGCGTTGCGGTCGAGCATGAGGATGGAGGGAGGCCTGGCCGAATCCAGGAGAGCGAAGGCGGTGCCGAGCCCGGCCGGACCAGTACCAATTATGACAACATCGTGACGTGCCACCGCAGCCCCGCTTTTCCCAGGCAGATTCGCCCGACCCCGGCTGCTTCGGCTTCCTGCCGATCCCCGCCCTCGTCGCGCCCACAGGATTATCCCAAAATCGGCCCCTGCCGTACAGTGTCGCCGCGCCTTCCCTGGCCTGATATCTGGCCCAGGCTCCGCTTCCAGCCGCTTTCGGGGGTGTGGGTGTTGCAAACTCCTGTGTTTTCGGACAGTTTCTCGGCAATGGCCCTCTCAAATGAGTCGAGTTTCCTCCTTGCGCCCGATCCCGGCGACCTCCCCCTCCTCTTCGAGGGGGTGCGCCTCCTTGGGCGCTTTCCCCATGTACAGGACGCCCTCGATCCCCTCCTCCAGCTCCTCGTAGAATCGGGGCGTCTGTCGGGGGGAGTGCTGGCCCTGGCCGAAGGGGTCGAAGGGCCAGTCCGCATTGCAGCCAACAAGCATGGCGGCACGGGGGACCAATCCAGCCTTGCCGTCGGCGGGCGCGTGCACATGGGGGAGGGCCCGCTCGGCAGGGTCCTCGAGCGCAGCGAGGCGCTTTCGGGGGCGGACGACGAGGGCCCCTGGATAGCCGTACCGGTGACAGTGAAGGGTGCCTTGGTCGCCATCTTCATGGCGAGACCCGGCAGGTCCGAGCCTGGATCCAAGGATATCCGTAGCCTGGTCGAGGCCCTCGGGGTCCTTCTGGGAGAAGCCATCCAGCTCAGGCGATCCATCCATGGCGCAGAGGGCAGGGAGGAACTCACAGGCAGCGAGAGCCAGGCCCGCCCTCATCATTTCCAGGCCATGCCCGTCCTTGAAGAGGGTTTCGGCGATGACGAGCTCCCGGGCCTCATCGGCCGCTCGGCGGCGATCAGGGAGGTGCGCCACCTGATCGCACGCGTCGGCCCGACCGAAGCGACGGTGCTCATCACTGGAGAGAGCGGGACCGGCAAGGAACGCGCAGCGCGCGCCCTTCACGAGGCCAGCGGCCGCAAAAAAGGGCCCTTCATCGCAGTCAACTGCGCAGCCCTCCCCGAGTCCCTCATCGAGAGCGAACTCTTCGGTCACGAACGGGGAGCCTTCACGGGGGCTGACAGCCTCCGAAAGGGCCGCTTCGAGCTAGCCTCGGGAGGCACCCTCTTCCTCGACGAAATCGGCGAGCTTGGTTCGGCAGTCCAGGCCAAGCTTCTCCGCGTGCTCCAGGAACGGAGTTTCGAGCGGGTCGGTGGCGGCTCCACCATAAAGGCAGATGTACGGGTCCTGGCGGCTACCAACCGCGACCTTGAAAAGGAGGTAGCCGAGGGCCTCTTCCGTGAAGACCTTTTCTGGAGGCTCAATGTCTTCCCGATCCGGATGCCACCCCTCCGTGAGCGGGGCGGCGACATCGTGCTCCTCGCCGACCATTTTGCCTTGGGCATAGGCCTCCGCCTCGGAAAGCCGGTACTCCGCATCTCGACGCCTGCGATCGATCTCTTCATGAGCTACCACTGGCCGGGCAATGTCCGGGAACTTGAAAACGCCATAGAGCGAGCGGTCGTCCTGTCCAGCGACGGGGTCATCCATGCCTGGCAGCTCCCTCCCAGCCTCCAGTCAGCCGCCTCGACGGGGACAGCCCCCCTGTCGACCCTCGACGCGACCCTTGCACGCATGGAGCGCGAACTCATCGTCGAGGCTCTCAAGATGAGCAAGGGCAAGGCTGTGGTTGCCGCCCAATCCCTTGGCATCACCGAACGCCGCTTTGGCCTGGCTCTCCGGAAATACGCCATTGACTGGCATCGTTTCCGGACAAAGATGTAGATTTTCTACTGCAATATTACATGAATGTAGCAATATCTAAATCAAGTTCCTACTCCCGGCATAGGGCCGGATGATTTCTGATATCTTTTAGCTTTGCCTATTTCCTTATAATGAAACTAATTTACTGTGCTCTACTGCCTCCGTGACCCTTTCTCGTGTCAGTTCCCCCAAGTTGGCCCATAAACTGCATATCTACAAACAGACTATCCCAAGGAGCACTCTTTGAGTACGACATCAAGCCCTCGCACCCCCACCCCCTCTTCCCTCTTTGGCACCCACTGTTTTTCCAACTCGATCATGCGCGAGCGTCTGCCAGCCTCGATCTACAACCGCCTCGAAGCAGTCCAGTCCGGCGATGCGGAACTCACGCTCGAAGTCGCAGAGGTTGTAGCGAGTGCCATGCGTGACTGGGCCATCGAGCGCGGCGCCACGCACTTTACGCACTGGTTCCATCCCCTCACCGGCCTCGCCGCAGAAAAACACGACTCCTTTATCGCTCCCGCCGGTGAGGGTCGCATCATCATGGCTTTCTCGGGCAAGGAACTTATCAAGGGCGAGCCCGATGCCTCGAGCTTCCCCTCGGGCGGCCTCCGGGCAACCTTTGAAGCCCGCGGCTACACTGCCTGGGACACGACGAGTCCGGCCTTCCTGAAGCGCTCGGCTTCAGGAGTGACGCTCTGTATCCCCACCGCGTTCATCTCCTACTACGGCCACGCCCTCGACAAGAAGGTGCCCCTCCTCCGCTCCATCGATGCCCTCAACAAGTCCGCCATCAGGGTGCTCCGCCTCCTCGGTGACACTTCGTCCCAGCGGGTCATCACGACGGTCGGCCCGGAGCAGGAGTACTTCCTCGTCAACAAGGCCCTCTACGAAAAACGCCCCGACCTCGTGCTCACGGGTCGATCGGTTTTTGGCACGGTTCCCTCCAAGGGCCAGGAACTGATGGACCACTACTTCGGCGCCATTCCCGAAAAGGTGGACGCCTTCATGCGCGAACTCAACACCGAGCTCTGGTCCATGGGAGTCGCGGCCAAGACCCAGCACAACGAGGTAGCCCCCAACCAGTTCGAGCTCGCGGTGGTCTTCGGCGCCGCGAACGTAGCTGCCGACGGCAATCAGCTCGTGATGGAAACCATCATGAAGGTTGCTTCCCGCCACGGCATGGCAGCCCTCCTCCACGAAAAACCCTTCGCCGGGATGAACGGTTCAGGCAAGCACATCAACTGGTCCATTAGCACTGAAAAGGGTTCCAACCTCCTCGATCCCGATGGCGATCCCGCCCTCGATACGCGCTTCCTCCTCTTCTTCACGGCGGTCATCGAAGCGGTGGACCGCAACGCCGGCCTCCTCCGCGCCTCGGCGGCTACCGCTGGCAACGACCGCCGCCTCGGTGGCCATGAGGCACCACCCTCGGTGATCTCCATCTTCATCGGGGACCGGCTCGAGGCCCTCCTCGACAGCCTGGCTGCAAGCAGCAACGGGATAGGCGCAGAAACCAAGGCTGGCCATCTCGACATGAAAGCCGGAGGTCTGGCCAAGCTTCCCCTCGACCTGACCGACCGCAACCGCACAAGCCCCTTCGCCTATACCGGCAACAAATTCGAGTTCCGCATGGTCGGCTCCTCCCAGTCAGTAGCAACCCCCTCCACCATCCTCTCCGCAGTTGTCGCCGATATCCTTGCCGAGATCGGTGATCGACTCGAAAAGCGGATCGCAGCAGGAGCCACTCCGGACGCGGCAGCCCGCGCCATCGTGGCGGAGGCCTGGAAGGCACACCGCCGCGTGATCTTCAGCGGGAACGGCTACGCAACGGAGTGGCATCTCGAGGCGGAGCGGAGGGGACTTCCCCGCTTCCGCTCGGCCGTCGAAGCTATCCCTGAGTTTGTGAAGCCCGAGGCTGTCGCGATGTTTACCCGCCTCGGCGTCTTCACCAAGGAAGAGATCGAGAGCCGCGCCGTCATCTATCTCGAGCGCTATGCCAAGCAGATCAACATCGAGGCTGGCGTGATGGCTGACATGGTACGCCGCTCGATCCTCCCCGCCGGAACGCGCTACGCCGCACGGCTGGCAGGAGAAGCCGGGGCACTGGCCTCGGTTGGTGCAGTAGCTGCCCCACAGGAGAAGCTCTGCCGTTCAATCTCTGCGCTGATCGAAAGCGCTGGAAACCGGCTCGAGCGTCTCGACGCCGTGCTGGCCTCCGCTTCGGGTGTCGAGGAACCCCTCGCCTGTGCCCGCGCCTACCGCGAGGGCGTGGTACCCGCGATGGATGAGCTCCGGGAAGCGGTCGATACCCTCGAGCGCGTGACTGACGCCACAGTCTGGCCCTTCCCGACCTATCAGGAGTTGCTGTTCTCGCTGTAGCCCAAAAAACCAGGATATCGAGGAGGAGGGACGAAAGCCGTTTTTCGTGCTAGGCTGCGGCTATGAAGCTGCTCCGACGGCTTTTGCCCTTCGTGGTCATCCTGGTGGCCGCCCTCCTCCTCGTGTATCTCCCCGACATGGCGCCGGAGCGCTACGGCGACCTCGAAAGCTTTTTCTCCGGCGAGATGCAAAGACAGGGTCTCATCGGAATGACGGCGGCCTCGGTCCGCTACGGAAAGCCGGACATGGCGATCGCCCTTGGAACGGATGCCCGTGGCATTCCCCTCGAACCCTTTACTCCGATGGCCATCGGACAGCTGGGCGAGGCGATAACCGGTACTCTCGCCAGGATAGCCGAGCGTGAAAAGTACCTCGATCCTTCAAAACCCTTGGCTTTCTATGTCCCCGAGCTCGAGCTACGGAAGGACAAGAGCGGGGCAGCGGGTTCCCCCTCCACCCCTACAGTGCGCGATTTCCTCACGCATTCAAGCGGCTACCAATACCTCGATTCGACTGACAAGCACGGTGCTCCACCAAACCTGGCCGGGGTTGCCAGCAGGCTGACTGCCGACCTTGATTTTAATTCGCCAGCGGGCAGCGCCTCGCAGGCGGGTGGCCGCCTGGGTCTTGGCCATAGCCTTGGGCGAGGTTTCGATGCGGGATACGACGCCATTGGCCTCGCCCTCGAACGCTCGATGAAGCTGCCCTTCGCCGAACTTGTGACCAAGCGCATCTTCAAGCCCCTCAAGATGGCGCAAAGCGATGCCCAGGGCGGCGGTGAAGCCAAACGGATTCCCCAAGGCTCGACTTCTTTTTTCTGGACTGCCATTCCGCGAGACCAGGAACTTCCCACCTCACACGGCCCTTCCACCTCGATGATCTCGACCGCCCCCGATTTCGCGCGCTTTATGGCCGCCCTCACGGCCCCTGGTTTCGGAGGCACCGAGGCTTTCGGCCCCGACATCACGGAAAGGATCTCGACGCCCCTCGTAAAAGGCAGCCCCTGGACCTATGGATGGAAGCTGCGCGATACAAAGCAGGGAAGAGAACTCCACATCGACGCCTCGATCGCTGGTTTCACGGCAGTAGCGGCGATCTGGCCGGATCGCCAGGCCGGCATTGTCATGATGGTACCCGAAGGGAGTGTCCTCCTGTCCTGGCTCATCATGCCGCTCATGGTGGACGGAGCCAGAAGGATACTCCTCGATGAAAGCACCGAGCCTCCAATTCCCTGGGGACGTTGTGCCATCCTCCTCGCCGTGATAGCTTCTATACATGCGATCGTGTTGACCATGGGAACAGGGAGGGCCCTGACCTGGGCTCGTGCGCTGCGGGGTAGGTCGGACGCCTCCGGATCCTCCGCCCCACTCCGCTTTGCGCGCCTGCGGTGCATGACAGGGATAGCGATCAGGCTCGGCATCATCATAGCGGTTCCGCCCGCAATCAGCGCCTTTGCTGGGAGCGGTTTCAACTGGGCCCTCCTGCTCGACAGGGAACCGGGTCTGGCTTTGTGGGCCATTGCGGCCCTGGGAATAGGAATCCTGCGTTGCGTGACGCGGCTTTCATGGCTGAGGAAGCCCCCGGCCAAGGTCGGGAAGATGCTGTCGCTCTTGAAGGAATCGACATGGACATGATCGACACCGATCCGACGTGGCCGCACTCCAAGGCCAAGACCGCCATTCTCCGTGCCGCTGCCTGGGTTATCAGGGAAAACGGCCCGCGGTCTGCCACCCTCAAGAACATCGCCGCTCGGGCGGGTATCACGGAGCCCGCCATATTCCGCCACTTCGATGGCGTGGATGACCTTTTCGAGTGCCTGTTCGAGCTCTTCGAACGCATGTTCACGCGCCTGACCGAAGCCTTCGACCGCGAGGACAGGGGTATGGACCGCCTGCTCGGCGGGATAGACAGGGTTGGCTCGTACTTCGCTTCCAACCGGGACCTCGCCTACCTGATACTTCAGGCGGAGCACGTATTCAGGGGCTACCCCGAGTTCAAGGAGCGGCTTCATGAACTCAGGCGGATCGACAACGCAAAGGTCATGACCGTCCTGGTCGAGGCCCGGGACCTGGGTCAGATCCCAGCAGACGCCGATCTCGGCACAGTCGGAATGGCTTTTTTCGGGATCGTCTTCCTTACGATGTTCGACTGGATGGAAAATCCCGGCGACAAGGACGTCGCCGCCATGATCGGCACCCGCGTGCGCGCCATCAGGAAGCTCAGCGACCCCACCCTGCGCGGCTACGCCTGACCTGAGTGGGCAGGCCCCCTGAAGCCCGTAGCCACGAGATAGGTCTCAAAGGATTCCGAGCGACATGCCTCTGGCTTGAAGCCCCTGGCGCTGGAAAAGCGCTTCCGGAGTGCATCGAGCAGGGCCTTTTCTGCCCCCCCCTGGAAGATTTTCGCGATAAAGGCACCTCCGGGGGCAAGGCAGGAAAAGGCATAGTCCATGACAGCCTCGACAATCGATTCGGAGGCACCTTGGTCTACGATGCGGTTTCCGGTCGTAGCGGGGGCAGCGTCGGACAGCACGAGGTTGTAGGGCCCCAGGGCCTGTAGTTCTCCCCTGACCGCGGGGTCGTAGAGGTCGCCCTTAATGAAGTGGAAGTTGTCAAAAGGCAGTTCGATGGTGAGGCCCTGGAGGTCGACGGCGGCGATAAAACCCCGGCCTGCCAGCTTCCGAAGCAGCCAGAGACTCCAGGAACCAGGGGCAGCGCCGATATCCAGGACGCGAGGGGCCCCCCCCACGACATGGAATTTCGCGTCGATCTCGGCGAGCTTGTAGACCGAGCGGGCGGGATAGCCTTCTTTTTTCGCCTTCAATGACCAGAAATCAGGTTTCTCGTAGCTTGATTTCATGCCAGGTCCTCCGCTTTGCAGGAGTTCCGCCAGAGCCGCGGACTTTTTCTGCGCCGCACGATACCGCGATTGCGCCCCATCCCGCCATACCCGATAATAAGGCTTGATGGAAGCCGAAACCTTTGTCGAAGCGGATATCTGGACGGTCGCGCAGACCGACAGGGGCAATGTCGTCCTTGTCCGACCCAAGGGCAGCGACGTGGCCGTGCCGATCTTCATCGGCCAGCTCGAGACCCACGCCATCCTGATCGGCATCGGCAAGGTCGATGTGCCACGACCCCTCACCCATGACCTGGCAAAGACCCTCATCGAGACCCTGGGCGCACGCATCGTGCGCGCGGAAATCAGCTCCCTCCACGAAGGCACCTTTTTCGCGCGACTCATCCTCCGTCAGGGAGGACAGGAACTCCGTATCGATTGCAGGCCCTCGGACGCGCTCGGCATAGCAGTGAGGGGTTCCTGCCCGATCTTCATCGCCGAGTCGGTGATCGACGAGGCCGGCATCGCGGTAAGCCTCGTCACAGAAGGGAACGCCATCGTCGACTCCGATGTGGGACGAGACGCCACTGAGGCAGGAGAAGAGCCAACCGACCGCGACCGCCTCCAGGCAGAACTCGAAAAGGCCATCGAACTCGAAGATTACGAGCGGGCAGCCGTGCTCCGGGACAGGTTGCGGGATTCGGGAGGCTGAAGGGCGGGAGCAAAACCAGGACTACCCAATGCAGGCATAAGGGTGGCTCAGTCCAGTCCGAGGCCGGGAGCCCCTGTCAGTCGGGCGATGCGCCGCGTCACCTCGATCAGGCGCAAAACAGGGGCGGACCGTGGAGGACGAAATCGACGATTCGCGCGAGCGGTCACGGTCGATCTCGGAAAGGGATCGAGAGCGCGCCTTGATGCGGAGGAAACTCTCCGCGAAACAGCGTTCGTCCTCGGCAAGGAGGGTGGCTGCCCTCGTATAGCGGCCGTACAGGTCCTCGTCCGCCCTCCCGCATGCACGGGAGCCGAACAACAAGGTGAATGAGATATCCGCCCTCTGTGCGAAAAATGCGCGGAGAACTTCTATGGATTCTGCCATGATTCGATGATACCCCCCCACGCGGCGAGGACAAGCATGACGCACCTGGGGGGGCAGAGCCCCAGGGCCTGGCACTCCGGGTTCGTCAAAAGGCGGGCTGCTGAGAACACACAACCCATCATATGAATAGATGTTCATATGTTCATATGTTCATATGAGGGGTAGTGCTAGCATGAAGACACTGCGGAGGATTGGGAAACTCTGGCGGGGGGCTAACCCTTCGGGTTTGTCGGGTGGCGGGTTGAGGCGGGGGTCTGACCTCAGGGCACCGCGCAGCGGCTCCAAGCCTCCGGTCGGGGGCTCGCCCCCGAACCCCCAGGATAATGGCTAAATAGATTAATTGATAAAGGCCCGACAGGCACGGACTGGATATTTGTAGTCCTTGTTGTAGTAGTCCTGGTACCCGACGGAGAACCTCTGTACCCAGGCGTTGTAGTAGTTCTGGGAGGACGACCAGAGCCAGCCCTCGCCAAACCCTCCCAGACCTGCCTTCTTCAGGTTTGTGTACATCAGGTTGAGTTCGTCCTTCGAGGGCAGGAACCAGTCTGAATAGCCACCCAGCGTCAGGTTCTTGCAGAGGCTTGCGGCGTAGCTCCCACTCCCCTGGGCTGCGATTATGGCAGCAGTGTTGGCTTTGCCGGTGCCGACAGCCGTGCCTGTCGTAACAGAAATGAAGCTGCCGTTGTACCACTGGATGCCCGTGCTCTGGTCGCTCGGCGCCGCCTCAAGGTAGCGCCAGCCATCAGTAACGCTGCCTTTGTCGTAGAAGACAATGCCGCCAGCGGGTCCGGTAGCACCGACTTTGTATATGTAGACCGCCGTCCCCTCCGCTGAAGTCAAATAGCCTGTCGCCGTTGCCTCCGCCCGCAGCGTTGTCCCCAAGGGCACCGAAATGGAAGCCACAGGACTTGTGCCGGAAAGCCTGGTAGCAGAACTGCTCGGGTCGCTCCCGTCGAACGTATACCAGATAGTCGCTCCGACGGTCGTACTACTGATGGTTACCGACTGGGTGCTCGCATAGGACCCAGCTACCGGGCTGAAAGTCGGCGTCGCCGCCGCAGTTGTATACGCCGTCGTAAACTTCACGGGCCCGATCCAGCTCCCCCAGTTTCCGTCGCTTCCCTTGGCGGAAGCTTGTATCCAGTAGGTGCTCTTGTCAGCCAGTTTGGCGGCGCTGATATCAAAGGTATTGCTCTCTGAAACCTGGGCGCTCGCACTTGCCAAGGCCGCCTGGCTGGCCGCGAGCGCGATGCGGTAGGAGCTGGCGCCGAGAACCTGGGTCAGCGTGACCTTCACGCCCTCAAAGGTTCCGCCCGCCTTCGGGTACACGAGGCTTACGTCCGCGACCGTCGCTACTGTCTCAAAGCCCTGGTAATTGCTCGCTTTGGGGTCGCCGGGGTTGTCGTAGCTGCCGAAGGGCTGGCAGGAAAAAAGGAGGAGAAGGACAGGGAGAAAGAAAGACAGGGGGCGGCGGGGGGAGGGGTGGGTCATGGGCTGCTCCGGGGGAAATAGCGTATGTTCATGAATTGAGTCCTTCGAGTTTGAGCAAGCTGAAGGCTGTTTTATGCGGCATACAAAAGCTTCCCCTCACTTGGGCCCCAGGGCCTTGATTCCCTGGTCGAGGGCCTTGATGCTGGCTTCGAGGGCGCTTGAGTCGGGACGGGAGGAAAGCACCTTATTGCCGTTGTAGAGGCAGAGGACGGCGACGGCGAGGGAGCCGTTCATCATAGTCGTGTACAGTTCGGACTTGGACCGCGAGGCCTTGATGTCGGCGGTGAGCGTGGCGCTCCGGTACTCCGCGATAGCCTGTTTTCCGAGCCAGTATGAGAAGCCCGAGCTTGCCAGGGCGATGGCACCGGCGCCGAGGGAGGCGAGGCCGAGATTTGTCGTGGCGTTGATGCTTCCTAAGGATTTTCCGAGTCTCGACCTTTGGCTTACGAGCTGGGCGCGGACTGTGTCCTTATAACCGCTGGGGAAGGTGACTGTCCCCTCCTGGATGTGGACCTTCCAGGAACCAGTGACGCTGCCGCGGAGGCCCAGCTCATAGGTTCCCGGCAGGAGGGCGAAGGTCCTTCCTGCCTCCCCCTTCTGGGCCTCGAAGAGCGTCGTTCCGGGACGCCCGAGGACGACTGCGCTGCCTCGGGGGATAAAGGGTAGGGCCAGAAGGCCCGTCCTCGCCTCCACAGCCCGGGACTCTCCCTCGGCCAGAAGAATGGTGGTGTGAGGAGCATCGAGGCTCGTCGCTTCAGGGACTTGCCAGACGAGTTCCACCGCCTCCTCCGTGGGCAGGGGGCCAAAGCTGAGTTCGCCTGTGACCCCACCCTGGGCTACGGCGCGTTGGCTACCCGCCACTGCAAGGCTGCCGACCAGGGGCAGGCCGGTGACGGTCACAATTCCGGGCCTCCGCTTCGGGGTCCAGGCGGGTGCGCCGGGGCTCGAGCTCGCGAGCAGGGTTTCGGGGTTTCCGACCTGGACGAGGGAAACAGTAGCGAGGTAGGCCTCCCAGTCTCCGCTGGGGCCTTTCCGTAGTCCCACGGCTGCGCGGGGCTCCATGGCGCCCGCGGTCCAGGCTGAGTCGAGGGCGGTAAAGTTTTTCTGGAGCTCGGTCGTGTTCTTGTAAGCCACCCTGAGGGTGAGGGCAGCCGAAAAGTCGGGCTCGCTCCCCCTCATTGTGAAGACCCAGGTCTTGTTGTCGCGGTCGAATTCACCTCGGGTCAGCTTGAGTTTCGTGCCACCCAGCGGCCAGGTCTGCCCGACCAGGGAGGCTTCCAGGCTGGCCAGGGCGGTGGCGAGGCCACCAGTCTCGCGGTCGCTCGCCTCCGCGTAGCGGGAGCGCAGGGCCGCCACCTCGCGCTCGTAGTCGCCCGAGGCTATCCGTTGGGCCTCGGCCTTGCGGGCTGCCAGTTCTCGTGAGCTCTCCCAGGCTTCCATCCGGTAGCCTTCGATGACTGCCACACGCGACCGGCGGGCCTTTTCCGACTCGGCAAGGCCGGTAGCGAGGGAATCGGCAAAGCGCGTCTGTATGTCCGCGATGGAATCGACATAGGATTTCAGGCGGAAGTAATTGGTCTTTACCATGTCGCTTGAGTCGCCGCTGGTGGAGAGGCTCGCCCTGCGGGAAGCCACCTGGTCGCGGAGCGAGGCGAGCTGGGCCTGGGCTTCGTCCGCGCGGGCGGCGCTGGCTGCGCTGTTCTTCGACTCCTCGGCTACCCGGGCGACGGCGAGCTGGCGCATCTGTTCGAGGACGGCGGCCTCCTCCCGCTTGGCAGCCTCGAGGGCCGAGGCCTTTTTCGATTCAGTCGCAATGCGGTCCTTATCGGCCCCGCTGGAGGCAGAGGCGAGCTGGCGAGCGAGCGCATCCTGCTGGGCCAGGAGGGCAGCCAGCTCGGCGTTGGCGCTTTCCAGGCGTGCGTTGGCCTGGCTCTCGGCCTCGGCAGGCGATACTAAATAGAGCTTTCCATAGTAGCTGGAGTTCATCCAGGGATTCTGCGCGCCGCCGGTCCTCGTCCGGACGGCCTCGCCGGTGCGGTCGAAGATGTCGCGGAATTCCAGGCCCGGGGTCGAGAGGCTGGCCAGGAAGGCTTCGGTAAAGACGCCGTTCCTCCCCGTCCCGTCCTGGCTCACGTCGTTGGGAGCCGTGGCGTAGACAATTACCGTACCAGTTGCTGCCTTCCCCAGGACAGCGAGGCCCCTGCCCCCTCCCCCGCTCCGGCTCGTCCTGAAGGGGTCGTCGCGGCAGGCGTCAAGGATGAGCATCTTGAGGGGGGCTTTTTTCTCGTCCATCACCGACAGGACGAAGTCCACCGACAGGGTCGACTCGGGCACCTCCGCCTGGAGCTTCAGGTCGGCGTCGACGGGAACGAGGTAATTGGTACCAGCTACCTGGATGCCGTGGCCCGCGTAGTAGAAGAGGCCGGGAGTCCGATCGTCCAGGCGCGAGCCGAAATCGCGGACTGCCTGCCGCATCGCAGGAAGGCTCGCGTCCGTGAGGCTTATCACTTCCCAGCCGAGGGCCTTGAGCGCCGCTCCGATGTCCCTGGCGTCGTTGACCGGGTTGGCCAGGGGCTTCACTTTTGCGTAGGCAGCGTTGCCCAGGACCAGGGCCAGGCCTCGGGTGGAGACGGCGCCTGGCTGTGTTACCGCTGCGCCTGGCTGGGTAGTCGCTGCGCCTGGCTGGGTTACCGCTGCTTGAGCCGCTTGCGGCGCGGCGGGGACAGTGAAAAGCAGGGCGAGGGCGACGAGAGCTGGAACACCCGAAAAGCGGGGTAGCGCCTTCATGAACGCCTCCATTTTTCAAAAATAGCTACCAGGAAACCGTAGCACGGCCTCAGGCCGGCGACAAGCATCACCCCGACTTGTAGCGACTGCCCTCAAAAGTCCATACTGATGCAATGGAAGACAACTTCGAGGGCGTTGCCCTCTGCGCCCTCGGCCTCGAGAAGATGCTCGGTCTCGAGATCGCAAAAATCGGCCTCAAGGCCACCTCGAAGACACCAGGTCGGGTCGGATTCACTACCGACCTGAAGGGCCTGTTCAGGGCCAACCTCGAGCTCCGCACTGCCGAGCGCATCCTCTTGATCCTCGGCCGCTTTCCCGCAGGCGACTTCGACGCCCTCTTCGAGGGCGCCCGCCGGCCAGATTGGGAACGTTTCTTCGCCCCGGAGGACCGGCTTGTCATCGAACGCGTCCGCATCCGCGAATCCAAGCTCGCAGCCCAGACCACAGTCCAGTCAGTGACCCACAAGGCGATCTACGAAAAACTCGGCAAGGTCTATGGGCTCAAGCGGATGCCCGAAACCGGACGCGAGCGCTCGCTCCGCATCTATCTCGACAACGACGAGTGCAGCCTCGGCCTCGACCTTTCGGGCGAGGCCCTCCACCGTCGCGGTTGGCGCAAGGCCGCGGGTGATGCGCCCCTCAAGGAAACCGTGGCCGCAGGCATCCTCCTCCTGGCGGGCTATCGGCGGCACAAAAGCCTCCTCGACCCCTTCTGCGGCTCGGGCACCTTCCTTATCGAGGCCGCCCACTTTGCCATGGAGCGCGCACCGGGCCTCGACCGCCACTTCGCCATCGAAACCATGCCCCTGATCCGCGAGGGCGCAGCCACGATCTTTTCTGGCGAGCGAGAGCGTGCACGAGCCGCAGTCCGCAAAGATGTCGAGCCCATCCTCGTGGGCCGCGACGCCGATCCCCAGGCTATCGACAACGCCCGAGGTAACGCCGCCCGCGCGGGAGTCGCTCCCCTCATCGATTTTGCCGTGGGAGCGGCGGAGGAATGCGCCCCGCCCTCCGAAGAAGGAATCCTCCTGGGCAACCCGCCCTGGGGCGAGCGGCTCGGCACGCCGGCTGAAACCCGCGCCCTCTACAAGCGGCTTGGCGCTGCCTGGGGACTGTCGAGGGAAGCGCCCCCGCAGGCTGAGGCTAATCCGGCAGAACGCTTCAAGAACTGGAGCCTCGGCATCGTCACCAACGATCCGGAGGCGGGCCACCTCTTCGGGCAGCCTGCTCCAGTACTCAAGGAGATCATGAACGGGGCCGAAGCCCATTGGTTCCACTGGTATCCTGCAGACCGGAGGCCGGTCGGACACTCAGCCGGGGCGGGCTACCGTGGAGGGAGCAGGGCCCGAGGGGACCGCGCCGGGGAAACCAGGCAAGCGCCAGCGAAGAGGGCCTCAGGGCGACCTCCAAAGAAGGGTGGCAAACCTCGAGCTCGGAGCACAAAACCGGGACCGAAGCCGGAGCTCTAGACTTCCTCGAAGGTCAGCCACGCGGTCGTCAGCTTGCCGAGGTCTGAATAGGCCCCCCTGAGCTCTTCGGGCATGAGGAGGGCGAGCTGGTACATCATCTCGTCTGCCATCTGCTGGCGGATTTCCCGGGTGAGCTTCTGGCCCTTGGGGTCGAGGCGGAAGGCCGGGCCGACCCTGATGCTCATCCGAGCACGACGGAAGCGCTTCAAGTTGGCCAGGATGTCCATTGCGCCCCACTGGGCCATGGGCTGTATCGGGGCCCCTGAATGGAGAGCCAGCAAGGCAATGCCGCCCTGGGCCTGCCTGAGTTCACCGTTCTTGTTGCGCGTTCCCTCGGGCGCGATCCCGAGTATCCATCCATCCTTGAGCTTGGCGACACATTTCCGCAAGGCCTCGAGGTCCGACTCGCCGCGGGTGACAGGGATGATCTCCCAGACCCTCATGATAAAACCCAGGATGCCTTTGAAGAGCTCGATCTTCCCGATGGCTGTCACCTTCGGACGGGGCGCGAGTTCGGTATAGACAACCGGCGCTTCGATCTGGCCGGAATGATTGATAAAGAGGATGAGGGGACCCTCCCGCCGGATCTTTTTCATTTCCGTGCTGTCGATCTTGAGAACGCAGTGCATGCCCAGCTTGCACCCGTAGGTGATGATCCATTTGAGCGGATTCATGGGGAACCTCGATCCGGAAAGATGGACACATCCTAGCAGAGAGCGCCGGGCTGCGCAAATTCAGAGAGGATCCCAGGGACCTGCCACCACCTCGCGAACACTCATCTGGATCCTGTCCTGCATCCGGGCAGCAGAAGCCAGGGCGAGCTCCTTCCCCACATAGTCTGCTTCAGACAATATCTCTGCTTCTGTCATGAGCAGTCGATACACGGGCAGCTCGAGCGCCTCGGCGAGCTTGAGCAGGGTATCGTCAGTGGGGAATTTGTTCCCAATCTCGATCTCCCCGACAAAGCCCGCAGAAATATCCGCCTTTTCGGCAAGGGCCGCCTGCGAAAGACCACGGGCCTTTCGCCCGAGCTTGAGATTCCTGGCAAGTGCTGTACGCAGGGGATTATCCACCCTGCGATGCTAGGGGGAGCCGCGCCTGCGATCAATTCGCCACAGGAGGGTTGTGCACTCTCTATCGGAGAGTACGCGTGGGTCATCGCGGCGCCGGGATTGACGATGGCTCAGCACTATGTCACCCTGTAGTCGAAATTTGTACGTAGTACCGAGGAGGTTTTCGTGACATCCAGTCCGACGCCATGTCCACTGCATGGCTTTCCCTGCCCCAGCCCTGCCCGCTACCGCCAGCTTTCCACCCGCCTCCGTCGATCCTGAAGCTAATCCCCACAGAGTCCCCTATTTCCCGTTTCACCGATCATGGATTGATCGGCATAAGGAGTTCCCCGTGTACGACAAGATAGTCCTCGCCTACTCTGGCGGCCTCGATACGACAGTCATCATCCCCTGGCTCAAGGAAGGCGGCGCCAAGGAAGTCATTGCCGTCTGCGGCGATGTGGGCCAGGAGTGCGACTGGAAGGGCCTCGAAAAGAAGGCTCTCACCACAGGAGCATCCAAGCTCATTGTCATGGACCTCAAGAAGGAATTCGTCACCGACTACCTCTGGCCCCTGGTCAAGGCGGGCAGCCCCTACGAAAAGCGCTACCTCCTGGGCACCTCGGCAGCCCGTCCCCTCCTCGCAAAGGGCCTGGCCGAGGTCGCCATCGCGGAAAAGGCCGACGCCTACGCCCATGGCTGCACGGGAAAGGGCAACGACCAGGTCCGCTTCGAGATCGGAGTCAAGGCCTTCGCCCCCGAGCTCCCCGTCATCGCGCCCTGGCGTACCTGGGACATATCCAGCCGCGACGAGGAGATCGCCTATCTCGAGAAGCGGGGCATACCCCTGCCTGCGAAAAAATCCGATTCCTACAGCCGTGACGACAACCTCTGGCACGTGAGCCACGAGGGCCTCGACCTCGAGGACCCGGCCAACGAACCCAAACTGGAGGGAATGCTGAAGATGTGCGTGCCCCCGGCCAAGGCTCCTGATGCGCCGGAATACGTCATCATAGGCTTCGAGCGGGGGGTGCCCGTTTCCGTCAACGGCAGGGAACTCGATCCCGTAGCCCTCATCCACGAGCTCAACGTGATCGCAGGCCGCCACGGCGTCGGCATCCTCGACCTCGTGGAGAACCGTGTAGTCGGCATGAAATCGCGCGGTGTCTACGAAACCCCGGCGGGAACCCTCATCATGTGGGCCCACGACAAGATCGAGGAGCTCTGCCTCGACCGCAACACGATTTCGTGGAAGACCCACAACGCCCAGCGTTTCGCGGAAATCGTCTATGAAGGCGAATGGTTCT
This sequence comes from uncultured Spirochaetota bacterium, assembly GCA_903821875.1. Taxonomy (GTDB): domain Bacteria; phylum Spirochaetota; class Spirochaetia; order Treponematales; family Rectinemataceae; genus CAIJMU01. Next base: position 18,615 of record CAIJMU010000092.1, read on the forward strand.
CCCCCCTCCGCATAGCCCTCTCCTCCTTTTTCGACACGACCAACGCCATCGTCACCGGCTCGGTGCGCCTCAAGCTCTGGAAGGGTTCCATCACCGACGCAGGCGTGGCTTCTCCCAATTCCCTCTATTCGGCCTCGCTGGCGAGCTTCACGACGGGTCCCCTTTTCTCGCACGCGGACGCCACAGGCTACATCACGCTGGCAGGCCTGCCCACCAAGGTGCGCGCACGCATCGCCGCGGCCAAGCCGAAAAACTTCGCCGACATCGAGGCGAA
>CAIJMU010000093.1 GCA_903821875.1 uncultured Spirochaetota bacterium
GTTGTTGCTGCTGCTGCGCCCAACCTTTTCAGAGTGTCCCCATGCGTGTGGTCGAACGCCTCCACGCCCGCACGCGCGCCCAGGGCTACTCGGGTAGCGCCGACTGGCCAGCCATCGCCGACCTCGTCTCGCGTGCGAAGGTTCCCGTCTTTGGTTCGGGCGACGTCTTCTCAGGCGCTGCCGCCCGCCGAATGATCGAAGAAACCGGGGTCGCGGGCGTGATGGTGGCGCGCGGAGCCATGGGCAATCCCTTCATATTCCAGGAAGTGAGGGCCGCCCTCGAGGGCCTTCCCCTGCCAACCCCTACCCGTGCACACCGCATCGAGGTCGCCCGCCACCACCTCAGCCTCTCCGCAGCTTTCCTCGGCGAACGCAGCGCCTGCCTGGAATTCCGCAAGCATTTCTGCGCCTACACCAAGGGCGAGAGCCAGGGTGCGTCCCTGCGCTCCCTGGCGGTGCACAAGACCGATGTGGCAGGCTTCGAGGAATTGTTCGTACGCTGGGCTGGCAAAGATCCCTCCTCAGGAAGGTAGTGATATGGCTGATCTTGAATTGGTACAACTGCATGGATCTTCGCACCTCGTCCCCGGACCGACGAACATCGGCGTCATTATCCACGGTTCGGATGCCTTCCTGGTCGACAGCGGGAACGACAAGGAAGCCGGCAGGAAAATCCTGCGCCTCTGCGAGTCCAGGGGACTGGGCATCAAGGCGATCATCGCAACCCACTCCAATGCCGACCATATCGGAGCCAACGCCTACCTGCAGGCGAAGACCGGCTGCAGGATTTTCGCGACCAAGGGCGAACAGGCCTTCATCGAGTCACCCCGCCTCGAACCGGGCTTCCTCTGGGGAGGGTTCGCAGGCACGGAGCTCGACAACAAGTTTTTCGTGGCAAGTCCCTCGAAGGTGACGGATGTTATCGAAAACGCAGAGGCGCTGAAATCCGAAGGCATCCAGCTTATCTCCCTGCCAGGGCATTTCGTCGACATGGTCGGCGTCCTCACCGAGGACAGGGTGTTCTACATCGCCGATTGCATGTTCGGCCCTCGGGTCCTGGACAAATATCGCATACCCTTCGTCTACGATGTCGCGGCCTACAAGGCTACAATTGAGATGGTGCGAAACATGGACGCGGATTTTTTCGTAATGAGCCATGGCGAGGTCGAGCGGGATATCGGGAAGACGGCCAGCGACAACCTGGAGCTCATCGCCAGGCTGGAAGGTTCCATCCTCGACGCGATGGCGGGGGAAAGCAGCTTCGAGAAGATCCTCGCCAGAGTTGCCAGCAGCTTCGGGGTAGACCTAAGTTATGGGCAGTATGCCCTGGTGGGAAGCACGATCCGCTCCTTTCTGAGCTACATGGCGAATGGAAAAAGGGTATCGTACCGGTTCAAGGACAACGAGATGCTCTGGAGCCGCTTCGAGTGTTGATCCAGCCGCCCTTTCGCGCCTGCCGCACCCCGTCATTAAAGGAGGCAAACAGGTGAATTACAGGAAGATTGAAACCCCGGAGAATTTCCGCTACATGGACAGCCTGTCAGATGGTTTGCACCTGGCTGCCGGCGAGGGCTTCAAAGTCAGCCTCGAAGACAGGGGCTCGGATGTCTACCGCTATTCGGTTGAGTCTAAGCGCTGGCCGCTGGGCACAGGATGCCACACGAGCTTCGAAGCCAGCTCCTTCGGGGACGAGGCTTCATCGGCGGGATGTTCCATCGGCGAAGGCGGAGCTCCCCGCCTCGAACTCGACGGAGTCGAACTCCTCGCAGCTTCCATGGGCAGGGGATTAGGCGTCTGTGGCACCAAGTGGCTCCTTGCCTTCGCGCATGACCCCCAAGCCACGCGCTATGGCATGGGAGAAAAGTCCTTCGGCATGGAGGTCTCGGGGAGGAGGACGAGGTTCTGGAACACCGACCTCTGGGCCGATTTCGACTTTCCCGCAGTCAACGAGTACCGCGCCGATCCCCTCTACGTTTCACTTCCCGTGCTCTGGATCAGGAAGGCCGACCGCTGGCTCGTCCTCGTCATCGAATCGCCTATCGCGCCCTTCATGAACACCGGAGCTGTCGAAGGCATCTTCAGTGCCGGGGCCGGAGAAGGCGCCATGCCCTTCCGCCAGGAATTCTCCCTCGGCGCGCGGGGAGGCGCCCCCGCTGTCTGGATCCTCGCAGGCCGCGACCCCGCAGTCCTTGTCCGTCGCCTCAGCACCCTCGTCGGCCGCCCACCCCTGCCCCCGCTCTGGGCCCTCGGGCACCAGCAATGCCGCTGGGGCTATCGGAGCTTCGACCAGCTCGACGCCATCGCCAGCGAGTACGAGGCTCGCGCCATCCCCAACGACGGCCTCTGGCTCGACATCGACTCCATGGATGGATTCCGCGTCTTCACCACGGACCCGACACGCTTCGGAAACGCAGAACAGAGGTTAGCCGACCTCAAAGCGCGCGGCTTCAATGTCGTGCCCATCCTCGATCCGGGGATCAGGCGCGATCCGGAGTTCAGTGTCTATCGCGAGGCCATCAAAAGACAGGTCCTCTGCAAAACCCCGGAAGGTATTGACTACACGGGTTTCGTCTGGCCCGGATACGCCGTCTTCCCCGACTTCGCGCTGCCAGAGGGACGCGAGTTCTGGGCCCAGGAGGTCGAACGCTTCACGAAGCTCGGTTTCGACGGCTATTGGATCGACATGAACGACCCCTCGACGGGCTCGGCCCCCCTCGACGACATGCTCTTCGCCGGCGGCACCCTTCCCCACGAGGCTTACCACAACGACTATGCCCTCGGCATGGCCGAGGCAACGCGCGAGGGCCTGAAAAGGGCACGCCCCGGACTGAGGCCCTTTGTGGTATCCCGGTCGGGAAGCCTCGGCATCTCCCGGCATGCAGCCGTCTGGACCGGCGACAATGTCTCCAACGAGGCCCACCTCCGCGCCTCGATACCAGTGTCACTAACTATGTCCATCTCCGGAGTCCCCTGGAACGGCACCGACATCCCCGGTTTCGGCGGCGACGCCAGCGCAGACCTCATGCGCGCCTGGTACAAGGCCGGATTCCTGTTTCCCTTCTTCCGCAACCACTGCATCGCCGGCGCCAGGGACCAGGAACCCTGGACTCGGGGCGCCCGCACTGAACGCGTCGTAGCAGGCATGATCAAAAGCCGCTACCTACTTCTACCCTATCTCTACAACCTCTTCATCGACCAATCCGAGAGGGGAGACCCGGTCCTGCGCCCCCTGTGGCTGGCCGATCCCTCGCCCGAATGCGCCCTCATCGCCGACGAATTCCTGGTCGGCCCCGCCATCCTCCAGGCCCCCATCCTCGCCGTCCAGGGCAAGTCTCGAGAAGCCTGGCTTCCCCAGGGCAATTGGTTCGATCCCTCCTCCTCCACGACACTCCCGGGCAGGCAGAAGATCATCGCCCGCCAAGGCTGGGGGAACACCCCCATTTGGCTCGCCTCTCCCGCCATACTTCCTCTGGCCGGCAAGCCCTCCCTCCGCGCCTCAACCCTCGACCTGGCAACGGTCGATTTCCTCCTGATACTGGCTGATGGCGAATCTACCGAGTCCCGCTATCGCTGGGACGATGGCGCCACCGATACCTGGGCGCAAGGCGCCCGCGGTGAGGCAAGACTCACCGCATTCCAGAGCGGCAAAACCGTGGAAGCCACCCTTGACATCATTCAAGCCTGGCAGACTGGAATAACTATGAGGATTATCATGCCTGTCCAGCAAGGAACAGAAGCGCTGACCTTGAACGGCAAAACGATGAAGCTCCATCGAACCCGTCTCGGCCTCGCCGGCCACAGGTTCCCGGTCTTAGCGACAGCGTCTATACGCCTTGCCTGAGAGGCCTTGTTCACAGCAGGGGCAAGGGGCCGCAGCCCCCATCGACCAACCAGCCCTGGTGTAAACCGCCACCAATGCCGTAACAAATACACCCAAAGCCGCCTTTCAGCAACGCAGGGGCAAGGGGCGGCAGCCCCCAATCGACCAACCAGCCCTGGTGTAAACCGCCACCAATGCCGTAACAAATACACCCAAAGGCGCCTTCCAGCAACGCAGGGGCAAGGGGCGGCAGCCCCCAATGACCAACCAGCCCTGATGTAAACCGCCACCAATGCCGTAACAAATACACCCAAAGGCGCCTTCCA
>CAIJMU010000094.1 GCA_903821875.1 uncultured Spirochaetota bacterium
AGGAGACGGCCATCGCCCAGTTCGGCGACGGGGACAAGTATTTCGGGATCTGCACGCTGATGGCCACGATGCCGGGCCTGCCGATGTTCGGCCACGGCCAGCTCGAGGGGCTGACCGAGAAATACGGCATGGAATACCGCCGGGCCTACAAGGATGAAAGTCCTGACCAGGTCCTCCTTGGACGCCACGAGAGGGAGATCTTCCCCCTGCTCAAGCGCAGGCACATCTTCTCGGGCGTCAACGACTTCCTCCTCTTCGACCTTTTGGGCCTGGAGGGTGGCGTCAACGAGAACGCCTTCGTCTACAGCAACCGCTGTGGCAGCGAGGCAGCCTTGGTTGCCTGCAACAATTCCTTCGCCCGGGCGGAGGGACGCGTGCGGGAATCGGCGCCCTTCGCGGTAAAGAACCCCGACGGCTCCAAGCGCCTGGAACGGAGGAACCTCGGCGAAGCCCTCGGCCTCCACCGCGAGCGCGGACACTACCTGGCCATGCGTGAGCAGCGCAGCGGCCTCTGGTTCCTCCGCCGCTCCCGTGAGGTAATCGACGAGGGCCTGAAGGTCATCCTCGACGGCTACCAGTGCCAGGTCTTCCTCGACATCTTCGAAGTAGCGGACGACGCACGCGGACTCATGACCCTCCTCCACGACGAACTCGGCGGCCGCGGAGTGATCGACCTTTCGGAGGCGACCGAGGACCTTGCGCGAAAGGAACTCTATGCCATCCTGGCGCGCTTCCTCAGCATCGAGTTCATCACTACGGCGAAGCAGCGGCTCTCTCGGACGGCCGCCGGCCCGCAAAAGGACGGCGGCGCGCAGACAGCCGGCGGCGGAAATGGAACAATCATGAAGGTCGGGGCCGGGGCAGCCTTCGCCCCGCCGGAGGGCTGCATGGAGGCTGCCCTGGAGTTCTTTGGCGCCCTGCGGACCCTCCTCCGCGAGGAGTCGGCCGAGGAGGGCATCGGGCCCGACGGACCACAGGCCGGCAGCGCCAAGGCGAAGAAGGCCGACGAAAAGGCGGCGAAAGCCGCACTCGACCGCTTCCTCTTCGGACTGGACCGCCTTGTCGCCCTCTCCGACGACGGGGGCAAAGACGCCAGGGTCCTTTCGGATTGGCTTGACCGCGAGGGAGGGCCTGAATCGGCCCTCTCCTTCCTGGTGCTCGACTCACTGTCTGAACTTGTCAGGGAGGGCACGAGGGGACCACAGGACCTGGCCGCCCGTGCGCGGCGGCTCGCAGAACGCCTCGCCCTTGAGCGAAAACTCCGCGAGGCCGAGCGTGGTGCAGGCGTCCCGGGGCACCAGGCCTGGCGGGGCACCTGGCTGGCCATGGTCCTGTCTGGCAGTCCGCTCGCCACAGGCGCACAGTCGGGTTCACCCTCCTCTCATAGCCTTCAGACCCTCTTTTCGAAACTCGAGACCGCCGAGGAGATCCGGAACGTCCTTTCCGTCAATGTCTGGGACGGCACAGCCTGGTTCAACAGGGAGGCTTTCGACGAGTTCCTCTCCTTTGCTGCCCTCGCTGCCTATGCCAGGGGCCAGGACTCCACCGGCCTCTCAGTCTCACTGGTAGCAGAAGAACTCGCCTTACTCCGCAGCTTCGAGGCGGACTCAGGTTACAAGGTGAGCGAATTCGTCAAAGCCCTGCCCCCCGCCGCCGAGGATGAGGGGCCGAAGCGCAGCGCGAAGATTGCCTCTCCCGGAAAAAAGCCCGCACCGAAGCCTGCGAAAAAGCTTCCAGTCGCTCCGAATGCCCCGGCCAAGAAGGCCCGGAGCAGCCAGAAGGGCGCCGCGCCAGCGTCGAAGGTCCCACCTGCGAAAAAAGCAGCAGGCAAAAAAAACGGGGCCCCAGGCAGCAAGAAACCGGCTCCGGGCGGCTGAGTGTCGGGGGCGATATTCGAGCTGCTCCAGGGAGCTCTGGCTGAGGGCGGAACGGTATTCGTCTTTCCGAGCCAGCTGGCTGCGGATGCCTGGGCGGTCGAATGCCTCAGGCGTTCGGGAGCGGCAGCCCTCGATCCTGACCGTTTCATAGGCTGGGACCGCTTCAAGGAGGCTGAGCTTTCCACGCATCGGGTGGAAAAGCCTGCCAACCGGGTGACGCGTACTATCTGGGCGGCAGGGCTTCTGGCAGCTCGGAGAGGCAGCGGAGGCTACGAAGCCCTCCTCGGAAGGGGAGAACTCTCACCTGCCTTTGTGCCCTTCCTCGCCTCCATGCCTCCCTCCCTTGCTGCGATCAGGGAAGCCCTTCTCGCGAGCCCCCTGTCCAAGCGCTCGCCTCCCGACCCGACGGTCTCGGATCTCCTCCTGCTCCACGGGGACTACAGCGGTTTCCTGGACCGGAAGCAGCTCTTCGAGCCTGGCTGGGAAGGGGGTCTGACCCCCAGCCTCGGGGACAGACACCTCATCATCGCCCCGGAGCTCATCGAAGACTTTGAGGCCTATGCAGCCTGCCTGGCAGGCTCGCCCAAAGTTTCCCTCCTCCGGCTTCCTCCTGCCCCCACCACCGGAGTACGCCCCCTTGAATTCAGGAATGTCTGGGAAGAGCTCCACTCGGTCTTTCTCCGCGTGGGAGCTCTCCTCGATGCGGGAACCGCCCCCGAGGACATCGGCATTACAGTAGCCAATCTCGACGAGGCCCGGCCCTGGATCGAGGCTGCCGCCCGGGACGCAGCTGTGCCCATCGTCATCAGGCGGGGACGGGCCCTGTCGGACTCCCCCTATGGGCGACTTCTCAGCGAGATCGGAGCTGCCGTGTCCACGGGCTTCAGCCTCCCCGCCATGGAGGCCCTCATACGTGACTCCTTCCTCACCTGGAGGGAGCCCGCACGCGCCGAGGGCCTTGTCCGCTTCGGCGAAAAGTACCAGGCCTTTGCCTCGTATACGCGGGAGGGGAGGATGGTCGACATATGGCTCGAAACCTTCGATCGCTGCGAGTCTGTCCCCCTCCTTGAATCCTATTACCGTCAACTCAGGAAGGCCCTCGGTGACGTCGTGGGAGCTCCGGGTTTCGCTGCCCTGAGCAAGGCCATAACCGCCTTCCGTTCGCAGTTCCTCGTCGATTCTGCCTGGAGCGAATCCGAACGCCGCGTTGTCGAGCGTGCCATGGCTGAACTCGACGCCCTGGCGACTGCCGAGGCCAGCTACGCCGACGGAGTCCGCCTCCCCTCCCCCTTTGGCCTCTTCTGCGCGACCCTCGACTCCGAAACCTATGTCCCTCAGGTTCGGGGCGGCTTCGTACCCGTCTATCCCTGGCGGGTGTCAGCCCTCCTCCCCTTCACATACCACTTCCTTCTGGGCTGCGGTCAGGAAGCGGTGGAGGTGCGCTACGGAAGCTGGCCCTTCCTGCGGGACGATCTCCGCGAAGGGATCGGGGCGGGGGCCCAGGACGCCACCGGCGATTTCCTCGCGGCCTACCTCCATTCAGGCCAGACCGTGATCCCCTGCCACGCCGAAAGCGATCTTTCTGGCTGGAGCGCTGCCCATCCCTTCTTCGCCTTCGGAGCTGCTCCCGACGCGCTCCTGGCCGAGGCGCCACCCGAAGCCCCTAGCCCCCTCGCTGGCGAGGCCAGGGCATGGAAGACAGGTTTGAGCCCACTGATGCCGAGCCGTCTTCTTTGGGCCCAGAGTGCCGGGTTTCAGCGCGCCCTCTCCATAGACCAACGACCGGCGGATGGCTTCGAGGACCTCACGGGGATTTCGCGCCAGCTCATCCTGAACAGCGTGAGCAACGAGGCGGGGAAGCTGAGGCTTTCATCCACGACCGTGGACGGCTACCGTGACTGTCCCTTCCACTGGCTCCTCAGCGGCGGACTCAGGATCCAGGAAACAACGCTTGGCCTGGAATTCTTCGATGACCGCCTGGCTGGAACCATGGCCCACAAGGCTATCGAATGGCTTTCAGGGAAAATGCGGGAATTCGGCCCCATCGATCCAGAGAAGGCGACTGCCTACGCGTCATTGGCCGAAGAGGCGCCCCTCGCCGTCTTGCCTGAGTTCGTACAGAAGCATGGAGCCTTCCTCGAGCCCATGTTCTCGGCCTGGGCTCCCCTGCTCGCGAGCAGGCTCAAACTCCTCGTGAAGGACCTCCTCGACGATCCGCTCTGGGAAATCGGCAGCCTCGAGCTGGCCCTGTCCCTGGATCTGCCCCACCTGGATGCGGTCCTGGAGGGCAGACTCGACAGGCTTGGCCGTCGGGGGCAGGAATATGCCCTCGTCGATTACAAAAAGAAAAACCTGCCGAAAAAGAAGGAACTCCTTGTCGCCTCGACGGCTGAGGGCCAGGCTTCCACAGAGGGACAGTCATCTGCGGAGGCCGAGGATTCGGACGAGTCGGGGACGGAAGTGTCTGTCCCCGCCGGGGAACTCCCGAAATCACAGATGGCGGCCTATATCCGCCTCGCTGCAGCGGAGGACAGAAGGGTGACACGGGCTTCCTACTGGTCTATCGAGGGAGCCACGGAGCTCCGGGTTGTCGGCCAGGGGGGGCTCCGCCCTGTGGACGGCTATGAGATAGAGTGCGCTGCCTTCGACAGGGCTCTCGCAGAAACTGCCGCAGGGCTCCGGAAGGGACACTTCGCCTGGGCAGCGCCTGGATCCCTTGCATGCAAGAACTGCGGCTTCAAGGCTGTCTGCCGCAGCCACTTTTCGGCCGGCTGACGGCAGCGAGGATGTGAGCAGCATGGCTGGAATCTTCGACCGACTCGACCCCGACCAGAGCGCAGCGGTACGCCTCCGGGCCAACGCCACCGTCTCAGCTGGCGCAGGCTCGGGCAAGACTACGGTCCTCGCGGCGCGCTACCTCGACCTCCTCTTCTCCTCGAAAGCCGAGCTCCGCTCCATCCTCTGCCTCACCTTCACGCGGAAGGCAGCAGCCCAGATGCGATCCCGCGTCTGGAAGGAGCTGTCAGCCTCCGATTCGGAGGCTGCAAAGGCCGCCCTTGCCCGTTTTCCGGAAGCGACGATCTCGACAATTGATTCATTCTGCGGCGGCATCCTCCGGAGCTCTGCCCAGCGCTATGGCTACCCCCCGAATTTCAGGGTCGACGAGGATGCAGCCCGGGAGCTCGCCGAAAGCGAGGCCCTGCGCTTCCTCCTCCGTCACCGTGAGGATCCCGCCCTGGCAGCCCTCTTTTCCCAGTCCGGTTTTGTCACGGTCTGGCGCGCGCTCTTCGCGGAGCTGGCCCACCTCTACGCAGTCCCGGTGACACGGCCCGGGCTCGACCTCCGGATGATTCCCGAGCGGGCCTGCCGGGCCCTGGTCGATCTGGCCCGGACGAAGCTCGCCGAGCTCGGATCGCAGCGCAGCCTCATCCTCGCCCTCAGGGCCCCGACCGGGACGACAGCCACCATGATCATCAGCATTGTGAGGGCTTTTCCGGCCGATCCCGAAGGCCTCCTCGGCCCGGCCACGGGGAAGGCCGGCGTAGCCGCGGCCCGGGCTGCCGACAGGGCAGCCCTCGCCCGCATGCCCGAGGCTGCGGCGATGGTAGCAGAGGCGAAGTCCCTCAGGCTCACTGTTGGCAACGGCGAAGGAGCAGAGGCCTTCAAGGATGCCGCCAGGCTCATCAGGGAGGCTGCCGTGGCCATCGACCTCGCGGCCGAGGCGGCGAGGCTTCGACCCCTCGAGGATGCGGCCATCCTCCTTTTGGCAGACTTTGTGGACGAGCTCATCGCCGCCAAGCGGCATTCTGGCATCCTGAGCTTCCGTGATGTGGCGGAGGCCGCTGTCGACCTCCTTGCGAAGGCGCCGGAGCTCCGTTCCTACTGGAAGTCACGCTACCGCTACATCATGGTAGACGAGTTCCAGGACGACGACGAGCTCCAGAAGGAACTCGTATTCCTCCTCGCCGAGCAAAGCGAGCGCCAGGATCTGGGCGTGCCCGGGGCTTCAGAACTGGCGCCGGACAAGCTCTTCTTTGTCGGCGACGACAAGCAATCCATCTACCGCTTCCGAGGCGCCGACGTCTCGGTTTTCAACCGCCTCGGCCGCGAGCTCGCATCTGCCCACGCGGCTGCTGCCGGAGAGTCCGGCAGCCTTCCCGCCTGGCCCCGACTCAGGAGGAACTACCGCTCGGAACCCGGCCTCATCGATTTTTTCAATACGGTCTTCGCGCGGGTATTCCCGGCTGAGGGCAGCCAGGATTACGAGGCCCGCTTCGAGGAGGCCCTCCCCAAGGAGGGCAACCCGGGCTTCGAGGCGAGCGTCACCCTCCTCTTGAAGCCGCGGAAGCCGGCAGCCCCAAGCGGGGCAGCCCCAGCCAGGGCAGCAGCCGCTGGAGAAGAGACCAGCTTCAGGAGCACTGACGAGGCCCTGGCTGCCGGAATCGTACGCCACCTCCAGTCCCTCGTGGAAGGCGGCAGCCTTCCCCTCCCGGTGAAGGACGGCAGCACGCGGCCGGCCACCTATGACGACATCGCCATCCTCTTCCGCTCAAGCTCAAAGCAGTACCTCATCGAACGCTTCCTGCGCCTCCTGGATATCCCCTATTCGGCAGAGGCAATCCACGGCCTCTTTCTCGAAGCCCCGGCCAATGACCTGTTGTCCCTCCTCAGGCTCGCAGCCTTCCCTTCCGACCGCGCCGCCCTTGCCGCCTGGCTCCGCTCGCCCTTTGTTGGCCTTTCAGGCGAGGGCTTTGTGCAAACGCTGGCAGCGCAGCTTCCCGCCGATGAGTCGCTCAGGGGCCTTCCACTCGAGCCCCAGGACTCGCTGCGGCTCTGCGCCGGGCTCGAACTCCTCTCGGAACTCCGCAGGCGCATAGACCGCGAGCCCCTGGCGCGTATCGTCCAGTGGATCTGGTTCGAGGCTGGCCAGCGCATCTCCATCCTTCGCGATCCGGGAGCCCATCCCTTCCTCGAGCACTTTGACTATCTCCATTACCTCGCCATCCAGTCCGATGCCGCAGGCGAGAACCTCAGTGGCTTCCTGAACCGCGTCGGTCCCCTCCTGGGCGGTACCGACAAGGTCGAGGATGAGGTGACTGTCCCCCGAGAATCCAGGGGCGGCATCCACCTCATGACCGTGCACAAGAGCAAGGGCCTGGAATTTCCCGTCGTCGTCCTTCCCTGGGCTGAGTCCGGTGGGAACCCCTTGAAGAACGACAAGCCCTGGTACCTCTCCGAGGAAGCAGGCATCACCCTCAACCTCAGGGACTGGACCAATCCGAAGGCAAAGACCCGCAACCCCTTTTTCGAGCGCGCCAGGCAGGAAGAAAACGACCGCGAGCTGGCGGAGATCAAGCGCCTGTTCTACGTTGCCTGCACGAGGGCTGAAAGTCACCTCATCCTCGCAGCGCTCGAGCCGGCAAAGGCACTCTCCCAAAAATCCTTCTTGTCCCTGGCCGGGGTCACCCTGTCCCAGGGGGGACTCGTGGCGGGGCCAGAAAATGCTGGAGCCAAGGGAATCATCGAAAGCAAGCCTGAGGCCCTCAGGGTAAGGATCCTCCCCCCCCTCGGCGAGACTGAGTATCGAAGGCTCAGGGGCATGCACAGGCCCCGGGACCTGGCCGGCTTTGCCCCGGCCTACCTCGCAGCAGCGCCCCTCGACTGCAGCTTTGCCTCCCGCCTCGTGGCAGCTACAGCCATAGGAGAGGCAGCCTGGGCCCAGGACCCCCGCCGCGAGCTACCAGGCGAAGCGCTCCCCGCCTCCGCCATCGACACGATGGCCACAGCGGGAAACGCCGTCACGGAAGCCCGCTTCGGCGACCTCTGTCACGCTGTCATGGAGGCCTGCCTGAAAAAAACGGGTTTGGATCCGGAGCATCCCGCCCTCCTGGCCCTGCCAGAAACCGCAACTTCCGTCCTCCTGGCCGAAGCCTGGCGCTTTGCACAGGACTTCATGGCCAGTCCGACCGGGCAGCGGGTCGCCGCCGCCGGGCAGCTGCTCATGGAAAAGGATGTCCTTGTGGCCGTCGGCACGCATGTCGTCCGGGCGCGGATCGACCTCATCGCCATTGACGCCACAGGCCTCCTCATCCTCGACTGGAAGAGCGGTGCTGAACGCCGGCCTGCGGAATACGAGGTCCAGCTCGCCTTGTACCGGAGGGCAGCTCGGGCCCTCTATCCGGACCGCGAGACCCGGAGCGCCCTGGTCTGGCTCAGGAGCGGCGTTACCGATGAGCTCGACGCGGACTTTGGCCTGGAAGAGCTGGAGCGCTGGGCGGGAGCCATCGGAGTGGGACCTCCTTTGCACTCCCCCGACATCCAGCTATACTGAATCCATACCCATGAACCACGAGAAGATACTGATCGTCGAGGACGAAAAGGTTATTGCCCTCGATATCCAGAAGCGCCTCGAGCGCTATGGGTACACTGTCATCGGTCTGGCCAGCGAGGGCCCCGAGGCGATGGCTGCAGTCAAGGCCAACCCTCCCGACCTCATCCTCATGGACATCGAGATTCCCGGACCGATGAACGGCATCGAGACAGCCAAGCGTATCCACAAGCTTCACGGCACACCGGTCATCTTCCTGACAGCCTATTCAGACCCCAGCTACATCGAGCAGGCCAAGGAAGCGGAGCCCTTCGGCTACATCCTCAAGCCCTTCAAGGAGCGTGAACTCCTCACCACGATCGACATCGCGCTCTACAAGAATGACATGGACAAGAAGCTGAAAAGACAGGCGCAGCTCTTTTCAGC
>CAIJMU010000095.1 GCA_903821875.1 uncultured Spirochaetota bacterium
CCGACAGCTTCGTGGAGATTGTCGGTGAGATAGCCGGGGAACTGAAAACCTGAAACCGGCTCAATTAGGATGGTCTTGTCGGTATCCTTGAAAAGGTCGCAGGTATAAGCCAGGTTTTCCTTGTAGAGGTCGATCATCTGCTCGCGCGAAGCGTCTTTCACCTGCCCCATGATTCCAGACAGGCAGTTCACGAAGCGGACCTTGAGTTCGGACGAATACTGAAGGGCTAACTGCGCGTACTTCCGGTATTCCTGCACGCGGCCGGGATCGATGGCCGCGCTGAGGTCGAGCTTCTGGATGTTCCCCGGCAGCACATCGATGATGCTTACCCTCATATCGAAGGCGTCGAGGAGATTTTTCGCCTTGCTCGCGGACACGATATAGGGAAAAAGGAATTCCACATAATCGAATCCGCACTTCTTGATCGCCTGCAGCTGATAGAGCGGGTCAAGCTGCTTGAAGAGATTCAGGGTATTCGGGGCAAAGCGCATCAGGACCTCCCAGGAAGGCTGAGCATCTCCCTGGCATCAGCGCAGGTTGCGATCGGGCGGCCGGCGATCCAGGCCAGTTCCTTGACCCATTTTACCTGTTCCCAGCTTCCCTTGGCCAGATTTCCATCGGGAAGATAGATGTTGTCCTCGAGTCCGACGCGGACGTGCCCGCCTGAAATGACGGCCTGGAAAGCCGCAGGAATCTGGTTCACTCCGGATACGCCACAGACGCTCCAGGTCGAGCCCTGAGGGAGCTGGCTGACCAGGGCGAGATGCAGACCGAGATTCCAGGTCATGCCGCCAGCCACACCATAGACGAACTGGAAGTGCATGGGATGGTCGAAGAGACCTTCCTGCTTGTCCAGGATGCCTGTGATATTGTTGAGGCCGCTGGGATCGAAGATCTCGAACTCCGGTTTGGTACCGACTGACTTGATCTTCTTCGCATAGAATATCTGGTCTATGAAGGGATTCCTGTAGATCACCTCGAGCTTGATCTCTCCTGTCTTGTAGCTCACCATGCCGAAATTCATGCTATTGGTATTGAATGAGCACATGTCCGGCCTGATTTCCGTAACCGGCAGTATGCGCGTTTCCTTGTCGTCAAAAAACGAGGCCGTGGAGATATTGACGATCAGCTCAGGACATCGGCTCTTGATGGCTTCATATACGGCGCGATTGGCTTCGAGGTCGATTATCCCATAACCGCTCGAGGGATCCTTGGCGTGGATGTGGACAATGCTGACGCCCTCGGCGTAGCAGCGTTCCGCCTCGTCGGCAAACTCTGCGTGCGTGTAGGGCACGGCCTGATTCTGAGCCTTCATCGTAGCTCCACCAGACAAGGCCGCGCAGACAATGAGTTTCTCTTTCCTGGGCATGCGTTCCTCCCTTTCTCAGAATTCTTCGCACAGGGCTGCGACGGTTTCGAGGGCTGCGCAAATCCTCTTGCCAGCCTCTTCGATCACTGCGTCAGTCATGGGCGTCGAGAGGGCGAAGAGTCCTCGCGACAGGCAGACCACCCCCCGGTTGAGCAACTCCAGATGGAGCATTTGCATGAATTGCTTATTCTTCAGCATTGCCAATAGGGCATCGCGCGAGTTCGCGATCTCCCTGCGGGTCGGGTAGATGACCATCATGGAACCGACACCCTTTGCCGCAGCGTTGATGCCGAGTCCCTTTATTTTCTTCCCGACCACTGCGACCAGCGTCGATGCCTGGGCATCCATGCGATCGAGAGCTCCTTGGGTGATGTTTTCAAGGCTTGCGATGCCGCTGACCATCGCGAGCGCATTGCCGGTAAAGGTCCCGGAATGATTGATCCCCCCCGCGATCCGGGGGTCGAAGAGCCTCATGATGTCGGAGCGTCCACCCAGGGCGCCTATACCAATACCGCCCCCGATGATTTTTCCGAAGGTCGTCAGATCGGGCTTGACCCGGGCAAGTCCCTGCCTGCCACCGAGCGAAAGCCTGAAACTGATGACCTCGTCGAAGATGAGGAGGGCACCGTGCTTGTCACAGAGTTCCCGCAGTCCTGCAAGGTAGCTGTCAGGCGGATTGATGCCCCCACCTGCACCGAGCATCGGCTCAAGCATGATGGCGGCTATCTTGTCACCCTCGGCATCCATCACGCGTCTCGCTGCCTCTAGATCTCCATAGTCGACAACCCGCATGTTTTTCAGGATCAGGTCGGGGACTCCCTTGTTGGCAATGAAGAGCTGGGGCGGATTCTGGTGCATGACGTCCGCATGTTCGTTGGTCTGGGCGTAATCACTGCATCCGTGATAGCCCCCGTCCATCTTCAGGATGATGTCGCGCCCGGTGAATGCACGTGCTGCGCGCATCGCGAAAAGGCAGGCCTCGCTGCCTGTATTCATGAAGCGGACCTTCTCCACCGAAGCGACGCGATCGACAAGGATCTTTGCAAGCTTGTACTGCGATTCAGCGGGGATGCCATGGGATACACCCTTGCCAATCTGCTCCATCTGGGCCGCGACAATCGCTGGATGGGCGTGCCCATGGATGGCGGCTGTCATCAGGTTCATGAGGTCGATATAGACATTGCCATCGTAATCGACGAGCTCAAAGCCTCGTCCGACCTCGCCGAAGGTAGGATAGGGGGCAAACCAGCTGATGGCCCTCGTATCGCCCGAGGGTATGTACCTTTCGGCGACCTCCGCCATGGCCTTCGATTGTGGCGTTCTCGCGGAATAGCTCTCCAGGACTGCCTTCGCTGTCTCTTCCTTGATATTCATCCAATGCCCCTCTTCCTGAATTCCTTCTCGCCCGGTACTGCCCTGCAGGCTCTTTCACGCGAATTCCTTCGCGCCGAATCCCTTCGCACTGACTTCAACTGGCCCTCGCTGCCTTGCGTGACGATACCTCCGCGAGAAGGAGATACCAGCCCTTCAAGAACATGTTGCGGAAAAGCTGGACAGGCCCGAAGCCCGCGAAGTCCTTTTCCGGCAAGGCTCCCTCATCGTAGGCCCTGCGAAAGTCAGGGAATTTCTCCCTGAGCTCGTCGATGACACGTGAGGGTGTCACCATCCCGATCGCGGACTCGGGCAGCGTTCCAGAATCCATGATCTCTTGCGCCGTGCTCCAATTGATGGTCACGTGGGCTTGCCCGCCGACAAGCCCGGTAAAGTGGTAGGTCCCGCGGGCGCCACCGCCCATCAGATGAGCTGTCGGAATGCCCATCCTGACAATGAGCTCGTATTCGCGGCGCGCGATGGCGAGCCCAGCCATCCGCAGGACGCTCTCGTCGATCTGGATGGCGTTGCGGAGGGCGTATTTGCCCAGATACTCGTCGAATATGCCAGAGATGTGCGTGATATAAATAGGAGGATTCTTCTCCGATCGACGCGAAGCATCCCTGTATACCTGGCATATCCTTTCCGCCTGCGACAAGGCGAATATCTCGGTTGCACAGATTGGAATGTCCGCTTCGACGCAGGCATCGATGGCATCCATCGCACCAGGGATCACAGGGATCTTTGTCATGTAATTCGGCCCAAGGGAGCGATTGGCCAGCGATTCGCGAACAATGCGTTCCTTGTCTTCGTCCCGGCGCGGATCGTCCTGGATGGTAACAAAGCCGGCACTGCCGCCTGATTCCTTCCACAAGCCTGAGAAACTGTCCATGATGCGTTTCGCCGCCCGCTTGTAGACCCCTATGGCTGCCTCTTCTGTGTCCTTTTCCTCGTCAATCGCCAGGTCGATTAGGCTGCGGAGATACTCAGGCTCTTCCGTTGCAAGGCGCGAACAATAGGCGGGGTTTGTCGTGCATCCGACTGCCCCCTGCGCTAAGGCCGCCTCGATCTCGGCCCCTGTGGGATTGTTGATCCAGAATCGAGTCGCAGTTGTATTCTTGAGAGCGCTGAAATAGTTCCCTGACATCGATGCCTCCGTGTTCGGTTTCGCTACAGGTCCCGCGAGGAGCTCCTACGCATGGGTTTTTGCGCCCTCTTCAGCCCATGGGAAGCGCAGCGCTGCGTCGCGCAAGGCTAAACTTATAATCAATGGAATTCCTTTCCGGTCTCGGCCATCGTGACAAGGCTGGCCGGTGGATCGAAGCGGGGGCCGTATTTTGCGGCTAGTTCCTTGCTTCGGGCGACAAAGGCCTTCAGGCCGTAGCTGTTGATGTATTGAAGCGTGCCGCCCGCCCAGGGCGCGAACCCCCAGCCGAGGATCGATCCCAGGTTGGCATCGGCTACCGCCTTGATCACACCCTCGTCGCGGCATCGCACTGTCTCGAGAGCCTGGAGGAAAAGGAGCCGGTCGATCATTTCGGACTGGGGAATTTTCACCTCGGCGGGGGGGAAGAGCTTGTAAGTCTCTGGCCAGAGGCTCTTGCCGCCCTCTTTGGGATAGTCGTAAAAACCGGCTCCGGCACTCTTTCCATTGCGCCCCTTCTCCTTGACCATGCGCCCGGCGAGGAGTTCTCCCGGGCCCAGGTCGTACTTCTGGCCGAGGGCTTCCATGTCCTTGACGGTCTGTTCAGTTATGTGGTGCATGAGGGAGATGCCCACCATGTCTCCGACTTCGAGCGGTCCCATGGGCATGCCGGCCTTGAGCCCTGCCGATTCCACCGCCTGCGCATTCTGGCCCTCTGAAAGGAGGGCGAGTCCCTCGAGCACGTAGGTCCCGAATACCCGCGAGGTGTAGAAGCCGCGGCTGTCATTCACCACGATGGGCGTCTTCCCTATCTTCATGACGAAATCGAAGGCCTTCGCAAGCGTCGCCTCGTCGGTCTTCTTGCCGACGATGATCTCGACGAGATCCATGCGGTGGACCGGCGAAAAGAAATGCAGTCCTATGAATTTCTCGGGTCGGGACGAGGCCAGGGCGAGACCGGTGATCGGAAGCGTCGAGGTATTCGAGGCAAAGACACCCGACTGGTCCATCGCGGCCTCGGCTTCCTTGGTGACCTTGGCCTTGAGGTCGCGGTCCTCGAAAACAGCCTCTACGACAAGGTCGCAGCCAGCGAGATCTTTAGCCTCTCCGGTAGCTGTGATGCGCTCGAGTATCGCATCGGCATCGGCCCTGGCCATTTTACCCTGGGTCACGCGTTTCCCAACGAGTTCGGCGATGGCGGCCTTTCCTGCATCGGCCTTCTCTTGTGTCATGTCCTTCAGCACTACTTCGATTCCAGAGACGGCAGTCACATAGGCAATGCCATGGCCCATGAGGCCAGCACCAAGCACGCCGATTTTTTTCGTCTCGGTAGGAGCAATTCCGATGGGTCGCGAACCGCCCGCCTTGATGGCATTGAGCTGGAACCAGAAGGCGCTCATCATGTTCTTGGCCACCTTGCCCGTGGCGATTGTCGAGAAGTAGCGGGACTCTATCCTGAGCGCCGTATCGAAGTCGACGGCGGCTCCCTCGACCATGGCAGCGGCAATGCACTCCGGAGCCGGGTAGTTCCGCTGGGTTTTCTTGCGGATCATGGCTGGAGCGACCATGAGGGCAGGAGCCACCTTGGGAGATGAAGGCGCGCCGCCGGGCAGCCGGAAATCATCCCGGTCCCAGCTCTGGGAGGAGCTCGGATTCGCCTTGATCCAGGCTCGGGCCTTGGCCATCATATCCGCGGCATCCGTGGCGAGTTCATCGACGAGGCCAATCTCCTTGGCCTCCTTCGGGTTGATCTGCTTGCCCTCGGTAAGGAAGGGAAAGGCCGCCTGGAGGCCCAGCATGCGTGTCATTCTTGTCACACCGCCATCGCCGGGCAGGAGGCCGAGGGTCACTTCGGGTAGGCCGAGCTTTATTCTCGGATCATCGATCGCCACGCGGTGATGGGTAGCGAGGGCCACCTCCCAACCACCACCGAGCGCGGTCCCGTTGATGGCCGCGACAACAGGAATCCCGAGCTTCTCGAGTTTCCTCTGGCGGGCCTTCATCAGTTGCACGAGGGCGAAAGTCTCTTCGGGCTTTTCCATCTTGTACAGGAAGTCCAGCTCGGCGCCAGCCACGAAGGTTTTTTTCGCTGAAGCGATGATGACGCCCTTGACGCCGGTATCCAGTGCTACCCTATCCACCATCTCGCCGAAGGCGTCGCCGAATTCCACGTTTATGACGTTCACGCTCCGTCCGGGCATATCCATAATAATTGTGACGATACCCTCGCCATCCTTCTCGTATCTCATTTCTTCGCTCATGTGGTTCCTCCTCGCTGCTGCGCTAGACGCGTTCGATGATCAGGGCCTGACCCATGCCCAGGCCGACACAGAGCGTGATGAGCGCCGTGGATTTGCCTCGCCGCTCGAGCTCGTCGATAGCCTGGCCCACCAGCATCGCACCGGTGGCCCCGAGTGGATGCCCGAGCGCGATCGCCCCGCCGTTCACATTGAGAGTGTCCATGTCATCGATGCCCATGTCGCGCATGAAGCGAAGCGGCACGGCTGCAAAGGCCTCGTTGCATTCGATGAGGTCTATGTCAGAAAGCTGCATCCCGGCCTTTTTGAGCGCCTGTCTGGATGCCGGAGCGGGACCATGGAGCATGAGGCTCGGCTCGACGCCGACGACAGCTGCCGAGACCACGCGGGCCCGCGCCTTCAATCCGAGGCTCTTCCCCTTTGCCGCCGAACCGACAAGAACGAGCGCCGCGCCATCCACGATGCCTGAGGAATTTCCCGGCGTGTGAAGGTAGCGGATCTTCTCGACCTCGGGCCAGTTCTGGAGGCAGACCGCTCCAAAACCGAACTCGGCCATCTGCTGGAAAGAAACCTTCAGTTTTGCCAAGGCTGCCATGTCGACATCGGGCCGGATAGCCTCATCCTTCTCGAGAATCATCATGCCGTTGCGGTCCTTGACGGGCACAACAGAGGTGAACCATCCAGAATCCCGCGCCTTGCCTGCGAGCCGCTGGGAGCGTATCGAGAATTCGTCGAGGGTCTCGCGGCTAAAGCCTTCGATGGTGGCGAGGAGATCAGCGGCGACTCCCTGCGGCACCAGGTTGATGTCGAGGTTCGCGAGAGGTTGACCGACATACGGGCCGCCATCAGACATCATGGGGACTCGCGACATGGATTCGACGCCACCACCCACCACGAGGTCGGACCATCCAGACCGCACCTTTTCCGCCGCAAGCGTAACCGCCTCCAGACCCGAAGCACAAAAACGATTGATCTGGAATCCCGGGACAGACTGATCCCATCCTGCATAGAGGAGGGCGCTCCGCGCGATATCCGCACCCTGGTCACCCACCGGCATGACACAACCGGCTATCACGTCATCGACCTCGCCGGTCGAGAGTTTATTGCGCTCGCGCAAGGCCCTGAACAGGGTAGCCAGAAGCTCTATGGGCGGCACCTCATTGAGGGCTCCGTCCTTCCTGCCCCTTCCCCGCGGCGTCCGAACCGCGTCAAAAATGATCGCCTCGTTGGACATCCTTGATTCCCCCTTGGAATATTCATTACCGGTACGATCCATTACAGCGATCAGGCTATACCCTCTCGATCGAGAGAGTAATCGTACCAAGGTATGAAAAACAGGTATGATACCTGAGCCTGCCGAGTTCGATGAGAGGCCAGAGGACGCAGCTACCAACAGGCCCGCGCGATTGCGCGGGCCTGTCCAGGATCCAGGTCCCGCCGCCTGGCGCGGGACTCCCGTCCATTTCGGATGAGGCAGCTGCCTCAACCCTATACGCTGGACTTCATCTCGCCGATCTGTCCCCGCTTCATCGCCATGAGGATGAGGCCTATGACACCGGTAATCGCGACACCGAGCCACATGAGGTTCCAGTTGTTGTTTGTCGCCTCGAATATCCAGCCGAAGAGAGGCACTGCGATGATCGCGCTCATGGACGCTATGAAGAAGTAGACCCCCATCGTAGTGCCCATGTATTTCTTGTGGGGTACGGTGTCAGCAGCCATGCACACAGGGATGACATCAGAAATGCCCGTTGAAAGGCCGAGGAGGAAGAAGCCTGGAATGAGGGTGGCCAGGGCGCCAGAGAGGTACTGGATGATTCCGACCAGTGCGTAGATGAACAGCGCTATGAGAAGCAAGTTCTTGCGGCCGACCTTGTTGGCCAGGTAGCCAGCTGGCAGGGCCGATATCATGTAGCCCGCGAAGAAAATGATCGTATAGTTGCCCGCTGCCGCCTCGCTTATCCCAAGGACATTTACGATATAGGAGGAACCATAGGTCTGGAAGGCCATGACTCCGAAGATGAGGAGGAACTTGCTGAAGGCTATGAAGAAGAAGGCTTTTTTCGCCTCGCTGCTGAAGCTCTGTATCGCATCGCGCACCTGCGCTCCGATGGACTCGAGCTTCCCGTCAGCACCCCTGGTCTCGAAGTGGGTATTTTTCGGCTCCTTGATGAAGAGGGCATAGAGCACGAGGGTCACAACGTAGAACGAGGCGCCGATCCAGAAGGGCAGGCCCATGTGCACCGAGTAGAGCATGTTTCCAAGGAGAAGCGTGACGACTATGCCAAAGCCTCCCACGAAAACACGGTAGGCGGCTGCCTTGGCCCGCTGTTCAGAGCTCAGGATGACCTGGAACAGGCTCGACTCGGTGAGTTCGGCAATGCCCCAGGCAGCGATCATTACACTGAGGGCTATGAGGGTAAAGATGAATGAGCCGTTCAGAAGATCTATCTTGCCAGAGGTCTCGGGAGTGATGCCCATGAAACCGAAGGGGATGAGCGCGTAGGCGATGGCAGCTACGGAACCTGAGATGAGGAGTATTTTCTTCTTGCTTTTTGCGCGGTCAGCCAGAGGCCCGAATATGAGCTTCAGGATGGAACCGGCCACATTGTCGACGCTCATCACGATGCCTACGGCGAAGGCGCCAAGGCCAAAGCCGAGGGCTGAGGAGGCTCCTTTGATATTATAGTTGACGCCACCGGCCTGCAGGAGGACCGGGAGGTAATTGTTATAGATACCCCAAAGTATATTCCAGGACGCGAACCACATGGAGAACACCATGATCTGGCTCCAGGGGATCCCCTTTTGTTTCTGTGCCATGTCGCTCATTCGCGCAACCTCCGCTTTACCTGGTGATTCATCCGCGAAAAGCCCTCGCGGCCATCGGTGCCCTTTGCAGAACAAAAGTCAGGCAAGACCCCGATGATGCAGGGTATGATCGCTCTCCGATGCGTGCTACTGTCCTTTGGTATGAACCGTGGGTATGGTGGCATCCACCCGACTCTGCGGCAATGCCTCCGGCAGGCATCCGCGGCACGAAGATCGTTGACGGAAGAACTTTCAGGGACTAGACTGCTGCGGGTGTATTCGGCATCGGCCGAGAATCCAGCGGAATACCATAAGGGAGAGGGAGCATGATAGGCGCTATCCTCGACATGAAGCTGGTCGTTCCCTCCCAGCATGGCAATACCGTAGTCCGTGAACGCCTAACTTCCCGGCTCCGCGAGGGCATGGCGAGGAAACTCATTGTCATTTCCACGCCTCCGGGATTCGGCAAGACAACCATTCTCAGCGACTGGGTCAGGGATCAGGGCTTGCCAGCCGCCTGGCTCTCCCTCGATCAGGGCGACAACGACCGCGAGCGTTTCTTCTCATATCTCCATGCGTCCCTGGCCCGAGCCATCGGCTCGGGACTTCAGCGTGCTTCGCCCAGCCAACCCCCCGGGCCGGCACCGAACTCCGCGGAAAGCCTGCTCACCTGGCTCTCGACCCAATGGCCATCATCGACGGCCGGCTCGCAGACGAAGTTTCGCGCGCTCATCGTATTGGACGACTATAACGCCATCGAAAATCCGGACATACACCGCGAAATCTCCTATCTCATCAAGAACCTTCCCGACGGAATCCGTGTCGCCGTGGCCTCGCGCACGGAGCCTCCTCTCCAGTTGCCCCTGCTCCGTACTCAGAATCAGGTTCTCGAGCTGCACGAAAAGGATCTTCGCTTTTCGCTGCGGGAAACCGAGTCTTTCTTCAACGAGAAGAACGGACTCGGTCTCTCGAAGGACCACATCGCTTCCCTTGACGACCGCACCGAGGGATGGATTGCCGGCCTGCGGCTTGCAGCCCTCGCGATGGAAGGCCGGGAGGACATCGACCGTTTTGTCAGGGACTTCGCGGGATCCAACCGTTATGTCCTCGACTACCTTGCCGACGAGGTCTTCAACCGACAGAGCGAGAATGTGCAGCGATTCCTCCTCAAGACTTCCATCCTCGACCGGATGACCGCCGAACTCTGCGACGCAGTGATGGGGGAAACTGGATCCCAGGCCCGGCTCGAAGCGATCGAGCGGGAAAATCTATTCATAATTGTGCTTGACGACAGGCGTCGCTGGTATCGCTATCACCACCTGTTCTCCGACCTTCTCCGCAGCAGGCTGGTCCAGCGCCTGCCGGGGGAGGAGCCGAACCTCCATCGGACCGCTGCCCTCTGGTACGAGTCGGATGGGCAATCATTCGAGGCTGCGGCCCATGCCTTTGCTGCCAAGGATTATGGGCTTGCGGCCGCTGTCCTCGACCGGGCCTCCGTCACGCTGGCAATGAGCGGCGAGATCGGCACGCTCCTTTCGTGGCTTGGCATGCTGCCTCCCGAGATGCGCCATTCCAATCCCCGGATTCCCATGCTCTATGCCTGGGCGCATTTCATGAAGGCCGACCTTGGTGTAGTGGAGGCTTACGTGCGGGCAGCCCTCTCCGCCATGGGCCGCCCGGAAGGCACGATTGACTGGAAATTCGACGACGAGCCCGCCGTCAACAGCCTTCTCGCCCAGGCTTGTGCGCTGCGCGCCTTTGTCGCCGTAAGCCGCGGCGACGCGGCGCAGGCTGTCTCCATCGCGAGGGAAGCCCTTCCGCATATTTCCCAGGATGAGAAGGTCGGCCGCTCGGCTGTCCTCGACGCCCTCGGGGACGGACTGCGCGACATGGATGATTTCCGCTCGGCGCGGGATTCCTATTCGGAGGCGCTTGCCTCCCTCGACGCGAAGGAAACCCGCATACCGGGATTGGCCCTGCACATGGACCTCGCTCGCATCGCAACAAAAATGGGTTCCTTGACCGATGCGGAACGGATATGCCGGGAAGTGATCGAACTCGCCGAGGGCGGTACCCGCCCGACCTTCCCCCTGGCCCAGGCCTATATCCTCCTCGGGGACATACTCCGGGAGCGCGATGAGCTCGACAGCGCGGAGGCCATGCTCACCCTTGGCATAGCCCAAAGTGGTCCGGCCGGCTTTCTCCGCTATCTTTGCGTGGGCTATGTCGCGATGGCGCGCTGCGAGTTCGCGCGCGGGGACTTTGCCGGCATGGATCGATCGCTCAGACGCTCAAACGAGGCCGCTGCTTCGACAAAATCCGACTCGCTCATCGCATGGTGCAGGCAATTCCAGATACGGCTCGAGTTCGCTGCCGATAGAGTGCCGCTCGACGAACTCGGACGATGGATTGGAGCGCACCCGCTCCCTGCCTTGCGACAACTGCCCTACCCGCTCGAGGACGAACACCTCACCATGGCCCGGGTGTATCTCGGCCAGGCACGGGCCCATGGGACCTCGATGGACAGCAGCGATATCCTCGCGATGATCGAGGGCTTGGCCGACAAGGCCCAGGCCTCTGGCCGCAATGGCAGCCGCATCGAGATCTGTATCGTCAAGGCTCGCGTACTCGACCTGGCTTCGCGGCGCGTGGAGGCTTTTGCGACCCTCGACGAGGCCCTTTCCCTGGCTGGATCAGAAGGCTTTGTGCGCATCTTCGCCGACGAGGGCAAGGAAATCCTGGGCATGGTGCAGGCCCTCGCGCAGGGGGGCAAGCACATCGAAGCAGTCGCCCGCATCACCGCCGCGGCGCGCGGCAAGACGGACCGAAGCTCGGGATCGCGCATCGCCGCGGCCTTCAGCGAAAGGGAACTCGAGGTTCTCCGCCTGATCGCTGTCGGCATGGACAACCAGGAGATAGCAAACAACCTCTTCATCTCGGTCAGCACGGTAAAATCGCACATCACCCGGCTGTACAACCGTCTCGGCGTCGAGAGTCGGACCCAGGCCATCGTCAGGGCTCGCGAACTGGGATTGGCCTGAGTCGCTCCTTGTCCGGAAGCCTTCAGCAGCCCTCCTTGATGTAGGGCCCGAGGATCATATCCTTGTAGCCCTTCCCGATGGGAATGCGCGGATAGACCGACTCGTCCTTGTCCACCACGACCTCCAGGAAGCACGATCCCTCCGCCGCGAGGAACTCCTCGAGGGCAGGCTCGAGTTCCTCGCGGCTATGGATCTTCCGCGTCCAGGCAAATCCGCACTCCCGGGCGATATTGGCGAAATTCGCGTCTGTCGCGCGTTCCGATCCCGTATACCGAGCCTCATACAGCGATGCCTGGATTCCCCTGATCATCCCGTCGCCATGATTGTTCAGGAGGAGGACTTTGATCGGCAGCCCGAGCGAGCCGATCGTATGGATCTCCCCCATGTTCATCTTGATGCTGCTGTCGCCGTCGATGGCTATCACGGTTGCGTCGGGATTCGCATAGTGCGCACCGATGGAGCTGGGAAGGGAAAATCCCATCGTGCCAAAGGCGCCCGAGGTCAGGAACGAATTGGGACGAAGGGTCTTCAGATACTGGGCTGCGAGCATCTGATGGTTCCCGACACCTGTGGTGAAGATGGTCGTGGGAGTGATGTGCCTGGAGAGCCGGTCCATGACTTCCGCCGATTGTATGTGTTCCGACTGACGGTTGTAATCAAGCGTGTATTTTCGTTTGAGCTCCGCCGCCCTCGCGCGCCATCCGTCCAAGGCGAGTGAAACAGGATGCGCTTCCAGATATTCGAGCAGGTCCTCGAGGACGATGCATGCGTCCCCGATGAAGGAGAACTTCGGGTTGCGGGTCGCCCGTACTTCCTGGACCTTTTCGGCATTGATGTCGATGTACGCTATTTCCGCGATCAGTCCCGCCTCCCCGACCTTCTGCACCACCCGGTCGTTCCAGCGAACGCCGAAGGCTATGAACAGGTCCGTTTCCTGTATCGCCATGTTCGCATAGGGCACGCCGAAGAGTCCGAGCATGCCGAGTGAAGTGTCGAGCGACTCGTCGAGGATGCCCTTCCCCGTAAGGCTGTTGATCGAGGGTATGTTGAGCTTCTTGTTCAAGCGGCGGATCCTGTCGCTGGCCGCCTGTGATTGCAGGCCGCCGCCGATATACAGAAGCGGACGCTTCGACTCCTGCAGCATGCTGAAGAACTGTTCGCACTGGTTCCGGCCGAGGTGATTTTCCTGGTCATACTTGTACTTGTAGCGGGCGATATCCGTTCCCTGATAGACGCATTTCTTCAATTGGAGATCCATCGGGAAATCTATTACGACGGGGCCTGGCTTGCCCGCCTTGGCGAAAAAGTAGGCGTCCTTGATCGTAGCTTCTATGTCGGTGCTCTCTGCTATGAGGATGACTTTCTTCGCCGCCTCATGAAATACCTCGTTCACGTTGATGTGCTGGAATTCGTCGGTGCCGAGACGGTTCTGAGGCACCTGGCCCGCGAAGACGAGCAAGGGAATGGAGTCCGCATCGGCATCGGCCACTGCCGTCAGCGTATTGGTGATTGCCGGGCCAGAAGTGACGACAGCGACTCCGACCCCTGCGCTCGAGCGAGAAAACGCTGCTGCGCTGAAGGCGCTGGACTGTTCATTGGCGTTGATGACGATCTCGATGCCACTCTTGCCGAGCGCATGGAAAACGGGAAGCACAATTGCTCCCGTATAGCCGAAGATCTGCCTGATGCCCAGGTCCTCAAGGCTTTTTACCATCACTTCGGCACCGTTCATTTCCTTCACTTGGAGACTCCTGATCGGGGGGGATATATGGTCACACTGTCGTGCTTTCCATGGCTTGCTCTCCTAATCCTGGAGAGGGCTTCTTTTCGGCTCGCATTTGGGAGTCCGGAAAATGATGCTATTGTATCCTTGGCTTGATATATCCTCAAAAAGGCCTCGCCGCGAGATAGCGATATTCCCTGTCCTTGCGCAGCACATCAAGCCTGCGCCTGGCCAGCAGCTCGGCAGCGCGGAGGGGATCGGAGTCACGGAGACTCCTGAACCGCGTTTCGTTATAGGTATATTCTTCAATCTTCGAAAGATCGGGCTCCTTGGAGTCGAGCTGGAAGGGGTTCAGGCCCTCGACCCTGCGCCTGGGATCGTAGCGATAGAGGGGCCATATGCCTGACTCCACGGCGAGTTTCTGCTGGTCCATCCCCTTCGTCATGTCGATACCGTGGATGATGCAGTGGCTGTAGGCAATTATGAGGGAAGGTCCGTCATAGCTTTCCGCATCGCGGAAAGCCCTGATTGTCTGGGCCATATTGGCGCCCATCGCGATCTGGGCGACATATGCCGTGCCATAGACCATAGCCATCATACCCAGGTCCTTCTTGCCCAGGCTTTTTCCTGCAGCGGCGAATTTCGCAACTGCCCCGATCGGCGTCGCCTTGGACATCTGGCCACCGGTATTCGAGTACAGCTCCGTGTCAAGGACAAGAAGGTTCATGTCGCGTCCCATGGCGAGGACATGATCGAGGCCACCGTAGCCGATGTCGTAGGCCCAACCATCTCCTCCCATGCTCCACACTGATCGCCTGACGAGGGCGTCGGCGACCCCCAGGAGCTCGACCGCCCATTCCTCGCTAGAGGATGCGAGGCACTGCCGCAGGTTTGCGACAGCTGATCGCTCCGCATCGATCTCTTCGTCCGTCGACTCCCTATTGGAAAGGAGCATGGCCGCAAGAGAGTCTTCAATTCCAGAACCAGAATGTTCGGCCACGATCTCTCTCGCGTATTCACGCTGCTTGTCCGCACTGAGGCGCATGCCGAAACCGAACTCGGCTGCATCCTCGAAAAGGCTGTTCGACCACACGGGGCCACGACCGTCCGCACGCTTCGAATAGGGCACTGTGGGGAGGTTCCCGCCATAGACGGAGGAGCAACCAGAGGCGTTGCCCATCGACAGGCGGTCGCCGAAGAGTTGGGTGAGTAGCTTGACGTAGGGTGTCTCCCCGCAACCAGCACAGCAGCCTGAAAATTCAAAAAGGGGTTGGCGCATCGAAATGCCCTTGGCCGTCGAGAGGTTGAGAAGCTTTGCATCGGTGTTGGGAATACCGATAAAGAATTTCCAATTGGCTGCTTCTGCGTCGCGGAGCGGGATCTGGGGCTCGAGATTTATTGCCTTGCGACCGGGCGATGCCTTGTCCTTGACAGGGCAGGAATGAACGCAGGCTCCGCAGCCTGTGCAATCCTCCGGCGCAACCTGGAGGCTGATTCTGAAACCGGCAAACTCCCGGCCCTTTGCCTCGATCACCTTGAAGGTAGGCGGCGCCCCGGCCGCGTAGCGTGCTTCATATGCCTTGAGCCGTATGACCGCATGGGGGCAGACCATCGTGCACTGCCCGCACTGGATGCAGAGCTCCGGACTCCATACAGGGATCTTTTCAGCCACGTTCCTTTTCTCATATTGCGTCGTTCCGGTCGGGTAGGTTCCGTCGTCGGGCAACTGGCTGACCTTGAGCTGCGAGCCACGCAGGGCGATCATCTGCCCCAGGACTTCCTTCACGAAAGAAGGCGCATCCGAAGGAACGGGGCTTTTCAGGCGGTGTTTGCCGTCAGCTGTGGAAGGATATCGAACCTCGTGGACACCGCCGAGGGCAAGATCAATAGCCGCCATGTTCTTCGCGACGATATCGGCTCCCTTTCTCTCATAGCTTTTCCCCGTGTATTCCTTGATGAGTCCGATTGCCGTCTTCTCGGGAAGGGCGCCAGAAATCTTGAAGAAAGCCGTCTGCATGATCGTGTTTATGCGGCCTTTCATCCCTGCTTTTTCCGCGATCGCCATACCGTCGATCACAAAAAAGCGAAGCTTCCTCGCGATGATCTCGCGCTGGACCTCGATCGGCAGTTCCTTCCATACGGCCTTTTCGTCATAGGGGCTATTGAGGAGGAAGGCTGCTCCGATCTTTGCGCTCCCAAGCATGTCGAGCTTCTCGACAAAGGAAAACTTGTGACAGGCGATGAAGTCCGCCCTGCTGACAAGATAAGGTTTCCTGATTGCCTTGGGACCAAAGCGCAGGTGGCTGATCGTGTAGGTGCCGGCCTTCTTGGAGTCGTACTCGAAATAGCCTTGGGCGCTGTTCACCGTCTCGTCGCCGATCATCTTGATCGAATTCTTGTTTGCGCCTACGGTGCCGTCTGCACCGAGGCCGTAGAAGAGGCACTCAACGATGGCATCGTCTGTGATTTGAAAGCCGGCGTCCCAGGGGAGGGAGAGATGCGTCACGTCATCATGTATACCAATTGTGAAGTGCGGCTTGGGATCGTCCTTCCTGAGTTCGTCGAACACAGCCTTGGCCATCGCAGGAGTGAAGTCCGCCGAACCCAGGCCATAGCGGCCACCCGTCACCAGCGGCCAGACCTTCCCTCCGGCGAGGCCTCCGGACTCGCAGAGCGCTACACGTACCTCCTCGTAGAGCGGTTCGCCGAGAGCCCCAGGTTCCTTTGTCCGGTCGAGCACCGCGATCCTGCGGACGGTCTCAGGGAGGGCGGCGATGAAGCGCTCGCCCGAGAAGGGTCTGAAAAGCCGTACTTTCAGGACACCGACCTTTTCTCCCCGCTCGGCAAGGCAAGATACTACCTCCTCGACTACTTCTGCGCCGGATCCCATGACTATGATGATTCGCTGTGCGTCGCGAGCCCCCTGATACTCGAAAGGAGCGTAGGTGCGACCCGTGAGATTCCCAAGCTTTTCCATGCAGCTCTCCACGATGCGGGGAACCTCTACATAGTATTTGTTCGCAGCCTCGCGCCCGATGAAATAGACATCGGGATTCTGGGCTGTGCCACGGAGCGTGGGCTTCTCAGGATTAAGTCCCCGGTCGCGATGGGCCTTGACGAGCCTTCCGGGGATCATGCTCCGCATTACCTCGTACCCGAGCTCCTCGATCTTGGCAACCTCATGGGATGTGCGGAACCCATCGAAAAAATGGACAAAAGGCACTCTCGCTTCGAGGGTGGCAGCGTGCGCGATGAGCGCCATGTCCATGGCTTCCTGCACATTGTTGGATGAAAGCATGGCCCAACCAGCCTGGCGAACAGCCATGATGTCCTGATGGTCGCCGAAGATGGAGAGCGCGTGCGCTGCCACAGCACGCGCAGCCACATGGAATACCGCTGGGCTGCATTCACCCGCTATCTTGAACATGTTGGGAATCATGAGAAGAAGGCCTTGAGAAGAGGTGAAGGTCGTCGTAAGAGACCCGGTCGTAATTGCGCCGTGGGCGGCTCCAGCCGCGCCGGCTTCCGACTGCATCTCCGTGACCTGGGGGATCGTACCCCAGATGTTTTTCCGCCCCAGGGCAGAGAATTCATCAGAAATCTCGCCCATCGGAGAAGAAGGCGTTATGGGATAGATGACAATGACTTCGCTCACCGCGTGCGCGACATGGGCAGCTGCAGCATTGCCATCCAGCATGACATGTTTTCTCATGCTTTTTCGCGCTCCGCCGCCGCATCGCAGTCGCGAATTGTCTTTTCGAGAAGCTTGACCGTCGCGGCGACATAGCGCTTTCCCCGTTCTGCCGTGGCCTCGCGCGGATCGCCGATGACGCCGATCTCGGAGAGACTCCTCGTACCGCCTTCAAAGAGGCGTTTCTTTGCAGAGCTGTCGAAGGGCGCCAGGAAGCCTGCCTTCGCCCTTTCCATCCGTACTAATTCAGGGAAATAGGCGAGCATCTGCGAGGCTTCGGAATCGCCGGCATGTGCGCCTACCGCTTCGGGACCGATGCCATCGCATGAACCAACTCCGTTCATCGTTCCGAGCAGCTCAAGGAGATCGGGTTCGGGATAGAAATAGCAGTCGGGATAGGCTTTGCGCATCCGCTCGACGGTTTCCCCTACCGCGTCGTAGTTGCCCCCATGGCTGCAGAAAAAAAGCATTTTCCGGAATCCATGGCGGATATAGCTTGCGACATAGTCCTCGAGAACCATGACGAGGGTCTCCTTCCGCAGGCTCAGGGTGCCGGAAAATGACAGGTGGTGGGGAGAGATGCCGGGTCGGATCACCGGCGCGACAAGGGCGTTGCCGAGTCGCCGCGCAAGTTCGACAGCATCGATCTCACCCATCAAGGCATCGGTGCCGAGGGCAAGATGTGGACCGTGCTGCTCCACCGCCCCGACGGGGATTATCACGGTCGTGGCGCCGGCATCCATGGCGTCCCTGATTTCCGGCCAGGTCATTTCTTCCATCAACACAGCGTGCACAATTGCCACCTCTTTCTCAAAGCTGACCGAAGAGCCGGACCAGGACATCCTGGTACTCCCCGGTTTTCTCCCACATGATGTGATGGCTCGCATCGAACCAGACAAGCTCTTTTTTGGGCGCCGTGAGCTTCTCGAAAAGCTCTGCTGCAGCGCCAGCCGCTGTCTGGAGGTCATGCCTGCCAAGCAGGAAAAACACCGGGAGCTGGAAGGTGGTCCCCTCGCCTTCCAGATCGAGGTTTTCGTTGCATTCGTGATAGGTCAGGTTTATCAGGTGGCCCTTGCGCTTCATCCACGCAAGGGAGTCCGAAAGCCTGTACTCCTTCGACAAGAGCAGATCGCGTACGAATATGCTGGTCATGTTGAGCCGCAGTGCGTCTCCGTGGAGCCTTTCGCAGTGCTTGAAAACTATGAGCATGCCAGATAGACCCTCGTGTCCGGGCTCCACCCTGTGGAGGAGGCCTTTTACCTTCGGAATCTGCTTGAAAGGCGGGGGACCGAGAAGTTCGAGGTCGGCAATCGCCTCCCGATCCCCGAGCTCCCGGGCCTTCGCCAGCGTGGCGTCGTAGTTGCGCTTCCCCAGATCGTTCGACATGCAGGCGATGCCGGCATAGGCGAGATAGCGGTCGGGATGACGCTGGGCCAGGATATATCCGAGGCCTGTGCCCCAGGAATGCCCGACGAGGTAGACCTTCGGTACCTTGAAACGGGAACGGAGATAATCGGTGACCGCGAGGCCATCTTTTATGAATTGTTCCTTGTTCAAGGTCGCGTCTTCGAGGGGACCCTCACCTGACAAGCCCGCCCCACGCTGGTCCCACTGCACGACCACGAAGTGCCGTTCGAGTTCACGCTGGTAGCGGCGGAAGACGCCGATATGCGCTGACCCGGGGCCACCATGGAGGAAGAGGAGAAGGGGCTTCGAGACGTCCCGGCCGCGGATGAGAAGCCACTGGCGAAGACCTTCTATCTGCACACTCGTGAGTTCGGCTATCGAGCCTGGCACGACCCGCCCCGACCCGTCGTGGATGGGAGGCGTCCGCCTCGGCGCGATGGCTCGATAGAGGAAGAAGACGATTAGCACTGCGATGATCGTCGCAATACTGACGAACAGGATTTCAAGCATCACATCCACCATCACCCTCCTCTGTTGTTGCGCATCGCTAGAAGCGCAAGGCCCTGCCAGGCATGAGATCGGTCATCACTCCGCCATCCAGTACAGCCGTTCCATTGACGAACACAGACCTGATCCCCGATGGGGCCTTGTCAGGTTCCCGATAGGTCGCGTTATCCGCCATCGTCGCGGGGTCGAAAATGACGATGTCCGCGTCCGAACCCATCGATAGCCGCCCCTTGCCTTCAAGTCCGAAGCGACGGGCCGGCATGATGGTCATCCGTTCCAGGGCCTCGCTGAGGCCGAGGACCTTCTTCTCCCGCACGAGCCACTGGATAAAGCGCGGGAAGGTGCCCGAGCAGCGCGGATGGGAGGGCGCACCGGTGACGGGATCGAAATCGCCATCGGAGATAAAGGAAACCCAGGGCCGCATGAGAACGCGCTCGATGAGGTCCCGATCAAAAAAATGGAGCACAACGAGGGTTCTCGGGTCTTTCTTCCGTATCTCGCGGAGGAGGGGGCGCGTTAGGCGTTCACCCGCATGGGGCCCCGTGCCCACTTCGATCATGCCGATGTCGAGAAAGACGCTGCGCTTTATGACCTGGGGAACGGGGAATCCCATCTGGAAAATATCCAGCAAGGCTGCGTCGATCCAGGTGCCACCCGCATCATAGGGGTGCATGTCGGACTCGATGTCGAGCCCCTCCGACCTCGCCTCCTCAACCAGCCGGAGACCTTCCTCAAGGAGCGCCTCGCGAGGCCTCGTCCGAATGCCGATCTGCCCCCCGAGGTGTGAGATATGGAAGCGGGCCTGTGTTTTCCGCGCCGCGTCGAGGACCTCCATGAGGGCCGCCGGAGCGCCTGATTTCAGGAAGGGCACGAAGGGCCCGCTGGAGCGAATATGCACGGGACAGGGGATATCACGATCATGGGCCAGGTCGCCGAGGGCCTTGAGCTCTTTCGAACTCGTACCGGGAGAATACTCGATACCAAAGGACAGGCCTATCGCGCCACCGTCAAGGGCTCGCTGGGCCAGCTTCAGCATGCGCCCGATATCCTCGTCGGAGGCGGGTTTCCCCGGATCGACACCCGCGGCCTTGCGGATATCGGAGGCGCCGGTCAGAAAGGCAGTATTGACGGGGAAATTCCTGTCCACGCGATCCAGGAAGGCAGCTACATCGAGACCTTCGGGCGCGACCGTTGTGCCGCAATTGCCCGCAACGACGGTGGTAACCCCCATCCGGGCATTGCAATGGCCTGCATGGGGAATTCCATCTACATGGCTGTGGATGTCGATGAAACCGGGGGAGACGACAAGACCGGTCGCGTCAACGACCTTCCTCCCTGCCAGGGCCGAGGACGAGAGGGCGGCGATCTTTCCACCCTCTACGGCCAGGTCCATGACTGCGTCGACCCCGGACGCGGGGTCGATGACGCGTCCCCCCCGGATCACCAGTTCGAATTCGCTCATGCAAGCTTACAGCTTGACGTTGAGTATCACCGCAACGCGACGGAAAGCCCAGCTCACGGGTTTTGCTGCGTCTACCTTGCTCGAATAGAGCGAAGCGTCCAATGCAGTCGTGTAGTTAAGCTTGCTCTGGAACTGGACGATCGTGTCCAGGCTTGTTCCTTTTCCGAAGGAGAAGGTGGCGAGAAATCCAGGGACCATGTAAAGGTAATCAGAACCCCAGCCGCCCGAAGCCATCGTGGAGGTACCTTGGTTGGTCACTCTGATATCGGTCTCCAGCATCGCCAGAACCCTTGAAAGC
>CAIJMU010000096.1 GCA_903821875.1 uncultured Spirochaetota bacterium
AGATTGTTCAGTGGCACCGAGAGCGTGAAGTGATCCCGACGCTCTAATAGCTCATCAACATTGCGCTTGCTGTAGAAGCCTCGGTCGAGGATGTAGTGAAGGCTTTTGATCTCAAGCTTCTTGAAGGTCTCCAGAAGGTTGTGCATTGTCTGCCCATCGGTGATGTTGCCGGGGATGCGGTGGTAGTAGACCGGGACCCTGCTTTTCTGGCCGAAGAGCATCGCGAGGTTCAACTGAGGCAGTTTTTCCAGGTCTCGGTTGTGGCTAAAGCGTATGTATTCGTTCAGTTCGCTGTAGGAAGAAATGCTCGTGATATCGTAGCAAAGGAAGTCATCCTCAAGGATCTTTTCCATCCATGCTGCCATGAAGGTCTGCTTCCCACCGGTCGAGATCTTCGCGATGATTTCACTGATGCGCTGGCTTTCAAGCGGTGTTCCTGATGGATGCTCATGCGTCCTTGTCCAAGATACGCACTGGCTCAAGGGGCCACCATGAGCAGCTAGATAGTAGGCCATGGTCAGGATCTGCGCGTGAACCTCGGGAAAGACCGACTTAAGGATCTTGGCAAGGCCAAGGCGTTCCGACATGGCATCCAAGATTATCGAAGGTCCAACGACAGCGGCAGTAGCGACCGACGGTCCGGCCAAAGGTGCCGCTGGTACCGTAGAATCTTCCACGTGCAACCGCTTCGATGGAATCAACTCTCCCGTTATGGAGTCGATCTTCCCAATGCAGACTTGTTTGCTGCGTGGCTGCTGCTTTTCCTTGTCCCAGAGCGACACCGACTCGTAGACGTAGGTGACCCCGGTCTTCTTGTTCAGATGCTTGACGCGGCAGGACATGCCTTTGGCCTCCTCAGGCTAGCAACATTTGTAGCTAGCACTGCGCCATGTCAAGCAATATCTTCATATATTGAAGCGATTCATGAGATCCTAGCTACAATTCGGCGGGAAATTAGGATGCAAATCGCCGATGCGAAAGGCGAAGGGGAAGAAGGATCGCCTATGAAATCAGCCTGGCAGGTGGAGCAGCCCAGGTCCGCCGCCCTTTCCGGTTCTATCCTTCCATCGTTGGCGCCTCTACAAACCCGGGAAAAGCATGGGATAAGCAGCGCACGGAGGCGCAAAGCGCGAAAGATGTTCGAGGGCTTGCCCCATTCCGTCTCCGCGGCGAAAATGGGGGCTCCAGACAACCAGCAGGAGGGTTTACCATGGAAGGATCATCGCTTGTGGATAGGCTTCGGGGTACGGGTGTCATCGAGTGTTTCAGGAACTTTGGCCACGATCCAGATTCACTCCTCGCAACTCCAGAGAAGGCCAAGGCAAACCTGTATGCGGAATACACCTGGCTCGTGAGACCCCATAGCTACCCAGGCCTAAAGGATGCAATCGTCATCCATGCCCTGCCTCCAATCTCCGCCGCCATGCACCTTCCTTGGGAGGAATGGTTCGTCCTCGACGGCGAAAAACGGCACCATGTCCACTTCCTCGAACGAAGTCCGAAGTGCGAGGGAGAGATATCGCTTGCCAAAGACGACACTGATCATCCGCCGGAGGCCGTAGGGAAGACCTGGTACTACTTCGTCGACCGGGATCTGCGCCCGCTGCTCTTCCAGGATTAAGCGG
This sequence comes from uncultured Spirochaetota bacterium, assembly GCA_903821875.1. Classification (GTDB taxonomy): domain Bacteria; phylum Spirochaetota; class Spirochaetia; order Treponematales; family Rectinemataceae; genus CAIJMU01. Next base: position 1,626 of record CAIJMU010000096.1, read on the forward strand.
AAGTTCGAAGCCACTGCCTCGCAGAGGCAGTGGCATGGAGCAACGCCGTGTCGGCAATCTCGGCAACTCTGACATTCGTGCTTCTCATTTCTTTGGGAAATGACACGATCGCCAGTGGGGATCTTTTTGGATTCGTTGTTCTCGAATGTTAACTGGCTCTATCGATTTGATTCAGTTGCATTCTTTTATACATTAACCTGTCGACTCCCGGGCCTTCCTGCGAGAACCCCGGTGAAGCAATGCCCCGCTCCGCCATCGCCACACACTTGCGCGGACTCCTCGCCTACAAGGGACTGAGTGTCGCGGACGGGGATCTCTTGGACGCGAGCCTCGAACTCTATGGAAAAGAGAACCTGGATTACGTGGACTGCCTCCTTGCGGCGAGTGCATCACGGGGCGAGGGCCAAGTATTCACATTCGATGAGCGGCTGGAAATGGCAGACTGGTAGGCACCAGTCTCAGGGTCGCGGAAGCGGACATAATAAATGTGACGATTCTTGCGGGCGCTGGGCCTGCGGTGGACGGAATAGGGGCGCTTCGGTCGTTCCATGTTTCAACCTCCCGGAATGACTCAAACCTCAAGGTCAGAGTCAGTGTCAGAGTTGGTACGAAACAGGTCGCTCCGATTTCGGTCGCTCCTGTAAAATGTTATTAAATAAGGAAATAAAATCGGGCTGAGAGGATTTGCCCTACAGGCCTCAGCATCCTGCTTCGGCCTTCCGGGCCGGCTTCACGCCTCACGACGCCATCCAAGGCGTCGTGCCCCCTATGTGCGCTCAAATGATCGCGCACATAGGGGTCGGCGTTCCGCTTCAAATCCACTCAGCCCTCTAAATGACAAAAGGCGCTTGTGGGCGCCTTTTGTATCCTAATCGGGCTGAGTGGATTTGAACCACCGATCTCTTGGTCCCGAACCAAGCGCGCTAGCCACTGCGCTACAGCCCGTTTTGAAAAAAAGCTCCGTCGGGGGACGGAGCTTGCTGACCCGAGGGTCAGTACGGGAGCGACGGGGCTTGAACCCGCGATCTCCGGCTTGACAGGCCGGCGCGATAAACCAGCTTCGCCACGCCCCCGTGTCGTTGTCGACGAAGCGGAATCATATAGAGATGGCGGGGCTAGGTCAAGTGGGAAGGATTACCGCCCCCGACTTCTCATCGTTCCGCTGCATGGGAGCGGACTGTACTTCGAGGAGATCGCCGGGCTCGAAGGGGCTGTCTTCGTGGTGGCGGCGAAGCAGGGTGTAGCCGAGGTTAGAGCAGCCGTACTGACCGGTGAAGCCATCGGGCAGGGGGAAGGGTTCCGAGACTACGCGCACGAGGATGCCGTGGTGGGTCGCCCGGGCGCGACGCTCTTTCTCGCTGGGGTGCACATTGGGAGTCGGGGCGGCCAGGGGACGGGCAACAATACCGCGGGCGGCCCACAGGTATGAAAGCACAGCCCTCTCCTTGGGAAGGCCGGCCTCCTCGGAGCGCTCGCGGAGCCAGGCAGGGGCGAGGTCGGTATCGACACCGAAGTGGCACCAGGGGAACTTGTCCCGCTTCTTGGGCATCACTACGGGGTGGAGGTGGTAGCGCGAGGGTGCTACGTTCGGGTCGCCGCGGCTGGGCCGGGGCGCCTGATCCTGGGGGATGAGCTGGCGGAAGATGCCAGGCAGGGGACAGCTGTAGGCGTGGGGACAGGGACCGAGGGGGGTCGCACCCTCGGCGATGAGGCCGGCGCGCAGGGCTGTGATAAAGGCGCCAGAACGGGGATCGCCGGGTTCCATGATGAAGAGGCTGCCGTTCTCCCGCAGGTAGGACAGGATAGTCCGGGTAACCTCGAGGGCACGCTCTCCTATGGGAGCCTTATCCTTCCAGAAGAACTCGTTGAAGACATTGGCTGCAGTCAGAAGGTGTGCTTTTTCTGGAAGCTGGCTGCCAAAGCCCTCCTTGTGAAGCACGAGCTTCCAGGGCGGGAGGGCAGTTCCCGCGCGCATACAGAGGTTCTCGAAGATCATGAGGCCGGTTTCCATGATGCGTTCGACGCGGTCGATGCAGTGGATGGTCATCGGCACTTCCCGGAGTTCGGGGCGCGCGATCCAGAGCGAGATCACGAAGGTGAGGGGACCCGAGCCGATATCAACAATGACGGCGCGGTCTGGCAGGCAGAAGTCTGCGTTGGAGAGGATCGAGACCAGGCGATAGACGTTCCAGGGAAGGAAGTACCGGATGTAGGCCGAGAGGGCGCCGGGCGAGCCGAGGTAATCCGCGGGACGGTATTCGCGGTCGGAGGTCAGGTCCTCCCAGAGCTTGCGGATATCAACGCGAAGAGCTGCCCGGTGGCGGGCCTGGAGGGGGGAAGCCTCGTCGACGGCTTCGTCGAGGCGGTCCAGGAGGGCCAGACACTGCGCGGAGGGGGCCAGAGACTCCAGTCGCCGGACCGGTGAGGCTGACTTTCTGGAAGGGGTCTTCTGACGCGAAAAGATGGGCCTGCCGTCGGCATCGAAACCGGAAATGCCGGGGGGAAGCTCGATATCGTCAGAGTTGGCGCCAAAGAGCGGAGCCCGTGTGTCAGGGCCCTGGGGACGGGGCGGGTAATCCGAGTGTTCGGGACGGGGCGGTCGCCCACGGCCATCACCCTGTCTGCGTGCCTGGATCGGTCGGTCGTGGCTTGGTCGGTCACGGTAACCTTGGCCATCCCTGGGTGGGCGCTGGCCATCCTGAGGATAGCTCGAAGACCGCGGTGGTCCGTAGGATAGAGGTGGTCCGTAGGATAGAGGGTCGCTCTGGGGGCGATTGCCCTCAGGCTGGGGGCGTCGGCCCCGCTCACCCTGGGGCCTGTCGGCGTACTGGCGATCACGCCCTTGGCGGTCGGCGGGGTGTGGAGGACGTCCCTGGCGCCGTCCCTGAGCGCCCGGGCCACCTGGACCGGGAGGACCGCTCTGGCTGCCCTGAACTTCGCGGGGAAGCTCGCCCTGACGGGCTGGCGGCCCACCCTGCTGGGCCTGGTTGCCCTGGTTGCCGGCTTGCCTGGCTCCGCCCCTTCCTCCGCGCCCCCTGTTCTGGCCATCGGGGCGCTTTTCTCCTGCCTGTACAGGACCAGATGCCTCAAGGGATGGATGGGCTGGCGGGGCGCTCTGCCCATCCGCAAGCGGAGTCTGGGCCTCGGTGCCGGGGAATAGTTCCCCCCCTCCATCCTGGCGTTTGTGCCTGCGGCGCCGCCTCCGTGAGGACCGGCCATCCTGACCAGAACCATCCTGGCCAGGGCCCGCACCCTCACCGCCCTCGGACTCGCCACTCGAGGGTTGCGGCTGATCGGGGAAGGGTAGACGGGGACCAGTATCCACGGGCTTCTCAGCCCGCGTTTCGTCGGCCCCCTGTCGGGACCGGGAGTGGCGTGGTTTCACGGTGAGGGGACTATAGCACAAATAGGCCAAGGGGCAATACGAGGGATGGACGCGTGGGGGGCCCAGCGCTACCCTTGCGCCGGAGAAAAAGATGGAGCGAAGTGAAGGGACCGGACATGAGAACCAGGAAGGCGGCGAAGAGGGCATCAGCCTCCGGAAGCTCCAGGACGAGGATATTCAGTCAACGCTGGTGCTTATCCGGGAGTATGTCGCGTGGATAGGAATGGACCTTTCTTTCCAGGGCATAGCGGAGGAGCTGGAAACCTTTCCTCATGCCTACGCTGAACCCTGGGGAAGCTTCCTGGTGGCCATCGACTCACGCAAGGTGATCGGCTGTGTCGGACTCCGGAGGCTCGACCGCGATACCTGCGAGTTGAAACGCCTCTTTGTGCGCGATTCCCACAAGGGGAGGGGCATCGGGCAGCAACTACTGACCAGAATCATCGAGGAGGCCCGGGCGAAGGGCTACCTCAGGATGAGGCTCGATACCCTCCCGAAAATGGGGGAAGCCCAGCGGCTCTACAAGCTCTGGGGCTTCCGCGACATCGAAGCCTACACCGACAACCCCCTCCTCGGAGCCCGGTTCATGGAGCTCCCGCTTTTAAGGGGGACAGATGAGGGTGGGGTTTAGACCGGGAAGACGAGCAGATAACTGCCTGCGGCAGATGGCAGGTGCGTGCCCCCAAGGCAGGTCTCGAGGAAGTCGAGACCGCGGGACTTGAGCCTCCCGGCGCGGAAGCCATCAGGTTCGATGCTCGCGCAGGGCTGGATTGACAGCGAGGTCACCGACCAGCTCAAGGTAGGCGCCCTGTCGGTGCTGGAGGTCGTGTACGAGGGATTCCCGCACATGGAGATCCTTGGCATGCGCTGCGGTAACGAAGAGGGCGAGGATCGCGAAGAGGACAAAGGTCAGAAAGAGGAACAAGACAGAAAGGGTTGGAAGAATAGGCGCTGGATTGACGAAGGGCCAGGCTCCGACCAAGTCGGCGTAGTCCTTCGTGATGCCCACATAGGTGCTGGCAATGATGAGGAGGCCGAAGGAGATCGAGAGCTGCCTGGCTGCCCAGAGATAGCGCCTATTGAGGAAGAGAATGATACCTGCGATAGAAACCAGAACCGCGGCTGACACTGCAGGCCGAAGCCGGGAATCCACAAGCAGGCTGTTCAGACAGAGGAAGATCCCGACCGCGGCCAAGGCTACCAGGATTGCGAGAATATGGCTTCTCTTGAGCGTCCTGTTCGTTCCCGGGTCCTTCAACTACAGCTCCCGGCATCGGGGGCGGAATGAGGAATCGGCCCGCTCCGTACTTCGCCAAGCGACACCCAGCTGACGGAAGGAAGCAGCTTCATGCCACAGACCGTCGTGATGATAGTTCGCTCCGGGGCATATCGGCAAATGATATTTACCCTCAGGGCCTGTCTCAGGTCTCCTCGAGGTCCCTTGCCAGCTCCTGGTATTCGACATAGCTCTTCAGGGCGTAGTCGTCGATGTAGCCCTTCTCGATCGCTATCTCGCCGAAGATCCGGCCATCGCCTGCCTTCTGGAATTCCAGGGTCATCTCGACCTGGGCTTCCGTCATCGCGTGGATGGAAACGAGAAAAGCGCCAATTGGATGCTTCTTCTTCATCGCGGGCTCCTTGCCTGTGGATGCCGATCCGGAGGCACTGAAGGCTGAGGGCAGCCCGGCGACCCGGCGGCTTGACCCGGCGGCTTGACCCGGTGGCTTGACCCGGCGGCTTGACCCGGTAGACACAGGTAGCCTTCGGTAGCCGGAATCCGGGCCTCGATGTCAATCATAGGGCAGCGGGGCAGCCGAATCAAATTCAAGCCCTGAGCAGGTAGCCAAGGCCCACAACCAGGCCGATCGCAACCACCGTCCAGCGGAGGATCTCGGGGTTGAGCTTCCCCGCAACCCTGCCGCCAAGCCAGCCTCCGACCAGCGCTCCCGAGGCCATGAACACGACCTCCACCCACAGGGCCTTTCCCGAAAAGGCAAACCAGGTCGCCGCGGCTATGTTGGCAGCAAAGGCAAAAGCCTGCTTGAGGGCGTTGAGACGGGAGAGCTTTTCTTCGTACACGATGCCGAGCACAGCCAGTACGATGACAGAGAGCCCTGCCCCGAAGTAGCCGCCGTAGACCGCGGCCGCGCCGAGGGGAAGTATGGCTGCCACAGCCGGCAGTTCCTTCGAGCCTTCTGTTCCGGCACGCTTTCGGAGCCAGGCACGAAGGGGCACCTGGAGGGCCAGGATGCCCGAAGCTGCAAGTATGAGGACAGGCACGATGGACGCGAAGGACTTTTCCCCTGTCGACAGGAGAAGGATGCCCCCGGCGAGCCCGCCCGCGACAGCCAGGGGCAGGATGAACAGGAGTCGTCGCCATTGCGTGCGGATGTCCGCCCACTGGGCCAGGGTGCCTCCAAGATAGCCCGGCAGGAGTGCGAGGGTGTTGGTGACATTGGCAGCCACCGGCGGCACGCCGATGGCAAGCAGCGCGGGAAAGGACAGGAGGGTACCACCTCCCGCGATGGCGTTGATGAAGCCCGCTACGAGGGCAGCGATTGTCACAATTACGATATTCAGCATTGGTTCTTCCTTCCGTGGCATCGGCCTGGTTCCGTCCGGCACGGCATCACCGGCCTGCCAGATCCATCCTGGTCCTGGCCAGGATGGCGACGGGAATGACCGCGGTCAGGCTGCCCCAGGCGATGATGCCAGCCATGCCCAGGGTCGGTTCGAGGATGGCACAGAGGTTCATGCCAAGGACGGAGGCCAGGGACTGGATGAGCTTCCAGAGGGTGACGGTCGAAGCCTCCGAGCCCGGCCCTCCGAGGCGTGCGACGGTATATGAAACCGGGGCAGAGGAGACGCCTGCGAACAGGCTACCCAGGACAAGGGACGCCAGGGCGGATTCCCTGCCCTGAGCCAGGCCGAAACCCAGCCAGGCAGCCATCATGGCCGCATAGGCGAGGATGATGGTCCGCCTTATGCCGAGCCATTGCTGTACCCGGTAGGACGAGATGGTTCCGATGAATCCCGACAGCGCCGAGATGGTCATGAAGATGCCGACGAGGGTATCCGGCGAGGAAAAGTCCTTCGACAGGCGCAGGGCGGTGAACACTCCCATTCCCGTGGTTGCAAGGGCAAAACCCTGATCAATACAGATGAACTTCAGGAGTCCGGGCCGCTTGAGTATTCCCCCGAGGCTCGAGAAGAAACCAGGGCGATCCCGGTCGGCCGGAATGGCTGGATAGAGGATGAGGCACAGTCCGCCGATGGTGAGGAGACAGGCGAAGAGGACCAGGGCCCAGACCATCCCGACCAGCGCAGCGAGGGAGGTGGCGGCGATGGGCGCAGCAATGGCTATCGCGGCGCCCACGCTGCGGTAGATCGCGTTCGCCCTCGCCTGCCGTTCCGAGCCGACAAGCTGGGTCAGGATGTTGAGCGAGACATAGATGGCGCTGATGGAAGCGCCGAAAAAGGGGATGGCAAGGTAGATCGCCCCCTGGCCTCCCATCGCCATGAAGCCCAGGGCGAAACCGGCGAGGAGAAAAAAACCGAATCCCAGGGCCTTGGGACCCCAGACGCTCGCGGCAAACCCCAGGATGAGGGTTCCCACGAGGGTCCCCGTGAATCGGAGTGAACGGATATGGGCCCAATCAGCTGCCCCCATATGGAGCTGCCCGGCAGTCCACAGGGGCCCAAGGACATCCCAGGCTGTATTGCCGAGGGTAAGGACCACAGAGGCAGCCGAGATCGAGATGAGTCGTTGCCGGAAATCCTCGTTGCCCTTCATGCGTGACGCCGAGTATAGGGGGAGGACCTCAGGAGATGGAAGGCAAGCAGCCCGACCCAGGGGCTGCCTCCTGTGGCATTTCCAACCTTCGCTTTTTACGAAGCCGGTTGAGGTTTTCCCCGGGAACCGCTAGCATCCCTCGATTCCAATCCCTCTCCCTAAGGAAACTCACATGATGAAATTGCTTGGAGCGGCTCTGATCGCCCTCCTCCTCCTGTCCTGCCAGGCGAAGAAGCCCGCAGCCACTGTCGACGGCAGCGCAGGCAAGTCAGAGATAAGCCATGCCTTTGGCCTCCTCATTGGTACCAGCATCAAGTCAACTTCGGTGCCCATCGATATTGTCCAGTTCATAGCCGGGGTGAAAGAGGCGATGGCAAAGGATGCCCCGAAGGCCGACCTCGAAAAGGCCAACACCCTGGTCCAGACAGCCATTGGCACAGCTGCCGAGACGAAGGCCAAGGCCAACATCGAGACTGAAGCGAAGTACCTCGCGACAAACGGCAAAAAGGCCGGAGTAGTCACAACCCAGAGCGGGCTGCAGTATGAGATCCTAACGCCCGGCAGCGGAGCCAAGCCCAAGGCAACGGATACCGTGAAGGTTGACTATGTCGGCAAGCTCCTCGACGGAAGCACCTTCGACAGCTCCATCGATCGCGGGGAGCCTGCTGAAATTCCCCTGGACCGGGTCATTCCCGGATGGGCCGAGGGGATCCAGCTGATGGGCGTAGGCAGCAAGTTCAAGTTCACTATTCCCTCTTCCCTGGGCTATGGCATGCAGGGCTCAGGTTCGACAATTCCGCCGAACAGCACCCTCGTATTCGAGGTCACGCTCATATCCATAGAGGCAGCGCCGAAAAACTAGGCTGGGCTTCTTGGCTTGCCGGACCTCGGTAGCGCCGGGGACAAAAAAAGCCCCGCAATGGGAGCCGGACCATGAGCCGGAACCTTGCGGGGGCGAGGTGATGCCACGGGAGGACTAATCGGCATGGCATCAAAGAATCCCATCTTTGAGACTCACCTATCAAACAACAAGTATAGCCCGACGTTTCACCAATAACGTTAAGCGCTTGTAAAGAAACAGCAATTCCCCTCCAGTCTGCCGGACTTTGGAGAGGCTATCGTCGCCCCCGGTTTTTCGGTATAATAGCGGCGTTCGAGATATGAGTCCGGGAGGTGATTTATGAAGGGATGCACTTTGAAGATCAGGGAAGACGCCACTGAGAAGCACTTTGAGGTAAGGGTCGACGAGACCGGCGAGCCTACCCAGATCTATGCAAGCAATAACAAAGAAAGCCTCTACTACCCGATTACGCCAAAAGAAAAGGAATTGTTCCAGTCATGGCGGAAACTGGATCCCTGCCCCTTCCTCGCGGGTATGGAAATGCCCGAGGGCTACACCTTCGTGAGCCGGGTGTAGCCAGCAGCAGCACAGGGACTTCCTGCCAGGGGCAATGCCGGAGCCAGGATTCTAAAGCGGGCCCGGCGCCTTTTTCGGCCCTGCCACACTTACAGCCTCCCGTTCCAGCTTCTGACAAATACGGTAACCTCGACCACTCCGGCCACCGCCACGAGGGAGGCCCCGACGACATAGCCCTTCGAAGCCAGGAAAGCGGCAAGGGCTGCAATTACGAGGGTTTCAGCCGCGGCGATGGCTACCTGGAGCGCCCTGCTCATCTTCAAGGGCATTCAGCCCGAGGCGTCGGCAATGGGGTTCAGGCAGGCGTAGCCCGCATGCCCGAGGCGATCCACCACCGAGATGACAGCAGCGCTGATGTCCTTGCCCCCATCGAAGGGAACGCCATACCTGAACTTGACGATTCGGTGCATGAGGATGTCGATGGCCTGAGGCTCGACGATGATGCTCGAGCCCATGGCGAAGGCCAGCACCACTTTCCGTTTCCGCTTTTCCCCTGCCGCCAGCCAGTCCCTGACCAGCCTCGGACCTCGGGAAAAGAGCTGCTGCAGGGTGATGCTGATGGCCAGAAGCATAAAACGCTCACCTTCGGAAGCATGGCCCAGGACGGCGAGCTTCTGGGTCTCCGACATCGTACTCTTCATGAGGCTGACAGTAGCCTCGTGGAAGACCCTGCTGTCCTCCTCATCCTGGAACTCGTCGCCCCTCCCCTCTCGGATCTGGACGGAACGCCATTTAGCCCCGGCGAGGTTGATGACTGCATGTATTTCCGAAGGCTTCATCCCCAAGGCATCCAGCTCGGCCACGGCGGCGAGGAGGGTTTCTTCCCGGAATCCCCGATATTTCATCCTCGCACCTTCCTTTCAGTCATCGGCCATATCACTGAGCGACACAGCCGGCCCACTGCGGGGAAAATACCAAATCCGCGGGCAAAAGGGAATCGGGAGAGGGGCTGGCTTCCGTGGGGAGCCACGGGCAGTTCCTCGAAGCTTGTTGGGGAGCAACCACAAGAGAGCTGCCACGC
>CAIJMU010000097.1 GCA_903821875.1 uncultured Spirochaetota bacterium
CAGGTACAGCTCGATCTCCTTGAAGGCCGGGTCATGCCTCGCCATCCTGTCCATGGTCCCTGCCAGGCGGCTCAAGGCCCGCCGACATCCAGAAGCTTGAAAACCTCAGCTGGCAAAGCGGTTTCCAAGAAAGGGATCAGGTTCTCGGGCCGGGAAAACCAAGTCTTGAAGAACTTGTCATGCGGATTGTGAACCTCGCCGCTCATAGCTGAAGGATATCCAGGCACGGGGATGAAATCAAGATGAGGGGCGAACTCGGCGGATCAAACACCGTTGCCATGCCATGAATTGGAATCAGGCCCCCCCTACCCTCAACCCCTCATAAAAGAACTGATTTCCTTGCGGTCGCGCATCATCCCCGCCACGGTACGGAAAAGGCTAAAGACTCTCTCGAGTCTGAGTCCTACCTTTGTGGCGAGGGGGAAATCGCAATCGGGAGAAGACAGAAAGGTCCGGAGGAAGGAAATCTGGATGGCCAGGTACTTGATAATCCTGTAGCCCGTATCGGGGAGGTATGAGACGCCGTCATCGTCTTCAATGGAATCTTCCTTGTCCGCCAGGAGTTTGACTGCCTTGAAGACATGATAGTCGCCGAGGAGGATCATCTCGAGGATCGTGGTGGACAGCCGCTCGACGGTCCAGCGCGCACCCGGATCGGTCCTTGTAAGATTCCGGATGGCGTCCTTGCTGCCGACAGTCGTGAAGAGCTCAAGATTCGCGGCAATCTCCAGATAGAGGAGCCGAATGAGGGTGCCCGCATGCGCCAGCGGTGGAGGGGACCCGCCGCGAGATCCAGTACCGACTTACCCTCTTGAGCCCGAGTACAAGAAACTTTTGCCCTGCTTGCCCCTGCCTGAGCTACGGGGAAGGCGAATGCTTACCTGACATCATGCCTCTTGAAAGCATAGCAATGTCCTCTTATCGTAAGAGTATGCCAGAGTTACGCCGATCTATTCAGGAATTATCATAGCGCTCCTGTATGATGGCCATGCACCTCCGCATTTCCATGCGGTTTATGGTGAGTTCAAGATTATGGTAGAGATTCATACAGGAATTGTCGAGGGGAAATTCCCCAAGCGGGCATTGAATGCAGTAATGGAATAGTATGAACTGCATAGAGATGAATTGTTAAGTGATTGGGAGTTAGCGAAAAGGCATGAACCCCTAAAGAGCATTCCTCCATTGGAATAAGGCGGTCATTCGGATATCAAAAGCATTGGGAACTATTGAATGGGAAAATGGAGCTGATATTGCTCCGGAATTCATTGGAGAGAAACTTAGGCGAGAAGACGCACGGACTTGCTGCAGCTGACAAGCTACCGATGCTCGGCAATCGCTACGCTCCTTTCCTTGGGAGCTTTTGCCAGAGGCGTTGCCCCGACCTGTGCTCCGGGATATCATTGCCGACAGGAGGAACCTAGGTTGCGTAGCCATGCCGAAATCGACCAGAGGAGCCTCAGCCTGGCGCGGGCCATCGTATCAGTGATCGATCAGGATCCTGCCCATGCAGGGCTGGATCGTGCGTGGGCAAACTGTGAGCGCTGGCTTGAAATCGCCGGAATGACTCCTGCGATGAGGGAGTGGCAGATCGTCCTTCGCGGTACGTGGGAAGAGGTGAGACAAATCCTTCTTGATAGCTCGGAACGCGGCGTACAGCTCCGGCAGTCTAGCCCCTTCGTTGGCATCGTCGACAAGCGGGTTCGTCGCGCCATCTGGAAGGAATACCGAAGCCATGATGGCTGAACCTCGGCACCCACTGAGAGCATGAGCTTCCTCAGCGACCTTGTCATCCAGGGGAGGGTCAAAAATCGCGGAGACCTCCGCCGCGTCTACCGCAGCCTTGTGAAGCGTTACCATCCTGACGCCCTGGCTTCGCGGGGAGTGAGCGATTCACGCGCGGCCGATATCGAAGGCGGCGGCATCGATTTTGCGGCCCTGAGGGAGGAGCTCACAGCGTCGGAAAAGCTCCTCGCCGAGATGGCCCTCCGCCCCCGGGAAAATGTCGGGGACGAGGCGGCCGCCTCGCTTGTTGCCTTCAATGGACAGCTTCTCGCCTCCGAGCTGCGTGACCTCGTTGCGCGGAGCTTTCCCGTGAACCACAGGGCCTTCGAGCGCAACAAGGCCTACCGTGAAGGCATCGCGCGGATCTCGGTACAGCTCGACCTGCTTTTCGGCGAGTCAGGAAGCTTCAAGAAAATCGATGATGAGGCCCGCCTCGCATGGAAGGATGACTTCACCATCAGGTACCACATCAACCAGGTGCTCTGGAATGGACTCGATTGGCGATTGTTCGGCTATTCCTGGATGCGCGACGCCGCGCTCAGGGACTATGAGCTTGCCGGAGAGGCGCTCAGGCAGCTCCGGCTCTCCAGGCTCGATCGCCTCCTGTCCTGGATCGTCGATGCCGAGCTGCCGCTGTCGTCCGACGCCCGTACTGGCACATCCAGGCGCTGAAGGTCGGTTTCCCCACGCGCTGATCCAGCTCGCGAAAACATCCTGAATCGGCTACACTCAGGAGATGGATCCTTCCGGCCATGACGCCGAAGAGGCTACGACGCTCGAGAACTTCCTGGACGCCCTCGAGCACATGGCCGACGAATTGGCGGCCCGCAAGACCGAGGACATCAACTTCAAGGTCTCGATCCGCGACGACGTGCCCCTCGCTGGCATCCTCGGCAAGCTCGTCAACCAGATCAGCATCGACTGGGAAACCCACGTCCGCGTGGAAAACGAGAGAAGGGCACAGCGCTCGCTCGAACTCGCGCGGGCCTACGAAGCGCTCCAGGCCAAAAATGACGAGATCCAGCGCGACCTCGACGCAGCGCGGCGCGTGCAGCTCCAGCTCCTGCCCTCGCAGCTGGAGACCTCCCGTTGCGAAGAGATCGACTTCGCCGGCCACTTCGAGAGCAAGGACAAGGTTGGCGGCGACATCTACGACTTTTTCCGGGTCGGACTCCACGCCTGGGCCATCGTGATCGCCGACGTGTCGGGGCACGGCATACCGCCCGCCCTCATCACCATGTTCCTGAAGGCGGCCTTCAGGACACACGCACGCTGGGGCCTCGACGCAGATGCGATCTGCCGCGACGTGAACTCTGATCTCTGCGCGGTCACGGGGGATTCCGGGCTCTACGCTACGGCCTTCTTCGGTATCGTCGATCTCGAGAACGGCATGCTCCGCTACGTCAACTGCGGTCATCCGCCGGTCTTCGTCTACAGGCAGAATGAGGACCGTGTCTTCCGTCTCGAGGAGAGGGGAATGATCCTGGGCGCCCTCGAGGAGGTCTCGCTCACCCAGAGCTTCATATCCCTCGAGCGGAAGGATGTCCTTCTGGCTACGACGGACGGCCTCATCGAGGCCAGGAATTTCCAGGGGGAAATGTACGGACAGGATCGCCTCCTGCAGTCCTTCCACGCGGCCTGCAGGAGCCTCGGAGCGGAGGCTGCGACCATGGACATCGTGTGTTCCCTCATCGCGGAGCTCGCGGTCTATAGCCAGGCCTCACCCGTAGACGACGACGTAACAATTGCAGCCTTCCGCTACCTTGGCCGCGATGAAGTCGGCCGTAGCGGAATCGGGAAGCGACCCTGAACCAGGCAAGCCGCATGCTGGCCGGGACAGTCTTCGCGACCCTTGCGCTGCTCGGACTCTCGGCCTCCGACCCCTCCGGGCTCCGCTACTACAGCCTCGGCATTTCAGCTGGATTGGCGAATTCGTCGGTGTACTGCATCCGCCAGGACTCCAGGGGCCTCATGTGGTTCGGCACCTTCGGGGGGCTGTCGCGCTGGGACGGCGAGACCTTCACGACCTGGAGACCGAGGCCTGACCAGGCCTCCCTCTCGGCCTCGGTCATCTTCTCCCTGATGGAGGGCGATGGCTGCCTCTGGGTGGCGACCGATGGGGGTGGCCTTTCGCGCTTCGACATGGTGACCGAGGGCTGGAGCACCTGGAGGGCGGACCCGGCAGATCCCGGGCGCCTGAGTTCGGACCGGGTCTTCGCCCTGGGTCGGGATGCCGAGGGACGGATCTGGGCGGGCAGCGCCGACGGCGTGGTCAACATCCTCGATCCGAAGAGCGGGAAGGTGCTGCGGCTCTGGCCTCCCGATGTCTCGGGGGGTGACAGGGTTCCAGCCTCGCCCGTCCGCTGCATCGCGCGAACCCTCGACGGTACGATGTGGGTCGGCACCGAGGGTTCGGGCCTCATCGAGGTCACTCCCGGGTTCCGCGCCATCGGGCACACGCACGAGGCGGGAAATCCCGCAAGCCTGGGCTCGGACACGGTGCGATCCCTCCTGGTCGACTCCAAGGGGAGGCTCTGGATCGGGCTCGGAAACGGCAGTGTCGACCTGCGCTCGGGTGCAGGTTTCGAGCACGCCTCCCTCCCTCCCGGGGGGGCCCCACGGCAGGCAGTCCGCGCCCTGGGCGAGGACGATTCAGGCACGATCTGGGTGGGATGGGCAGAAGCAGGAATTGGTACGATCGATCCGGGGACTGGCGCCCTCTCGCTTCCTGGCCCCCAGGGAGCGGCCAATGTGCGGGCCCTCTATCGCGACCGCAGCGGCCTGATGTGGGCGGGACTCAAGGACGGCGGGGCACGCGCCTACAACCCGCGGTCGGCGGCCTTTTCCCGCCATGAGACGATGGTGGACGGCACCCGCCTGCGTGGGCTCCGGGGCCTTGCCGAAACGCACGACGGAAAGATCCTCGCGGGGACCGATGGTCTTGGCCTCGTCGAGCTCGACCGCCGGGACGGCTCGGTGCGGACTGTCCCGGGCACAGGGAAGACGGGCGACGAACGCAAGGTCTACGCCGTCAGTGTAGCCAAGGATAGTACCATCTGGTACGGTACCGACGGCGCGGGACTCTTCGCCCTTTCACCCGGGGGAAAGCTCAGGCAGTGGCGCCACGGGGAAGAGCCCGGGAGTCTCGGATCGAACGTAGTGTGGTGCATCCTCGAAGAAGCCGATGGCGGGCTCTGGATCGGCACCGAGGGCGGCGGCCTCGACTGGCTCGCCCCCGGTTCCGACAGCTTTGTCCACCACAGACCCGACCCCTTTTCGCCCTCCTCGCTCCGAGGGGCCTCGGTGCGCAGCGTCTTCAGGGACTCGAAGAAAAGGCTCTGGGTCGCCACCTGGGACGGGGGTATCTCGCGCCTTCTCGAAGACGGAAAGACCTTTGTCTCGTATGGGCCCGAAGCGGGGAAGGCGGGTTCCCTCGCCGATTCGAGCGTGAACGCGATCTTCGAGGACTCCGCGAGGCGCATCTGGATAGGCACCGGCGGGGCTGGACTCGAGCGCTTCGACGAGGCGCGGGGCCTCTTCGAGCGCATCGGGGAGGAGGAGGGGCTGGCGGCTGCGACGGTCAACGGCATTGTCGAGTCGGCAGGGGGCGAACTGTGGATCTCGACGCAGATTGGGCTGTCCCGCTGGATTCCGGACTCGGGTACCTGGCTGAGCTACGGGCTCGAGGACGGGCTGGCCGGCGCGGAGCTCTCCCAGAATTCCTACCTCCGCGCCAGGGATGGCAGCCTCTGGTTCGGTGGCCCCGAGGGCCTGTCGAGCTTCGATCCGGCTGCCATCGACACGCGTGCCGCCCCGCCCTCGGTTGCCATCACCGCTGTCGTGGCCCACGGCTCGGGGCTGGTACGCCGAAGGGCCAACGGCGACCTCGTGCTCGACTGGCGCAACGCAGGCCTGTCCTTCACCATCGGGGTCCTGGACTACGTAGCCCCCGACCGCAACCGCTACGCGATGCGCATCGAGGGCAGGCAGGCCAACTGGACCCAATTGGGACATGTGAACACCGGCTACATCGCCCCGCTGGCCCCAGGCACCTGGGTCCTTGCCGCCACCGGCTCGGACGGCAACGGCATCTGGAGCCAGTCTGCCGCAAGGCTGAGCATCCAGGTCGTCGCCCCCTTCTGGCTGACTCCCGCCTTCGGCGCCCTCGTCGCCCTGGTCCTCGGGGCCGGGGTTGCGTCGCTCATCCTGTTCCGGATACGCACCCTCCACGCGCGCAACGCCCTCCTCGTGAAATTCTCGCGCCACATCGAACTGGCCCGCGAGGAGGAGCGGACGGACGCGGCTCGCGAGGTGCACGACGGCATCGGACAGCACCTGGTGGTGCTCAACCTCCAGGCCTTCTGGCTGGCCAGCCATCCCGACGCCAGCAGCGAGGAAAGGGCTCCCCGGGTCGACGAGATGCGCGACTCCATTTCACGCGCCATGGCGGAGGTGAAGAACGTGGCGACAAAGTTCAGGCCGGTTGCCCTCGATTCGCTCTCGGTGGCCGAGACCGTGCGCTGGTATGCGAGGGATTTCGGCCGGCGCACGGGCATACAGGCAGCCGTCGAGGTGGCCGGGGACTTTCCCCAGTGCGGCGACGAGGCTGCCACCGCCCTCTTCCGCGTACTCCAGGAGGCCCTTTCCAATGTGGCGCGGCACGCCGGCCCCTGCCAGGTCAGGGTCGAACTGCGCGTGGAGGGAGGGGACGCCGTCCTGGAGATCTCGGACGACGGGGTCGGCCTGCCCGAAGGCGTCGACAGGGCCGAGGATTCCTTCGGCCTCATAGGCATGCGAGAACGCTGCGCCTCCCTCGGCGGCGGCATCAGGATCTCAGGCTCGCCGGGGGCGGGCACGCGCCTCCTGGCCACCCTGCCCCTCGCCCGCGTCGCCCGCCCTGGCGCTACAGAGTACCGGAGGAACCCATGATGCTGCGCATCCTCGTCGCCGACGACCATTTCCTCATAAGGAAGGGCCTTTCCCAGCTCCTCGCGGAAAGCCTCCATGTCGTGGGCATCGACGAGGCGGACGACGGGACCAAGGCCCTCGAGATGGCCAGCGCCAACCGCTACGACGTCGTGATCCTCGACGTCTCGATGCCGGGCCGCGACGGCCTAGACCTCATCCGTGCCATCAAGGATATAGATCCACTTACACATATCATAATACTTTCAATACAGCCCGAGGAGCAGTACGCGATCCGCGCCTTCAGGCTCGGCGCCTCGGGCTGCCTCAACAAGGCAGGCGACCCGGCCGAGATCGTGGAGGCCGTGAAGACCGTGGTGGCGGGCAGGCGCTACCTCTCGCAGAAGGCCCAGGAGCTGCTGCTCGACGAGATGGCCGGATCGGGCACTGCCCTGCCCCACGAGTCGCTCTCGGACCGGGAGTACCAGGTCCTCCGCATGCTCTCCTCGGGCAAGACCATCGGAGAGGTCTCGGAGATGCTCGCCCTGTCGGTAAAGACGGTGAGCACCTACCGCGCCCGGATCCTGGCGAAGATGGGCATGGAAAACAACGCGCAATTGACACATTACGCCTTCAAGCACGGGCTCGTCGGGGATTGAGACCCGAAAGACCGGAGCCCTCCGACCCTGAGGGCGGGCTGTCCTGCCGAGGCTATTCCGCTGGCGAGTTATGCGATATTCCTCTATACTGCCGGGCAGATCCGTGTCGCCGGTGCGAAAGCAGCTCCGGCATCGTTCCTGGCGGATATCCGTTCCCCGGAACCAGGCCCGGGGGACTCGCGGGAGGCCGACTTTGAAAATACGGCAAGGCAGCAACCTGATAACGCTGATCATATCGGTCTTCGCGGTCGTCACGCTGGCTTCCATCATCAGCTCGTCCCTCCTCCTCGAGGCGCGCCGCTCCTCCTTCCTCATGCTCCTGGGCCTCAACGAAGCTGCCGGGCTCCTGCAGAGGGGCAGCGAGTCGCTTCGCAAGGACGCAGAGGCCTACGTCACCACCGGGGAACGGCGCTACCGTGACAGCTTCGAACACGAGTACCTCCAGGGGAAAAGCCGCGAGGAAGCGGTCCAGTCCCTCGTCAGGCTCGGGCTGACAGCCGGGGAGCGCAATCTCGTCGAGCAGATCAAGCACTACTCCGACAGCCTCGTCGACACCCTGGTTTCCGCCATGGACCTCCGGGAGAGGGGAGACCTGGCAGGATCGGTCGGTCTGGTCTTCGGCGAACCGGCCCTCGGCTACGCAGACAGCATCGACAGGGGTGGGAGCGCCTTGCAGGCAAGCCTGCGCACGCGGCTCGACACCCGGATCGCCGGCCTGACCTCGGCCTCCTTCCTCCAATCACTCATCTCCGGCCTTGCCGTCGTAGTGAACCTCCTGGCGATCCTGGCGGCCTTCCGTGTCTTCTACCGGCGGAAGCTCATAGATCCCATCGTCGACCTCACCGACAGGACGCTGGCCCTCCTCAAGGGAGACCACGGGCTGCGTTACGGGCACCTGGGGGAGCAATCGGAGATCGGGGACCTGGCGCGTGCGCTCGAGGACTACCGCAGGATGGGCGAGGAGATCGAAAGGCAGCGTTGGGTCAAGCAGGGCCTGTCGGAGATCTCCGAGGCGCTCCAGCACATCGACTCCTTCGGGGGCTTCGGCGATGTGCTGCTCTCGGGACTGGCTCCCCTCCTCCGAGCGGGCCGGGGAAACTTCTACATGCGCGACGGACACGGGGACGAATTCCGCTGCGTGGGAGGCTACGGACGCGATCCTGCAAGCGAGATCCAGTTCGCCCTCGGCCAGGGCATCCTCGGCCAGGCGGCCAAGGACGGGGGCACGATCATCCTGAAGGACATCCCGGCCGACTACCTGGGCATAGGAACCGGGCTCGGGTCGGCGATGGCCACGGCGATCGTCATAATTCCCATCATCGGGAAGGAGAAGGTTCTGGCGGTCGTCGAGCTGGCCACCTTCACCGACTTCGACGGGAGGACCGGCGCGCTCATCGGGGAGGTGTCCACGACCTTCTCGCCGCGCCTGGAGCTTCTCATGGGAGCGCTCAAGACGGAGGAACTCCTGGCCTGGAGCCAGGAGCAGTCGCGCTCGCTCGAGGACCAGGCGGCCGAGCTGGCCGTGCAGCAGGAGAGCATCCGGGCCGGCGGCGAGGACCTCCTGAAGGAGAAGGCCCGCCTCCAGGAAATCATCGACACCTCGCCGATCGGCTTTGTCATCTCCGTGGACGGCATCATCCGCATGGTCAATCCGGCCTTCGAGGCCATGATCGGCGTCGGGCAGGACACGGACATGATCGACATCTACGTCGACCCCCAGGACAGCGACATGATCCTCGACGCGCTCAACGTCCACGGGATCATGCGCAATTTCGAACTCAGGCTCTTCGGATCCGGGGGCCAGCCCAAGGAATTCCTGGCAACCTACATGCTTTCGCAGTGGGAGGGCGAACAGGCCGTCCTGGTCTGGCTCATCGACATCACCGAGCGCAAGCGCATAGAGCTCCAGGTGGAGATGGAGCGGGCGCGCTTCAACCATATCCTCGAGACGGCACCCGTCGGCGTGGGCATCAGCGTCGGTGGCATCATGCGCTTCGTGAACCCTCGCCTCGCCCACCTCATCGTCGCGGAGGTCGGCAGATCCGTGGATGACCGCTACGTGGATCCCACCGAGGCAGCGAAGGTCGCCGGCTCCGTCTACGAGGGCCAGATGCTCAAGGACTACGAGCTGCAGATGTACGATCGCAGGCAGAATCCCCGGAATCTCCTGGCTACCTACATGGCAATGGACTGGGAGGGCGAACCCGCCATCCTCGGCTGGCTGATCGACATCACCCGGAGCAAGCAGGCCGAGCGTGAACTCGCGGCCGCGAAGGAGGTTGCCGAGGAGGCGACGAGGATGAAATCGGATTTCCTGGCCAACATGAGCCACGAGATACGAACGCCGATGAACGCCATCATCGGGATGTCACACCTGGCGATGAAGACCGAGATGTCGCCGAAGCAGCGCGACTACCTCCGCAAGATCCAGGCTTCCAGCCAGCACCTCCTGGGCATCATCAACGACATACTGGACTTCTCCAAGATCGAGGCCGGAAAGCTCACAATTGAGAACATCGACTTCGAGCTCGAGAAGGTCCTCGACAATGTCGCCACCCTCATCGGCGACAAGGCCGGCGCAAAGGGCCTCGAACTGGTCTTCGACGTGGCCGGGGACGTCCCGAACCATCTTATGGGCGATCCGCTCCGCGTCGGGCAGATCCTCATCAATTACGCGAACAACGCGGTGAAGTTCACGGAGTCCGGCGAGATCGACATCAAGATCGCCCTTGCCTCCGAAGACGACGAAGGAGTCATGCTGCGCTTCGAGGTCCGCGACACCGGCATCGGGCTCACACCCGAGCAGTGCACCCTCCTCTTCCAGAGCTTCCAGCAGGCCGACACCTCGACCACGCGGAAATTCGGGGGCACCGGGCTCGGCCTGGCGATCTCCAAGCGCCTGGCCACCCTCATGGCGGGCGATGTCGGCGTGGACAGTGAATTCGGCAAGGGTTCGACCTTCTGGTTTACGGCACGCCTGGGCAAGGGTGTCGAAAGGGGAAGCAGGCTGATGCCCGCCGCGGATCTCAGGGGCAGACGCATGCTGGTCGTGGACGACAACCAGACGGCACGCGCCGTGCTCGTGCACCTTCTTTCGGCCATGACCTTCCAGGTCGGCGACTCTGCCTCCGGCGCGGAGGCCATCATCGAGGTGGCGCGTGCAGCCCGGGCCGGGGAGCCCTATGAGATCGTCTTCCTCGACTGGCAGATGCCCGGCATGGACGGCATCGAGGCAGGTCGGAGGATCAAGGCCCTCGGCCTCGAACCGCCTCCGCACCTGGTGATGATCACTGCCTATGGGCGGGAAGAGGTCATGCAGCAGACCCTGGAGTCGGGCTTTGACAGCATCCTCATCAAGCCCGTCAACCAATCACTCTTGTTCGACACGAGCATGCAGGTGCTCGGTCATCCCGACGCTGCCAGGCAAGCCGGAACGAATCCCCTTTCAGCGCCGGTAGAACTCATCTCGGCGCTGAGCGGTGCCCGCGTGCTTCTGGTCGAGGACAACGAGCTCAACCAGGAAGTTGCGGCAGGGCTCCTCGGAGAGGTCGGCGTCCTGGTGGAATTCGCGGGGAACGGCGAGATCGCGCTGCAAAAAGTCAAGAAAGGGAAATACGACGCCGTTCTGATGGACATGCAGATGCCGGTTATGGACGGCATCACTGCCACGATAGAGATCCGGAAGGATCCATCCTTCGCAGGATTACCCATAATTGCGATGACCGCCAGCGCGCAGCAGGTCGACCGCGATCGCTGCCTAGCCGCCGGGATGAACGACCACGTGGTCAAGCCGATCGACCCCGACGAGCTCTTCTCGCGGCTCCGGCACTGGATCGGCAGCCGTCCAGGAAGGAAGCCCGGCGAAGCCGCTGCCCCCCCTCTGCCTCCGCAGCCGGATCCGGCCAGGGAGGGCGCCTCTACATGGCTTCCCGAAGACATCCCCGGAGTGGACATGAAGCTGGGTCTCGGCCGCGTCCTTGGCAAGAGGAAGGCCTATGTAGCAATGCTGCGCAAATTCGCCTCGGGGCAGAAGGAAACCAGCGGAGCGCTCGACGCGGCGATCGGGGTCGGGAACATGGCCGATGCCGAGCGCCTCGCGCACACCCTCAAGGCAGTCTCGGGGAACATCGGCGCGACAGGACTGCAGAAGGAGGCGGAGAGGCTCGAGACCGCGATCCGTGCGCAGGAAAATGCGCTCTCGGTCGAAGAGCGGAAGGCCGCCGTGGACGACAGGCTCATCCCCCTCATCGACGCCCTCGACAGCTTCTTTCCGGTGGAATCGGGCGTCACCGCTGTCGGGGCGGAACAGGCAGGCAGGCGCGAGGAGGTCCTCGCGAAGCTCTCGGCCCTCCTTGCGGACAATGACGCTTCGGCCACCGACTTCGTGGAGGCCGAAGCCGCCTTCCTCTCAGCCTCCCTGGGAAGTGCCTTCACCAGGCTGGGCAGCCTCGTGCGGAACTTCGATTTCGAGGCTGCCCTTGCCGCCATCGCCAGGCTGTCCGAAGACCAGGGCAGCGGGGCGGAAAGCAGGCCATGAATATACCAATTATGAATACAAAGCCCGAAGTGCCCCAGGCTGCGAAGATAGTGCTCGTCGTGGACGACAGCCCGGACAACATCATGGTGCTCAAGGAAGTGCTCGGATCGGAATTCGCCATCCGCGTCGCGACCTCGGGACCCAAGGCGCTGGAGATCTGCCACGGCGCCGTGAAGCCTGACATCATCCTCCTCGACATCATGATGCCCGGGATGGACGGCTACGAGGTCTGCGCCAGGCTCAAGGCCGACGCGGAAACCGCCGGCATCCCGGTGATCTTCGTAACTGCGATGACCGACGAGCAGGACGAGGCGAAGGGGCTGGGGATGGGTGCCATCGACTACATCACCAAGCCCATCAGCCCGACGATCGTGATACAGCGCGTGAGGAACCACCTGGAACTCCGGGCTGCCCGCCTCGCCCTCGAGGGCCTGAGCCGGCATTATTCCTCCTACCTCTCGCCCGAACTGGTCGAGGGCATCAGGGCGGGCTCGATCGCCGGCAAGATCGGAGCGCAGCGGAAAGAGCTCACGGTGATGTTCTCCGACATCGAGGACTTCACCCCGAAATCCGAGCGCCTGGGCCCTGAAGCCCTCACCCTGGCCCTGAACAGCTACTTCGAGGCAATGGCCCGCATCGTGGCCAAGCACCGGGGTACCCTCGACAAATTCATAGGCGATTCGGTCATGGTCTTCTTCGGAGACCCCGAGAGCCAGGGCCTCAGAGAGGACGCGGTCGCCTGCGTAGCCATGGCCCTGGAAATGCAGGCCCAGATCCCCCTGGTCGTGGAGGGCTGGAAGAGGCTTGGCATCGAGGAGTCGCTGGGCATCCGCATCGGGATGGCAACCGGCCCCTGCACGGTCGGCAATTTCGGCTCGAGTTCCCAGCTTACCTACACGATCTTCGGGAGCACCGTCAACCTCGCATCGCGGCTGGAGTCGAGCGGGGGTCCGGGAAAAATAGTCGTGTCCGAACGGACCTGGGAGCTGATCGGCGCTGACTTCACGGGACGGGCGCTGGCTCCGCTTTCGCTCAAGGGCATGGCCCAGCCGACGAGCGCCTACGAGATTCTGGGGGCCAAGGGCTGAGAGAGGGAAGCAAACCATTGATGTCTTGACATCTTACTTATTTGTGCCATGATGTCAGTATGAGATCCACACTGACCATCGAGGACGATACCGATCAGCGCGTCCGGAAGCTCGCGGAAAGCGAGCACTGCTCCTACAAGGAGGCAGTCAACCTCGTGCTTGCCCGGGGCCTTGAGGCGCTTTCGGTTGCAGAGTCTCCCCCCCGCTACAGCGTGAGGGCCTTCGATGCCGGCTTCCAGCCCGGTATCGACCTCGGGAAGCTCAACGAGCTCGCCGACGGCGAGCTTGCCGACGGCAGCGGGGACGAGGCGTGATCCTTCCCGACCTCAACCTCGTCGTCTCCGCCTATAATACTGCCTCACCCTGGTATGAGCGCGCCCGGCTTTGGTGGGAGGACAGCCTCAACGGCCCTGAAATCGTGGGGCTGGCTCCTGTTGTCGCCCTTGGTTTTGTCCGCCTCCTGTCCAATCCCAAGGTGGTGGTCCGTCCCGTAAGTCCCGCCATCCTCCTCGATGTTGTCGCAGAATGGCTCGATACGGGGCGGGTTAAATATATCGTGCCAGGACTGCGCCATGTGCGGATCATGCGCGGGCTCTTCGAGGCAAGCGCTGCAGGCTCTTCGATGACGACTGACATCCACCTCGCGGCCCTCGCCATCGAGCAGGGAGCGACCATGGCCAGCAGCGACAGCGATTTTCGGAGGCTCTCGGGCTTCAGGCTCGTAAATCCGCTTGAGTGAGGCCCCGGAGGCCCAGGCGCGCGATGCAGGTGCCAAGGAAGCCTGAA
The DNA here is from genome assembly GCA_903821875.1 of uncultured Spirochaetota bacterium. Taxonomy (GTDB): domain Bacteria; phylum Spirochaetota; class Spirochaetia; order Treponematales; family Rectinemataceae; genus CAIJMU01. The sequence continues at coordinate 13,758 of CAIJMU010000097.1, forward strand.
GCCTTGATGTCAGCGACAAAGGCCTCGAGAGCCTCGCCGACTGAAGCGTCGCGGGCAGCCGGTACCGCCATAGCCTGCTCGATAACCATAAAGCGCCCAGGCAGGAGCCGGAGGAGGGGCCTGCCCGCTGCGTCGCGCAGCTTCCCGCTGTCAGCCTCGAGCTGCTGCCGCACGCCGGCAGCCACCTCGTAGCCCCCTTCGAGGAAGGTCGCGACCACTTCTGGAGAGCTGGGCGCGCGCACGAGTTCCGCGCTTTTGATCGTCCTGCTCAGGAAGAGGTCGTAGGCGCTGCCCTTGCCCACCACGATGCGCCTTCCCCCACGATCGACCTCGTCGTTGGACAGGATGGGCGAATCCGATCGTACTAGATAGGAACCTTCGATGAGCACATAAGGCCTGCTGAAGCGCAGTCCGGCTCCACGCTCCGGGTCGACAGCGAAAAAGCCTAGGTCCGCACGACCCTCGCGGACCGCCTCCACCGAAGCGGCGGCCCCTTCGAAGCAGACGAATTCGAGGCCGAGGCCCAGGCGGGCGGCCAGTTCGCCCGCGAGTTCCACCGACAGTCCCTTGGGTGGGGCACCCTCCTGTCCCCGCTGCGCCAGAAGGGGATTTCCCAAATTGATCGAGGCCCTAAGCGTCCCGCCGGGAGCGAAGGCCCTCGCAAGGGTCGCATCGATGGTCATAGTGCCTTCTTTCCCCTTCCCGAGAGGGCCCGGAACCCCATCGGGATGTACTTCCAGTAGGGATTCGTGATCGAGGCAAAGGCGAGAATCATGAAAAAGCAGGCGATGGGACGGTTGAAGAAGATGGCGATGCTTCCATCGGAGATGATGAGGGACTGGCGCATCTTTTCTTCCATCATCTTGCCGAGGACCATGCCCAGGATGACCGGGGCGGCCGGGATGTCGGCCTTCTTGAAGCCGAAGCCGATGAGGCCGAAGACGATCATGATGAAGAGGTCCTCCACCGCGTTGTTGGCCGTGAATACGCCCATGAAGGAGAACAGCACTATGAACATCGTCAGGAGGTACTGGGGTATGTCCAGGAGCTTTACCCACATGCCGACCAGGGGGAGGTTGAGCACGAGGAGCATTACGTTGCCGATATACATCGAGGCGATGAGGCCCCAGACGAATTCGGGCTGGGCGGTGAACAACATCGGCCCGGGCTGGAGCCCCAGCATGATGAGGGCGCCGAGCATGATGGCCGTCGTGCCCGAACCGGGGATGCCGAGGCAGAGGAGGTGGATGAGGGAACCGCCGGCAGCCGCGTTGTTGGCCGCCTCGGGGGCAGTGACTCCCTCGATGATGCCGGTACCGAGGAGGGCACGCCGCCTCGCCACCTTCTTCTCGAGGCCGTAGGCCACGAAGCTCGCCACAGCCGCACCTGCGCCCGCGACGCCCCCGACAAAGAAGCCGGAGATCGTCCCGCGCCCGCAGGATGGCCAGAAGTGCTTCCAGTCCTCCCGGGTGAGCATGAGCCCGCCCTTGATCTTGATGAGTTCGACCTTCGTGGCCTTGCTCATCTCGACGAGGTTGACGAAGACCTCGGTGATGGCAAAGAGACCAATTGCGACGACCAGGAATTCGATGCCATCCATGAAGCGTATGTTGCCGAAGGTAAAGCGGGGGACCGAGGACTGGAGGTCGATGCCGACCATCGCTATGGCCAGGCCGAAGAGCGTAGCCAGGAGGGCCTTCACGATGGAGCGGCCGGCGAGGCTGGTAACGACCGTGAGTCCCGCCACCATGAGGGCGAAGAATTCCGGTGGCCCGAATCTCAGGGCAATCTGCGCGATCAGGGGCCCGAAGAGCATCAGCATGATGGTGGCAAAGGTACCGGCTATGAAGGAAGCGATGGCCGCCGCCGCGAGGGCGGGACCGGCGCGCCCGTTCTTGGCCATCCTGTTTCCGTCGATGCAGGTGACGACCGAGGAGGACTCGCCGGGAGTGTTGACGAGGATCGAGGTGGTGGAACCACCGTACATGGCCCCGTAGTAGATGCCCGCCATCAGGATGATGGCCGAGGTCGGGGGCATGCTGAGGCTGAAGGCCAGGGGAATCAAAAGGGCTATGCCCGTCATCGGCCCGATGCCGGGAAGCACCCCGATGATGGTTCCCATGAACACGCCGACAAAGGCCAAAAGGAGGTTGATCGGAGTGCCAGCGACTCCGAAACCGAGGGCGACATTGTGGAAGAAATAATCCATGTTCCGTTCCTTCCTAGAACCCGAGAAGGGTCAGGGGCCCCTTCGGCAGGTCGACGCGGAGTAACAGGCTGAAGGCGAAGTAGATGCCGAAGCTGCCCACGAGGGAAATGATGACATCACGGAGGATGTGGCGCCGGTCGAGGATCAGGATGCCCGCCATCAGCGCGAGGAAGGTGGAGATCGCGAAGCCCAGGGGCACAAAGAGGAGGGCATAGGCCACCATGTCCAAAAGGACCAGGCCCATCAGCTTGAAGTTGGCCTTGTCCTCGAGCTTCTCCTCGGCTCCGATCATCTCGGCGCGCTTTTCGTCATCCTTGATCTTCCCGAGGAAGGCCTGGAAGAGGTAGATGATCGAAAGTCCGGTCATGAGGAAGCCTATGGCCTTCGGGAAGCCGTCGGGGCCGAGCTGCTGTCTGTAGATGGGCTTGTGGATGTCGAAGGCAGCCATGAGGAAGGCTACGGAAAACAGGGCGACAAGGACGCTCGCGATCCGGTCTTCTCGCTTGGAGGTGGCCATGGGGATGCTCCTTGAAAAAAGCCGGCGACTCGGGCGCCTAACGCGCCCCGCCGCCGGCCTGGCTTCGGGAAGGCTTCTCTTACTTGCTGATGAGTCCGACCTTGACCATGATGTCCTTGAAGGTCAGGTAATCGGCGTCGAGGAACTTGGCGAAATCAGCCTGGGCCATGTAGCCGTCGCTCCAGACGTTCTTCTCCAGCTGATCCTTCCAGGTGGCGGTGGTGACCATCTTCTTGAAGGTGGCGGCCCACCAGGCCTGGGCTTCCTTGGACATTCCGGGTGCTGCGAACATGCCGCGCCAGACATCGAAGGTCACATTGACTCCAGCGGCTTCCTTGACGGTCGGGACATCCTTGAAGGCGCCCGGTCGGCGGACGCCGGCGGAGATGCCCAGGACGCGGACTGTGCCAGCCTCGAGCTGACCCTTGACGGTACCGGTGTCGGTGGAGAGGAAGGCAACATTGCCGCCCAGGAGGGTGGTCATGGCCTCGCCGCCGCCTGAGAAGGCGACGTAGATGAGCCTGGAGGGATCGATCCCGTAGGCCTGGGCGATCTTGAGGAATGAAAGATGGTCCATAGAACCGGGGCTGGAACCGCCGGCGAACTTGTAGGTGCCAGGATCCTTCTTGAGGGCGTCGAGCAGTTCCTTGAGGTTCTTGAAGGGCGAGTCAGCCTTGACTACCACACACTCGTAGTCGGTCGTGAGCATGGCCAGGGGAAGGATGTCCTTGTAGGAACCCTGGAGGGTTGTGTCGATGGTCTTGATGAGGAGGGGCGGGGAGAAGGGGAGGATAAAGTAGTCGTTCTTGGCCTGGGAGAGGGTGTAGATAAAGCCGACCGTGCCACCGCCGCCTTCCTTGTTCGTCACGGCCATGGGCTGGGGATAGAGCTTCTCCTTCTCGAGCGTCACGTTGACGGCGCGGGCGAGGGCGTCCCAGCCGGAACCTGGCTTGTTGGACACCATGATCTCGAGGGGCTTCGAGGGGTAGGGGGCCGCCGCGATGGGGGCGGCAACCGTAAGGGCAAGGGCGATTCCTGCGATGGCGACGAGGGTCTTCTTCATCTGCTCTCCTTGTAGGGCTCCGGACAGGAACCCTGATTGTAGGCGCAGTGTGAACCCATCCCTCCGATCCGTATGTAGGAAGGCTGTTGAAAGTGCTGTAAGCCTCTGTCCTACACGGCTCCCATCGGCGGTTTTCCTTGGACAGAGGGGAGAAGCGACACTAGACTGTGGCCGCGCCGCGAGGATCACTCGATTCACCGCGCCCCCCGGGCCCCGGCGGCGGAATTACTTTCAAGGAGCAACTATGCAGGATTTGTTCTCGGCGAAATCTGCTTTGAAGGTCGGCGGAACGAGCTACTCGGTTTTCAGGCTTGACGCCCTCGAAAAGGCCGGGCTCGTGAAACTCGCGAAGCTTCCCTACTCCATCCGGGTCATGCTCGAAGCCGCGCTCAGGCAGTGCAACGATGTCGAGATCACCCAGGACGACGTCAAGCGCATCGCAGCCTGGAGCCCCAGGGGTGAGCGTCCCGGCATTCCCTTTCTCCCGGCCCGTGTCGTGATGCAGGACCTCACCGGCGTGCCGGCAGTCGTAGACCTGGCCGCGATGCGCGACGCGGTAGCCGCCCTCGGTGGCGACCCGAAGAAGATCAACCCCCTCGTACCAGTCGACCTCGTCATCGACCACTCCATCCACGTCGACAACTTCGGCAGCGCAGACGCCCTGGACAAGAACACCGCCATCGAGTTCAGGCGCAACAAGGAGCGCTACGAGTTCCTCCGCTGGGGCCAGAAGGCCTTCGACAACTTCAGGGTCGTGCCGCCCATGACGGGCATTGTCCACCAGGTCAACCTCGAGTACCTCGCCAGCTGTGTCGCCACCCGCATCGTGAACGGCGAAACCCTGGCCTTCCCGGATTCCTGCGTGGGCACCGATTCCCACACCACGATGATAAACGGCCTGGGCGTCGTCGGCTGGGGAGTGGGCGGGATCGAGGCCGAAGCCGTCATGCTCGGCCAGCCCATGGATATGCTCCTGCCCGACGTTATCGGCTTCAAGCTCTCCGGCAAGCTGGGCGAGGGCGTCACGGCCACCGACCTCGTCCTCCTGGTGACGCAGATGCTGCGCAAGAAGGGCGTCGTCGACAAGTTCGTGGAGTTCTTCGGGCCCGGCCTCGAGGCCATGTCCCTCCCCGACCGCGCCACGATCGCGAACATGGCGCCCGAGTACGGCGCGACCATGGGCTTCTTCCCCGTGGACGCGGAAACGCTGCGCTACATGCGACTCTCCAACAGGCCCAAGGAGGTCGTTGATCTCACCGAAGCCTACTGCAGGGCCCAGTGCCTCTTCCGCGAAGCTGGCGCCCCCGACCCCGAGTTTACCGACACGCTTGAGCTCGACCTCGGCAGCGTCGTCCCCTCCCTCGCCGGCCCCAAGCGCCCCCAGGACCGCGTCGCCCTCAGCGACATGAAGTCCGTGTTCAAGGCAGCGCTCTCCGCAACGGTCAAGGACGGCGGCTACGAGCTTCCGGCCGCGGCCCTTGCGGCCTCGGCCAGCGTCGACGGCCTTTCCATGGGCCACGGCGCCGTCGTGCTGGCAGCCATCACGAGCTGTACCAATACCAGCAATCCCTCGGTGATGATCGCCGCCGGCCTTGTCGCGAAAAAGGCAGCCGCCCTCGGCATCGGGCCCAAGCCCTGGGTCAAGACGAGCCTCTCCCCCGGTTCGCGGGTTGTCACCGAGTACCTCGTCGCAGCAGGCCTCCTTCAGAGCCTCGAGAAGATCGGCTTCAACGTCACCGGCTACGGCTGCATGACCTGCATCGGCAACTCGGGCCCCCTCCCCGAAAAGGTCGCAAAGGCGGTCACGGAGGCCGACCTCGTGGGCGCCGCCGTAATTTCGGGCAACCGCAACTTCGAGGGGCGGGTCCATCCCCTGGTCAAGGCCAACTACCTGGCCTCCCCACCCCTGGTGGTAGCCTACGCCCTGGCTGGAACCGTCGACATCAACCTCGATACAGACCCAATTGGTCAGGGTTCAAAGGGGCCCGTGTACCTCCGTGACGTCTGGCCGACATCGAAGGAGATCGCCGACCTCGTCGCATCTTCGGTTACCTCGAAGATGTTCGGCGAGCGCTACGCCGGGGTCTTCGAGGGCTCCAAGGAATGGAAGGCGATCAAGGTGCGCGAGGGCGAGCTCTTCGCCTGGGACCCGAAATCGACCTACATACACCATCCACCCTATTTCCAGGGCATGAAAAAGCAGCCCGGTTCCATCGCGGCCATCACCGGTGCGCGCATCCTGGGCATCTTCCGCGATTCCATCACCACCGACCATATCTCTCCGGCGGGCAACATCGACGCGAAGAGTCCCGCCGGAACGTACCTCCAAGAACTCGGGGTTACACCCGACGAGTTCAATTCCTATGGAGCCCGGCGCGGCAACGACCTGGTGATGGTGCGCGGCACCTTCGCGAACATCCGCCTCAAGAACCAGATGGTCGCGCCCAAGGAGGGCAACTGGTCGATGCACCATCCCTCGGAGGATGTCGCGAGCATGTACGACACCGCGATGCGCTATCAAGCCGAGGGCAAGAAAACTGTCGTCATAGCCGGGAAGGAATATGGCACCGGCTCGAGCCGCGACTGGGCTGCCAAGGGTCCCCTCCTCCAGGGCGTGCGTGCCGTCATAACCGAAAGCTTCGAGCGCATCCACCGTTCCAACCTCGTCGGCATGGGCGTCCTGCCCCTCCGCTTTGTCGACGGACAGAACGCCGAGAAGCTCGGACTCGACGGCAGCGAGCTCATCGACATCGAAGGCCTGTCCGATGCCATTGCGCCGAGGGCCAGGCTCACCGTCAAAGCCACCAAGTCCGATGGCCAGATGATACAGTTCCAGGCCGAGGCCCTGCTCAATACGAGGGTTGAAGTCAATTACTACAGGAACGGCGGTATCCTGCACACAGTGCTCCGGAGCCTGGTGAAGTAATTGTCGCAATTGGCAATGAAGGGAGGGCAACCCGGCTCTTAGGCTCCGGGTTGCTTTTGGCCCTGGCTGCCCACCGGGGCGGCCGGAATCCTGACCGTGAATGCAGATCCACCCAATTGTGATGACCCGACTGCGATATCCCCCCCGTGGGCCTTCGCTATCTCGAGGGCGATAGCCAGCCCCAGGCCTCGCCCGCCGGTCTCCCGCGAGCGAGAGCGGTCGAGGCGGTAGAAGCGCTCGAAGATGCGCTCGCGCTCGGCTTCGGGAATGCCGGGGCCCGAGTCCTCCACGGTGATGGAAAAGCCCCCCGGCGCTGCCCTCGCGGGCAACTCCGATCTCGACCGTGCCCCCGCGCGGCGTATATTTGACAGCATTGGAAACGAGATTGTGCACGATCTCCCCGAGCCGGAGTGCATCGCCCCGCGCCTCGGGGACCACTTCTCCACCTGAGCAGACCGAGATGTCCCGGTCCCTCGCCTGCTGTGCGAAGAGGGCTGCCGCCCTTCCCGCGATGGCCAGGGGGTCGATGCTCTGGGCTTCGATCAACAGTTCACCGGAATCGATGGCCTCGAGCTCGCTGAGCATGTCGATGAGGAGGGACAATCGCATCGTCTCCTCGTGCACCGATTCGAGGTTCTCGCGGTCGCTGGGAAAGACCCCGTCGATCATGGCCTCGACTGCGCCCCGGATCAGCGTGACGGGCGTGCGCAGCTCGTGGGCCGAGTCGGCGATGATGCGGCGGCGACAGTCCTCGAGGCGCGCAAGTTCCGCAGTCATGCGGTTGAAGGCGACAGCAAGGGCCGCAATCTCGTCCCTTCCCTTGGCGACGACAGTCGCTTTGAGGTCGCCGGCTGCGACTCGGGCAGCAGCTCCGGAGAGCGTGGCCAGACGCGCGGTGATCCTCCGCGAGATCGCGATTCCCAGGATCAGTGCAAGTCCGGCCGACACCAGTGTGGCGACGACGAGGGCACTGCTGAAGGCCGAAAGGAAGCGGGAACCGACATCACCCAGCGAGGAGTCCACCATAGAGCCTACGAGGACAGTCCCGACGCGTTTCCAGTCCGCCATTACCGGGACGCCCTGCATGAGGTGGCGCTCAGGGTGGAGGGAACCCAGGAGGGAACCGGCGGTATCGGCGACCACCCTGCCCTCGGCATCGGCTACCACGATGCGGTCGGCCAGGATTTTCCCGAAGGTGTCGAAGGAAAAGGATGCCACGAGCTTGTCCCGCGAATCGTCGTAGAGCCCCCGGGCCAGGCCCTCATACATCACACGCGGAAGACCCGCCAGCCAGGGCTGGATACCCTCCCAATTGGGATGTTCCGAGCGCCAGTCCCCGAGGATGGTGGCGTAGGCCCCGGCCTTGGCCCTGTCCCCTTCCAGCACCCAGCTGCGGAAGGCACCCTCCGTCGAGGCGCCGAGCATCGCCGCAGTCGAGGCCGCAAAGAGGGCGATTACCGCGATGAAGGCGAGGGCCAGACGGTTAGCGAGGCGCATCGCCGGAGTCGATAAAGCGGTAGCCGACGCCCCGGACCGTCCCGATAAAACGAGGCTCTCCCGAATCGTCGCCGAGGGCCTTGCGTATGTTTTTCACGTGGGCGTCGACGGTGCGCTCGTAGCCCTCGAAGTCGCTGCCCGAGGCTGCTTCGAGGATGGCGAGGCGGGGAAAGACACGGCCGGGTGAGCGCGCCAGAAGGAGGAGGATGTCGAACTGCGCAGTAGTGAGAACCTTCTGAATGCCGTCGATCCTTAGCTCGCGCCGGGCTACATCCATGGTAAGGCCGCCACGGCGAAGCGTCTCTTCGGAGCTGGCCTCCTCCTTCGGGGGCGAGCGCCTGAGCACGGCGCGCACACGGGACACCAGTTCGCGGGGGCTGAAGGGCTTGGCTACATAGTCGTCAGCCCCCAGTTCGAGGCCGACTATCGTGTCAGCCTCGGAGGCCTGGGCGGTCAGGAAGATGATGGGCGTCGAGGATTCCTTCCGTATCGACCGCGCTACCTCAAGTCCGTCGAGACCGGGCATGTTGATGTCCAGGATCACGCAGTCCGGCTTCCCTTCGCGGAAAAGCGCCAAGGCAGTCTGCCCCTCGTGGGCGACCAGCGTCTCGAAGCCCGAGTTATGGAGGTAGCTCGCGACAATTGAGGTAAGTTTTTCCTCGTCGTCCGCGATGAGGACCAGTGCCGCCATTCAAGCCTCCGATTACGAAGATACTCGAGACTGGCCCTGCCGCCAACGACCGCCAACGCAGACCCACAGGCTCGGCGCGACTTGGGGGCCGGGCCAGCAGGCCCCTATGGCCCCGGGCAGGCTTCCTCCACGCGCCAGACCTCATCTCCGTCCCGGGGATCGATACCCGGCCGCGTGAGCGCAAAGTCGTATTTTACCGGGTCGCGCGGCGCGTAGAGGCGAAAGGCCTCCGTCGCGCGGAGGGCATTGGCCAGGGTGGCTGCCGGGCCCGGGATAAATCCGAGCCTCGCGGAGCATACCCGCGCCATGTGGACATCGATGGGGATCACCAGGCGCGAGCGGCTGATGCCCGTCCATCCTCCCGGATCGACGACGTCGCGGCGCACCATCCAGCGCAGGTAGAGGAAGAGTCTCTTGCAGGCAGAGCCGCGAGCGGGATCGGGCAAAAGCCCCTCGCGAAGGGGCCCGCCCAGGCCCCTGAGGCGCCGGGAGAACTCCCCGACAGCAGCAACTATGTCCTTCCCTCCGGGGTCCCCCTCAGCGAACATCGCCCCGAGGCCGCCGAACTGGGCGCGGGCGCGCTTTATCCCAAGCATGAGGGCAACCATGTCGGGACCATGCATGAAGCGATACTGGAAATCTCCCCAGAGCCTCCGTATCGAAGCGTCTTTCAGGGCGTCGAGGGCCGTTGCCGGTCGCTCTCCGAGGGGCTCCATCGCCTGTCGGACTGCGCGCATGATGAGGTCTACCTGCCCGAAGGCCAGGGTCGAGGCCACAAGTCCGGCTAACTCCCTGTCCGCGAGCTCTCCGAAGGGTCGCACCAGGGCGAGGGGGTCGCGGTCGAGCCTCGCGAGGCCGCTGCAACTGCGATGGATCCCATCAAGATATGCGGCGATGGCGGGATCATGGACAGGAGGGGGAGCTGCGTTGCGTCCGCCACGGACGGGCTGGCTCACGGGGCGACTTCGGCCAGGTCGCGGGAGCGTCGGATGATCTCGGGATCGGCGGGCGCGAGGGCCAGGGCCTGCTTGAGGTAGAAGCGGGACTTCTGCCAGTCCTGGCGGCGAAACCAGATATCGTACATCGCCAGAAGGGCGTCTACATTGTCCGCGTTTTCGACCAAGGCAGTGCGGAGCGAGGCGAGGGCAGACTCCTCGGTCTTGGAAAGGAGGCTCTGGGTATAGTGAAGACTCGAACGTCCGGCTGTCGTGCCGGGCTGGAGGAGGAGGCGGGGAAGGAGATCCTCCGCTGCCTTGGTGTTGCCCGAACCAATGAGAGCGCGAAGGTAGGCATCGGCCGCAGCCTCGGAAGAAGGGTTTAGTCGGTACCATTCCGAGGCATGGTCGAGGGCACGGCCCCACTCCCCCGACCTTCGGAGCACAAGACAGACCAGGGCCTCGTTCGAAAAGCCTGGCGCGTCATGGGCGCGCTCGACATAGCGCGATGCACTGATCCAGTCGAAGCGGAGGGCCGACTCCTCAAGGAGGAGCCGCGCAGCCTCTCCCCCCGCACCCTTCCATCCACCGAGTCGAAGGGGCGAGAGGAGCTCTGGCACCGTGGCACCGGCAGCCGTCAGGTCAAAGGCCGAGCGGGCGAGTTCCCGTCCCTCGCTGAGAGCCGCGGCCTTTGCCTCCGCGGAAAGCCCCTGCTGTCCGAAAAGTACGCGGGCAGTCAGCGTGAGGAATTCCGGATCGCCGGGGAAGGCTTCCATGCCCTTCCGTGACCAGCGCAGGGCTTCGTCGCGGTTGCGGAGGCCCTCCGAGCTTAAGGCGCGCAGAAGCACATAGGTACGATCATTGAGGTCGACTGTCGCAAAGGCGTCGAGGAGGGGGAGGGCCTGCTGGTACTGCTTCGCGCGCACCAGGAGGTGGGCACGCATGAGGATGAGCTTGGAATCGAGGGGATCGTTTCGAAGTGCCTGGGCGACAAGGGGATCAGCCTTGTCGAAGACGCCGTTCTCGTAGAGGGCCTCCGCCCGTATCTTGTTGAAGTCGCTGTCGTTCTGGATGTCCTCCGGCGTCCTGGAAATCAGCTCGAGAGCCTCGGAAGGTTTGCCAAGGGCGAGGTAGTCCTTGGTGGCACCGATCACCGAGGGCCAGGCGTCGGAGGCTGCATCCACCGAAACGAGATAGAAGGCGAGACTCTCCGTCCAGGCCTTGCGGCGCTCGGCGTCGAGTCCTCGTATCATCGCAGGGAGCACAGATTTCGCCCCGAGGTGCTCGAAGCGGTCGAGGGCCGCGAGGGCGAGCCGCGCGGTGTCATGCGAGTCTGAACGAAATACCGAGAGCGCGGGAAGGATCTCGGCCAGGGGATCGCCAGCATTCTCGGGAGGAAGGGCGGGAACGCGGCCCGACAGGGCTTCCGAAACCATGCGGGCAATGGCGCCGGAGGGTATGTCTCCGGGAGACTGGAGGTCCTGGGGAACAAAACTTGGCGAACGCAGTGGATAGACAATGGTCGCCACCCGGGCGCCCACCCAAGCCAAAAGGATGGCCTCGCTGCGGTCCAGGCCCGTCACATTACGGATCAATTCGAAGGCCCGGGTGAGCGAGGTTGGAGAGCCGAAGGCGATCGCCTCGGAGATGGCCTTCCGCTCGGACTGGGCCTTGCTTGGAGCGGCGACAGTGGCAGTCTGGATGGCTGTCCCGCCCGTACTACCCGCCACGGGAGAGGACGGGGCGCCAGAAGACGCAGCAGCGGAGCTGCCCCTGGTCTGGCTTCCCCCTGGACTGCCTGGCGAATTCGCTGCGCTTCCCTTACCCGCTCCGGCTGGCCCTGAAGCGCAGGATATCAAGACGATCCCGGCAAGCCCGGCAATCGCGCTGCGGGCGAAGGCTCCGAGACCCCCGGGCCGGGGGCGGATCATGGCGCGGGAGAGCGCCTGCGCGCCGCCGCGCGCCGCGAACGATACCAGAGGGCAGCGAAGATGGCGGCAACCGCAAGGACTATGAAGGCGGGCCACCAGATCGCCAGGAATTTGGCAAGCCTCATGGTCACGAGGCCGAAGGAAAACAACGAAAAGAAACCGGCCAGGAGGAGCATGGCCACAGATGGAACAAAGGTCGCAACGCGAAGCCGGCCGAAACGCGACAGGCCATCGACGATCCAGCCCAGGGCCGCACCCACCATGAAGAGGGGCCAGGATTGACGGAGTGAAAGCCCAAAGGCGGCAGCTGCCAGCACGGCGCCGGCGAAGATAAAGGTTATTCCCGATCCACGATGGAGGGGAGCCCTGCCCTCGTTCACCGCCAGGAATAGGAGGACGAGCCCGAAAAGGACAGCCAGCAGTGGAAGAAGCACCCGCAGGTCTGCGAGCATTCCAGAGGCACGCAGCACAATTCCCGTAGCGATCAGCGCCACGAGGAAGATCGAGGGCAGGATGGCTTCCGTCTTGGCGGTTCGTGGCGGGCGCATGTTCTATGGATAGTAGCTGAAGCTGCCGATCTTGCCAACTCTCACAATGACATGCTACGCTTTTCCGCATGACATGCGGCGGCAGGATAGACGCTTCAGGCGGCAGAAAGAGCGCCTTGGGCGGCTCCTGTCCTATAGCTAGGCCTGTTTCCTGCACAGCCCCTCGCCGGCTGGGCAGCTTTGTGACAGGCCTCGTCTTCACCCTCCTCCTGGCACTTTCCTCCTGCTCCAACTCCAATTCAATCTGGCTTGTAGGCAGCCCGGAGGATAAATCCGAACTGCGCGTCCTCTTCGGCATTCTCGATTCCCGGTCGACCCCGACTGTTGAGCGCTTCGCGGCAACCCGGGAAATATCGGCGATATTCCTCCGCATCAAGGAATATGGCAAACTTGCCAGCTTCCTCACCGACCTCGCGGACAGGTATCCCGACGACCCCAACGACGCCTGGTACCTCTTCACCGCAGCCTGGTGCTACGACAGCGAGGCGGCAGCCCCCATAGCCTCGCTGTACTACGAGCGCGTCGTCAACAATTATCCGGACCTCGAAATCGAGGGGACCTCCATCCATTACGAGAGCCTCATGCGGCTCATCCGTACCGAGAAATCGCCGGAAAAGCGCATCGGCTACTTCAGCACCCTCATCTCGCGGTTCCAGGACCGCGTCGACATGGGGCAGATGTTCTTCCTCCTGGGCAAGGAGTACGAGCGCGTAGGGGACTGGGCCAAGGCGGTGGAGACCTACGCACGGTTCCTCCCCTACTTCTCCACGCAGATACCGGGCTATCCGGACGCCTTCACCTATGCGAGGAACATCGTCGATTTCTACAACAGCCCGAAGGACTGGGCCTACGAGGACCTCGACGCGCTTGTGCGCGGGATCGAGGTGGCCCTCGACTCCGGGAGTTCGATGCAATTGCGAAAGTATCGCGCCAAGGTGAATTTCTTCGCAATGTCCTGGCACCAGGACGAGAACGACGTCAATTCCCAGGTGCTCTTCGACTTCGCCCCCCTCATGGTCGGCAGCCGCGTGAACTACGCCAACGCCCTCGATCCCTCCTCCAGTACGCGCGAAGCCTACCTCAAGACCTGGGGCTGGTCCGACCGTGTCACCACCTGGTACCTCTATTTCCGCAAGATCAACTTCCCCGCCGACCCGGACATCCACGGAAGGTGGGAGTGGGCGGGAATCTATTTCGGCGAGAAGATGCAGTGAGAAGCCAGCTGTCATTTTGTGCCGGACCCTTTGCGTCGCTGCGCCCGCGCGGGCCAGTCCACACGCGGGGACCCTGTCACGCGCGCAGCCGCTGCCAGCCAGTGCAGGGCCCGCGTGCGTGGCTCGGGATCGCGTCCCTCATTCTTGCCTCCACCACCTTCACTGCCGCCGCACAGCCTCTGGCAGGCGGGGGGGCAGCAGCCATGGCTAGCGCCTCACCTGCAGCGATGACCGGCGCAGGTACGCAAAGCCAATCTGCATCCCTTGGAACCAATGCTGATGATTATAGCTGGGTGTTTTCAGGGCGGAGGCACGTAGGTCCCCTGGCGGCAGCGCCGTCTGGGCCGACAGTGCCACAGGCGACCCCTCCGCCGGCAGCACCGGCTGGGCCGACAGTGCCACCGGCGACCCCTCCGCCGCCGGCGCCGGCTGAGCCGATAGCACCACCGGCGACCCCTGTGGCAGGCAGCGACGAGGGGACAGCGCCTGCCACGGCGCCCGCAGTGCCTACAGTGCCAGCAGCGCTGAGGGACGCGTTGTACGATCTAGATATGCCCTGGGGTGAGCCGGCCTTCGAGAAGTGGCGGGCCTCCTATCTGGGGGCTGACGGGAAAAAATGGCTTTCGGTTGCGCTCGGTCGGGGGCAACCCTGGATGGCCTACATCATGGAGCGCATCGATTTCTTCCGCCTGCCCCGTGAGCTTGCCTGGCTGCCGCTCATAGAGTCCGAGTATTCGCTGCGGGCGGTATCGAAAAGCGGGGCGGCGGGACTCTGGCAGTTCATGCGGAATTCGATCGCTGGCTACGGGATGCGCATCGACGACTGGGTGGACGAACGGCGGGATTTCATGAAGAGCACCGACGCTGCCCTCCGCAAGCTGGCGGACAACCATGCGAGCCTCCATGACTGGAACCTCGCGCTCGCAGCCTACAACATGGGGCTCGGCGCGATCACGCGCGCCGTCAAGGCGGCGGGCAGCACTGACTTCTTCGTGCTCCGCGACGGAGGCTATCTCTCGAAGGAGACATCCTCCTATGTACCGAAATTCCTGGCAGTCGCATCCATACTCAAGTACCCCGCGCGCAACGGACTGCCCCTCGACTGGAGTCCTCCTATAGAGTGGGAGTGCGTCGAGATGGCCAGGCCCGTCGATCTCGGGCTTCTGGCCGCTCAGGCTGGCCTGGCCCCCGAAACCCTTAGGGGCGCAAACGCCGAACTCCGCTTTGCGGTAACCCCTCCCTGGAAGGGCTACAGCCTCAAGGTTCCCCTCGGCAGCGCCGAGTCCATCGTCAAGGCCCTCGAGGATCCTGAGGCGAAGCTCATCAAGTACACGATCCATACTGTCCGCTCGGGCGACTCGGTATCCGCCCTGGCCCGTGCCTACGGTGCCCCCCTCGCCCTGGTCGTAGAGGCCAATCCCGGGCTTGAACCATCGAAGATACGCATCGGGCAGACCCTCGTGATCCCGGTCCTCAAGGAGGGAGCGACCGCCCCGGAGCTGGTCAAGCCAGACCTTGCCGACGAAACAGTGGAGTTCGCAGGCCGCTACACGGTCGCCAAGGGCGACAGCCTCTGGGGCATCGCCCTCAGGCACGAAATCCGCCCGGAAACGCTCGCAGCGAGAAACGGCCTCGAACTCACCAGCGTCTTGCGCGAAGGTATGGTCCTCGAGGTGCCGACAATTACGCCATGAGGATCACCAGCATCATGCTCATCGGCCTCCTCGCCCTTCGCCTGGGATGGGCCGAGGCTGAGGCGCCCGCGGCGGAAGGCGCGCCTGCAGCGGAAGGCGCGCCAGCTGCCGAAGGTGAGCCAGCTGCCGAAGGCGAGGGCTCGGAGCTTCCGGGCTCCACCTATGCCGTCCGGGCCAGCATCGATTGGAGCCGCCGCGTCCTCGAGCTCCGTGTCAGCCTCAACCTCCAGAGTGCGGGTCTCAGGCTGCCCGAAGGCAGACTCGCCGCCGAGCGAATGGTCAGCCGCGACCTGCCCGGCCTGGCGAAGAATCCCTTTTTCGCGATACCCGTGGATTCGCGAAGGAGCGTCGGCGACACCATCGTAGACGGGACCGTCGACAGCTCCGCCATCCTCGATCTCGCCGCCCTCCTCGTTCGCCGCGAGGATTCCCTTTCCAGGGACCTGCGGTCCTACGTGTCAGTCTGGGAACTGCCCCTCATGGAGGCAGCCAAGCTCTACCTCTCCCATTCGACCCCCTCGCCCCTCCCCCAGCCCCTCGAATGGACTGCCACGAAGGCCTGGTCCGGAATAGTCATCACGGCGGAGGGGCCCCTCCCTGTCCACGGCGAGGCTGGCGAAACCGACCGCCTGAGCCCCGGGCTCTTCCCCAGGATCTTCGACTCGGACATGAACCTCATAGTGGACCGGAGCACGGTCGACCCGGAGTCCCTCCTCAGGCAGGGTCCCCTGGCCTACGCCACCGCTTTCGGGGCGGCCGAACGGTCCCGCGTCGGCGACACCCCACTCCGCATCCGGGCCCGTGAGCTTTTCGGGATCAACCGCACCGACTTGGTCATCTCGCGGGAGGACGCACTCCGGATCCTGTCCTCGGCGGAGGGCAGGAAGCTGGTAGCCACCGGCAGGATCCTCGTCGTCACCGGCAGATAGACCCAACTAAGCCCTGAGCATCAGCGAGGCAAAGACCTTGGCGTCTCCCATGATGTTGGCCATCAGCGCGCTTTCGTTGGGCTGGTGCGCCGTCTCCTCCATCCTCGCCCACACGACAGCGTCGTAGCCTGCCTTGCGGAGGTAGGCCGCCACGGTGCCGCCTCCGATGCCGATGGCATGGGCATCCACGCCGTACACTTCCTTTATGGCGGCAGCGAGGGTCAGCACCACCGGCGCGTCGGCAGCAGTCGCCTTCGACTCGTTCCGCTGGATGACCTCATAGGCCATGGTGACGCCGTACTTCGGCTCCAGTTCGCGCATCAGCTTCGAGATCTCCGACAGCGCCAGGTCGATCGGGTACTGGGGCAGGAGGCGCAGGTCGACGCAAAAGGCGTCGTCACCGGGAATGGTGTTCACATTTGGTACGTTCGCTTCCTTCTTGGTCGGGTTTATCGTGGAGCGGTCGGGGTCGAAGAGCCTGTCGCGGGCCGTGAACACGGCCTTCTCAAGGCCATGGATGCGGACCGCCAGGTCGGAGGCTGCAACGAAGGCGTTGGCTCCCTTGTCGGGCATGGCTGCGTGGGTCTGTTTTCCCTTGGTCACGATCCTGAGCCAGCAGATGTTTTTTTCCGCCACCTCGATCTCCGAGCCGTCGGCTACGCCGCCGTCGGGCACGACAAAGAGGTCATCGGGCCGGAAGAGTCCCGGATGCGAGTCGATGAGGAACTGGATGCCGTGGGCCGAGCCCACCTCCTCGTCGGCGACAAAGAGGAGCTTGACCGTATGCGCCGGCAGCTCTCCTTCTCCCAGGAGTGCGAGGGCCGCGAAGACCGAGGCGACCAGGCCCTGCTGGTTGTCCTCGACACCGCGGCCGATCAGCTTCCCGTCCTCGTAGACGACCTTGAAGGGATCGCCCCTCCACATCGAACGGTCGCCCTCGGGCACGACGTCGGTGTGCGACATGATCCAGAGCCGCTGATCGGCCTTCCTGCCCTCGATGGTCGCCACGAGGTTGGGCCGCTTCCCCGAGGGCACCCTGGGGTCCGGGGAATCATACCGTTCTAGTTGCTTGATTCCATGGGCACGAAGCCATTTCTCCAGGGCCTCACACTTGGCCAGCTCGCCTGAGCCTCCGGACTCCGGCGCAAAGGCCGGGATGCCCGTAAGCAGGGTCTCAAGCTCGACTATGCCAGCTTCGGAGGCCTCGATGCGTGCGAATATGCCTTCCTTCGTCGTCATCTCTCCATCCTTTACTGCAATCAATTATGAGCGATATGGGAACGGTAGGCATCCCACGTTGTGCGCACGAGGCTGTCGACATCCGAGTCCTTCGCGGTCCACCCGAGGGTCTCCCGGGCCAGGGCGGACGAGGCTACGAGCCTGGCCGGGTCCCCCGGCCTCCGCGCTACGAAGTCGGCCTTGATGGGCCTGCCCGTGATGCGCCTGGCCGACTCCAGCATCTCCTTTACCGAGATGCCCTCTTCAGAGCCGAGGTTCACCGTGAGGCTCTGGTCGTTCTTTGCGATCCAAAGGAGGGCGGCCACATGCCCGCGTGCGAGGTCGTTTACGTGCACATAGTCGCGCACCCCCGTGCCGTCCTTGGTGTCGTAATCGTCACCGAAGACCTGGATGGAGGGCCTCATGCCTGCAGCCACCTCCATCACAACCGGAAGGAGGTTCGCGGGGTTCCGCTCGAGGCCCGTGATGCGACCCCGGGTGTCATAGCCGGCCGCGTTGAAGTAGCGCAGGGCCGCATAACGCATCCCCTTCAGCCTGTCGTACCAGGCCAGGATGCGCTCGATCTCGAGCTTGGTAAAACCGTAATAGTTCTCAGGATCGGTGGGATGCTTTTCGTCGATGGGCAGGTACTTCGGCTCGCCATAGGTTGCCGCAGACGAGGAGAAGACAACTTTGTGGATGCCCGCTTCCACGGCCGCATTGAGGATGTTCACCGTGCCCGAAAGGTTCTGTGTCGAGTACTTCATGGGATTGAGCATCGACTCGCCCGCAGCCTTCGCCGCTGCCAGGTGGATGAGGGCATCAAAGCCCCCGCCCCTTGCCGCCCCGAGGATGGCCGGGTAATCGAGGATGTCCCCCAAAACGAATTCCTCTTCGGGAAAGAGGTTCTCTCGAGTGCCTGTCGACAGGTTGTCGTAGACCGTCACCGAATCTCCACGATCCAGGAATTCGCGGGCGACGTGGCTGCCTATGTATCCTGCTCCGCCGACGACAAGAATCTTCATGGGAACTCCTTGCAAAAAAGGGGCGCCGTCGCAGGCGCCCTGGTTCGGAAAAGGAGACTATACCCAAAGGCTGATCCCGTCCATCGGGAAGCCTTGACCTCGCCGGCAACGCTGCCGGCTATGACTGCCGGCTATGACTGCCGGCTAAATATGGCGGGCTAGAGCTTCCCCAGCTCGAGCCGGATTTCCGCAAGGTGGAAGCGCTCGGGGTCCCAGCCATCAGTCCAGGCCAGGAATTCGCGCTCCTCCTCCGTCCGCTTCCCCGGCTTCCTGGAGAGGATCTCCAGGATGTCCTCGTAGCCTGGAACGCCCCCGCAGTCCTCAGGCGGGGCAGCACGGGCTCCGTCGAGCAGATCCACCCGGTCGCCGTCCTCCTGCCGCTTCGAGGAGCTCACGACCAGGATGTCATGCACCCATCCGTCGCCGAAATCATATTCATAGTTCAGGCGACTCCGGCCCCGGAGTCCCAGTTCATCGAGGGTAAACGCGGCCTCGTCGAGGAGGGGTTCGAAGTCATCGCGGGAGGGCTTGCCGTAGCGTTCTCCCCGGAGCGCGAAGACATGGAGGTGGCTGTCGGTCCAGCCGAAGGCCATCTGGAGCACGCGATGGAGGTCGGCAAGCGTGCGGTTCCCCGGAACCACGAGCTGTCGCCAGACAGGAGGATCGATCCCCGCGATGCGGACGTCGAGCACGTAGCTCTTGTCCGAAGCTGGCCGGGCTTTTACGCCTGCCTTGGCTCGGCCAGTCGCCTTTCCCCCGGATGCCTTGCCCCTGCCGCCGCGCGAAGCGGGAGCGAGGGGCATCCCGCCCTGTTTTTTCGCCGCGGCGATGGAGAGGTCGGACAGGAGGGTTTCGACCAGCATCTCGAGGGCAGGCATGGTTTTAGTTACCGAAGCAAGCTCTTTTTTCGAGAGGAGGGCTGGCTCGTTCATCGCGGCGAGGTAGGCTACCATCTCGGCCATGATCTCCATGAGTGTGTCGAAGGCCTCACGCCGCAGCGAGCGCATATCCAGGCCGGCGGCTCCGGCTTCCCGCATCCACAGGAGAAAGCGCCCATACATCTCGAGGCAGCTGCTCCGAAGCGGTCCCACCCTGCGGTCCGCCTGAAAATCATAGGCAGGCACTATTTCGAGGGCATGGGCCACAGCGAGGGAACGGGCCCGCCTGAGTTCAGCCTGCCCGTAGCCTACGGCTTCGAGCCCCGCAAAGGAGCGTTCCACTGCGCTTGCCGCAGCTGTCATGGCCGGATTCCCCTGATAGAGCTCATCACGCATGAAGGACTCGATCTCGATGGAATCGACGGTGATCCCCATCTCCTCGAGGAGTCCGTCGAGTTCCGAAGCCCCATCCCTGGTTCCAGAGTCCAGGCTCTCCGTCCCGCCTTTACTCCCCTTTTTTCCTCTTCCGGCAGACAGGCTCGCCACATCGACATCCTTTTCCCAAAGGAACTCGGCCCCCCCGAAGGAGCTCATGCCGAGAAGTCCACCCTCCGCGACAAACTCCGAAAGGGAGGTCTTTGGGTCGCTCCGTAGCTGGGGTGGAGCCGCCAGCATCGCAGCGCGCAGCAACTCGGAGTTGGGACCAGGCATCTGGAGAGCTACCATCGCCGAACGGAATCCCTCCTCCATGCTGGCAAAGCTCCTCGCCCTGTCAGCGGCATCGATGCTCGCGGCAGGAAGAGCCTCCACGGAAAAATGCCGCCCCTGGGCGTCGAGGAAGCGGAAAAGAAGGTAGTCCCCGGAAGCGAGGCCCTCGCGGGCATAGAGTTCTGACAGGTCAAAGGCCGCGATCCGCACGATGAAATCCGGGTGTTCCTCCCCTGCAGACAGGTAGGCTTCGTGGTTTTTCGGATCCTCAAGCCCGAGAACAAAGGGCACCTGGTGGCTTCCGAGCAACATATAAAAGAGCTTGGCGTCCTTGAAGGACAGTGCGATCCGGCGCAGGCCCAGGGCCTTGCCCGAGACTTCGGAGAGCCCCAGCTTCCAGGGATGGACGACAGGATCGCGGAAGGCCTCGAAGCGGTGCCCGGGGATGAGCACTCCCCGCGACCGCTCGATGGCGTGGATCCTTACGAGAAACGCGTTGCCCGCTTCATAGGCAGGCAGGGCGTTGGCAACGATGGTTTTCTTCGGCATGTCCTAGCCTAGCGCGAAAGGGATCTGTCGCGTAAGCCGACTTCCAGGGCTGCGCCAGCCGCTTGTCCTCCCAGCTCCCTCTGGCTACCATCCTGGTATCCCTTTCCCCAGGAACCCCGATGGAACTGCCCCTGGTCCTTGCCCTTCGCAGCCCTGCGCGCCTCAGCCTCGGCATACCCCTGTGGTACCGCCTGTCGATGGGACTCCTCGAAGCACTCCTGGTCGCCTCGATGTACTCCGGAGGCTCCTCGCCCGGCCCCCTCGGCTGGTTCTTCTCGGCCATCGTCCTTCTGGCCCTCCTCTACGAGGAAAAGTGGAGCTTCGATACGGATACCCTCTCGATCTCCCATCGCTTCGGACTCATCATAGTTGCTAAGACATTTTCAGTCCCCCTGGCCGAAGTGACGGGCTTCAGGCTCGTACCCTGGACGCGCGGCACCCTGCCCGGCAGCGCCGAGGAGAGGGCCGACGCGGCGAACACCCTCGCCGTCAGCCGTGGTGCCCAGGACGGGCAGGCCAATCCCCGGGTCCTGTCCGGCATCCACAAGAAACCCTTCCTCGCCCTCGTCTGCGAGACCGAGGGGCAGACCCTCCTCGTCAACATGGTCTCGGCCCGCAAGGGCGAAAGGCTCCGGGCCCAGGCCGAGCGCCTCGCGCGGCACTGTGGAAAGCCCCTGGCCGAGGGCTGAGAATACAAAAAAAGGCCCTTCCAGCAAGCCTGGAAGGGCCCTCGAAAAACCTCCGCCCGAGCGGAAAGGCCTAGAACTGATAACCCAGGATGATGAAATTAAAGAAGCTCCAGGCCCGCTCCGTGAGGTTGTAGGTCACATAGTAGCCCAGTTCCAGGGGCGAGGAGCCGGCCAGGAAATCGAGGACGAGGCCCCCGCCCGCTGTCAGGAGGAGCTGACCCGGCGTGGCGAAGTAGTCCCGGTTGTCAACAAAGCCCTGATCGGTAAAGACAAAGAGCTCCGGCACCAGGCCCTTGCCGAAGATGGCGGGAAGGGTGGCGCGGACGTCGAAGTTGTTCACGATCTTGACATTCCCGTCGTAGCGGTAGCTGTCGATGCCGCGCACCGCTCCGCCCATGGCCTTGCCGGCCTTGAAGCCACCGATCTGGCGCTGGATATGCGAGGGCAGGCTCGGCCCTCCTACTGCGTCCAGGACGAGGCGGTCGCCCACGTAGAGGCCAAAGGCCGATGTCTTCACAATTGGCAGGAATCCGGCTATGCGGGAGTTGAGCCTCCACCAGTGAGCCTTCCCGATCAGGTTGTTCAGGAGGAAGGAGGGTGCCCACTCGACCGAGGCTTCGGCATTGAGGCCTTCCCGTGTACGGGTATCGATGTCGAGCTCCACCCCCGCATAGTCGAGTCTGGCGAGGAGGGAATTCTCCAGGTAGCCGGCACCATCGAGAGCCGTGGAGGAGTAGGCTGCAGGAGCCCCGACGTTCGTCTTCCAGACATCCCGTAGATAGAGCTGGAGCGTGAGAAGGTTCCCCTCGCCCTGGCTCTTGGGGACCAGGCCCAGATCGAGGCCCAGGCGGGTTTCCGAGCCCCACTCGTTAAAGGAAGCTCCGGCAAAGGCGAGGCTAGGATCGACCAGGCGGGCACCGGCAGCGTCCCGGTAATAACTGTCCGAGTAGTAGCCTGCGCCGAGGTAGAGGAGGGCTGCGCTGGAAACGCCAGGAACTAGCTCAAAGCCTTCCACGCCGCCCTTGAACTGCGCCCAATAGAAATCGGCGTCCGCAAAACCGAAGGTCGGCCTGAGAGCCGCGCCTGACTCAGTCTCAGCCAGCAGCGGGACCAGCGCGATGAGCGAAACGATAGCCGCAACAGCGAGCTTCCTGACAAGCTTTCTTTTCATCCCTTTCTCCTTTTCAGCGCTGCCGCTTCAGTCGTGGTAGAGGAAGCATGCCACCTCGTGGCCCGGCTCGGCTTCCTTGAGAGCAGGCTTCTGGCTCTGGCACTTGTCCATCTTCTTCCAGCAGCGGTCATGGAAGGGGCAGCCCGGGCGCAGCCTGTCGGGAGAGGGAACGTCACCCGTCAGTATTATGCGCTTCCTCTCCTTCTCGATCTTGGGATCCGGGATGGGAGCGGCCGAAAGGAGGGCCTGGGTGTAGGGATGGAGGGGCTTACTGTAGAGGTCCCCGGAGCCCGAGATCTCGGCGATGATACCGAGGTACATGACGGCGACGCGCGTCGAGATGTACTCGATCACCGCCAGGTCGTGGGCGATGAAGAGGTAGGTCAGACCGAACTCGTCCTGGAGGTCCCTGAAGAGATTGAGAATCTGGGCCTGGATGGAAACGTCGAGGGCCGACACCGGCTCGTCGCAGAGGATGAGCTCGGGCTGGAGAGCGAGGGCGCGGGCGATGCCGATGCGCTGGCGCTGTCCACCCGAGAACTCGTGGGGGTAGCGGTTGCGGAAAAAGCGGGATAGTCCCACCCTTTCCATGAGCTGCTCGACGCGCTCCTCCATGTCCTTCCTGCTGAACTGGACGAGGCCCTTCCTGGAGTAGATCCGCATCGGCTCGGAGATGATGTCTCCGGAGGTCATGCGCGGGTTGAGCGAGGCATAGGGATCCTGGAAGACCATCTGCATGTTCTTGCGCGCCGCGATGAGGTCCCGGGCCTTGAGCGTGGTGAGTTCCGCGCCCTTGAGCTTGACCGATCCGCCGGTAGGCCTGTACAGCTGCGCCACGGCACGCGCCGTCGTCGACTTGCCGCAGCCCGACTCGCCCACGAGGCCGAGGGTCTCGCCCTTCCTGATCTTGAAGTCCACGCCGTCGACTGCATAGATGTACTGCTGCTCACCAGCAATTAGGCCCTTCCTCCCGATGGGGAAGTGCATCTTGAGGTCCTTTACGTCCAGGAGGGTTTCGTTCCCGCCACTATTGTTTGGCATTTACTTGGCCTCCGTGTAGAGCCAGCAGGAAACCGCGTGGCCGTTCCCCAGGTCCTTCGAGGCCGGGTACTTGCGCTTGCAGAGGTCCATCGCCTTGTCGCAGCGCGGATAGAAGGGACAGCAGTCGGGCAGGTCGATGACATTGGGCGGCTGGCCCCGGATCGAAAAGAGGCGCTCGCCCGAGGCCTTGTCGAGGCGGGGCACCGACTTGATGAGGCCCTGCGTGTAGGGGTGCTTCGGTGCCTCGAAGAGCTCGCCGGTCGGCCCCCTCTCCACGATGCGCCCCGCGTACATGACGCAGATGGTGTCGCACATCCCGGCTACGACACCCAGGGAGTGCGTAATCAGGATTACCGAGGTTCCGGTCTGTGCGGTCAGTCCCCGTATGATGTCCAGGATCTGCGCCTGGATGGTCACGTCGAGGGCCGAGGTCGGCTCGTCGGCGATGAGTATCTCCGGGTTGCAGGAGAGGGCCATGGCGATCATGACGCGCTGGCGCATGCCTCCCGAAAACTGGTGGGGGTACTGGTCGATCCGCTTCTCAGGGGCGGGTATGCCGGCTAACTTGAGCATGTCGATGGCCTTATCCTTCGCCGCCTTCTTGTCCAGGTCCTGGTGGAGGACGATGGTCTCGACCATCTGCGTCGAGATCCGGAGGTAGGGGTTGAGGCTTGTCATCGGGTCCTGGAAGATCATCGAGATCTTGTTGCCCCTGATGGCGCGGAGGTCCTTCACCGGAATCTTGAGGAGGTCAGTGCCCATGAACTCCACCTCGCCTCCGGCTATGCGTCCGGGAGGGCTCGGGATCATGTTGATGATTGAAAGGTTCGTCACTGACTTGCCCGAGCCCGACTCGCCGACGATGCCAAGGGTCTCCCCCCTGCGCAGGTCGAAGGAAACCCCGTCGACCGCCTTCACGATTCCCTCGTCGGTATGGAAATAGGTCTGCAGTCCCTTGACCCTGAGGATCACTTCTTCGGTCATAGCGGTGCTCCTTATGCCCTGTTCTTGCTCTGGGGATCGAGGGCGTCCCGGAGGCCGTCGCCCAGGAAGTTCATCGCGAAGAGGAAGAGGGTCATCGCGCTGGCCGGCACCAGGAGGCACCATGGATGGAGTTCGAGGCCCTTGATGGAGTCGGAGACGAGGGTGCCCCAGGAGGCGTCGGGTGCCGAAACTCCCAATCCCAGGAAGGAGAGGAAGGACTCGTTCATGATGAAGCTCGGCACCGACAGGGTCGCAAAGATGATGATGACCCCGAGGGTGTTGGGCAACAGGTGGCGGAAGATTATGCGCGCAGTGCTCGCTCCCATCGAGCGGGCTGCCTCGACGAACTCGGAGTTCTTCAGGCTTATTATCTGCCCCCGGACGACACGGGCTTCGGTCAGCCAGGATACCAGGGCAATTGCGATGAAAAGGATGAAGATGGCGCTGGAGCCTTCCTTGCTGAACATGGCCATCAGTATTATGACGATCAGCATGTAGGGCAGGCCGTACATGATGTCGACGATGCGCATCATCAGGTTGTCCGCCCTTCCCCCGAGGTAGCCGGCGATGGCTCCGTAGACGACACCGATGAGGACGGCAGTGATGGTACCGATCAGCCCTACCAGCATCGAGATGCGTCCGCCGTAGATGGTGCGCGACAGCATGTCGCGGCCGAGGTAGTCGGTCCCGAAGATGTAGATGTTCCTGCTGGCCGGCTTGGCTACATACTCACGTTTCAGCTTCTCGTAGGAAGCCTCGGACTTCTCGAGTTCGGGCACCAGGTCCGCGCGGCCGTCCTTGACCATGCCGCCGATCAGCTCGATGCGTTTTTGAGCCTCCGAGAGGGCGACTTCGCCAGCCGGCCTGAAGGAGGGAGGGAGGTTGGTGAAGTCCGTCTCCGTGTGCGTGTAGTCGATGAGGGGGAGGATGGGCGCAAAGAGGCCCACGAGCGCGAAGATCACGGTAATCCACAATCCTATGAGGGCCATGCGGTTTTTCTTGAGGCGCTTCCATGCGTCGGCCCAGAGGGAAACGGGCTTGACCTGCTGGTTGAACTCGTTGACCGCCTGCTTGTTGTCTGCCATTGCGGGTCTCCTATTTGTAGGCGATGCGTGGATCGAGGAAGCCATACAGGATGTCGACCAGGAAGTTCACCAGCACGAGGATCAGGCTGAAGATGATCACCTCCGCCATGATGAGGGTGTAGTCGCGGTTCAGTGCGGACTGGACGAAGATGCGCCCGATCCCGGGAATCGCGAAGGTCGACTCCACGACGAGGGAGCCGGTGATGATGCCGGCGAAGGCGGGCCCGAGGTAGGAAACGACCGGGAGCAAGGCTCCCTTCAAGACGTGTTTAGCTATGACGACATTTTCAGACAGGCCCTTGGCGCGGGCAGTGCGCACATAGTCGGCGCGGAGCACCTCGAGGATCGAAGCCCGCGACAGGCGGGCGATATAGGCAAAGTAAGGGAAGGCGAGCGTGATGACCGGCAGGAGTGCGAAGGTGACCGAGGTGTTGCGCGAAGTCCAGGTCAGGGGCAGCCAGTGCAGCTTCATCGCAAAGATGAGCTGCAGCACGGGTCCTATGACGAAGAGGGGGACCGAGATGCCTACAACCGCCAGGGACATCGACAGGTAATCCTGCCAGCGGTTCTGCTTGAGCGCGGAAATTATGCCCACGAGGATGCCGAACACGACCGAGAGCACCAGGGCGGCGCTGCCGAGCATGATGGAGACGGGGAAACACTGCTCGATGAGCTCGTTGACGGAACTCTCCTTGTACTTGAAGGAGGGGCCGAAATCCCAGCGGAGGACGTCACCGAAATACCGTATGTATTGTGTGAAGAGTGGCTCGTCCATGTGGTACTTCTTCATCATGTTCTGGATGACCTGCTCGGGGAGGTTCTTCTCGCCCGAGAAGGGACCACCAGGAGCGAAGCGTATCAGGAAAAAGCTGAAGGTGATGATCACGAACATCGTCGGGATCAGGCTCAGGAATCTGCGGATGATGAACTTGCCCATCGTGATCCTTCCTTAAAAAACGGCCATGGGAAAGCCCTGTGCAGACTACCCCATGGCCGCCGTTCAAAGGTGGCTGCGGCCTTCCTCCCTTCCCCAGGGACAGGTTCGAAAGGCCGCGTCTCCTCGCTTACTTCTTGGAGATGTACTTGAAGGGGTGGAAGCCGAGGGGAGTCGCGCTCCATCCGATCCACTTCTTCGTATCTATGAGGTCCTGGTTCGAGTAGTGGTAGATGGGCATGATTGCCTGGTCGGTCAGGAGCATGGCCTCGGCCTGCTGGAGCATGCCCATTCGCTCGGCTCCGGAACCCATCGCCGCATCCTTGATGAGCTTGTCATAGGCGGGGTTGGCGTACTGGACGTCGTTGTTTCCGGCGCCGGTGATCCACAGGTCGAGCATGGTGTTCGGATCGAGGTAGTCACCCACCCAGCCGGCGCGGGCGATCGTGAAGTCATGCTGCTTGGAGCGGAGGTCGATGAGGGTCTTGAACTCCATGTTCTTGAGCACGACGTTGATCCCGAGGTTGGTCTTCCACTGCTGCTGGATGTACTCGGCGATGGCCTTGTGGCCCTCGTTCGTGTTGTACACGATCGTCAGCTGGGGGAAGCCCTTGCCATCGGGGAAGCCAGCCTCGGCGAGGAGCTTCTTGGCGTTCTCGACGTTGTAGCCGCCACCGGGCTGCGGGCTGTAACCTGCCATCGGGGGAACCATGGCGTCTGTGGGAATCTGCCCGCCCTTGGTGACCTTGTCCACGAGGGTCTGCTTGTCCACGGCCGCTGCGAGGGCCTGGCGGACCTTGACGTTGTCGGTGGGCTTCTTCTGCGTGTTGAACTCGTAATAGTAGGTAGCAACCTGGGCAGAGGCCTGGTAGTCGGCGCGGAGCTTGATCTCGTCGATCATGCTGTTCGCGATCCCGTGCATCCAGTCGACTTCGCCGTTCTTGAACATGTTGTAGTTGGTGGAATCGTTGTCGCTGGCGAGGATCTTGATGCCCCGGAGCTTCACGTTCTTCGCATCCCAGTACTTGTTGTTCTTGACGAGGAACACGTACTCCTGGGCCTTCCACTCCTTGAGGGTGTAGGGGCCGTTGGTGACGATGTTCGCGGGTTTGGTCCAGTCGTTGCCGGACTTCTCGACGGCCCACTTGGGAATCGGCCAGAACGCATTGTGCGCGGTCATGTCGATAAAGTAGGGCGCCGCGTTGGAGAGCGTGTACTGGAGGGTCTGGTTGTCGATGGCCTTGACGCCGACGTCCTCGAACTTGCCCGTACCGGCTGTGAAGGCTTCTGCGCCCTTGATGACCATGCCGGGCATGTAGGCGTAATCGGCGGCCGTCTTGGGGTCGAGGATGCGCTCGAGGCCGTAGACAAAGTCGCCTGCGGTGACGGGCTTGCCGTCGGACCACTGGGCCTTGCGCAGCTTGAAGGTGACGGTGAGTCCGTCGGGGCTGACCGTGTAGGACTCGGCCATCGCGGGAACGCCCTTGTTCGTGACCGGGTCGTACTGCATGAGGCCCTCGAAAAGGCCAAGACCGACGTTGGTGGACGCGACGTCGTTGAGCAGGCTCGGGTCGATCGTGGGCTCCGCGCCGTTGGACATGATGAAATCAGCCTTGTCGGCGGTGAGTTCCTTCGCTGCGCAGGACACGGACAGCATCGTGGTGATGGCTGCGAGCGCCAAAAGGATCGGGAGAATCCTCTTCATGAAACCTCCTAGGGAGATGGAGAAAGATGGGTATTTATAGAGCTTTTCCTGCTCTGTAGCAAGGTCGGAGGAGGATTTCGGCGATCGAAACTCAATTCCGCCTTTCAAAAGCCCGATTGCTCACTCGAGCCCGTGGAGGACAAGGGTCGAGCCCGTGGAGCCTTTTCGTACCTCTATCCTGGCCGGAATCCGGTTCCGGAGTTCGGCCACATGCGAGACTATTCCTATCAGGCGCTGGCCCCGGGCACGGTCGAGGGCGCTGATAGCCCGGTCGAGGGTCTCGTCGTCGAGGCTCCCGAAGCCCTCGTCGATAAAGACTGAATCGAGGGAAATGCCGCCAGATCGGCTCCGGATCGTGTCGGCCAGGCCGAGGGCGAGGGAAAGGGAGGCCAGAAAACGCTCGCCTCCTGAGAGGGTACCCGAGGGACGGGTCCTACCAGCCCAGGAATCGCGGACGAGGATCTCGAGCCCGATACGCCCGAGGCCTCCTAGGGCACCCTCGTCGGCGAGCATGGCAAAGCGACCCTCGGTGAGTTCCTCGAGCCTCTGGCTCGCCCGCTCGACGACTACGCGGAAATAGGCAGCCAGCACAAAGGTCTTGAAGGGCAGCCGCCTCGGGGCAATCTTCCCGGCCAGGAGCTCGGCCAGGCCGGCATAGCGCCCGGAGCTGGCAGAAAGTGCAGCCACCTCGGCCTGGAGGGCGGCGAGGCGATCAAAGAGGGATCGGAGCTTCTGGGCTTCGGATTTCGCGTCCAGGAGGGCAGCCTGGGCCTGGACAAAGGCGGAAGCGGCATCCGACAGGGCCGCTTCGAGGGCCGGAACATCGGCCGGTGCCTCCTTCCCACTAGCCCGGCCGCTTTCCTCGGCCGCAGCCCGGGCAGCCCCGCGCTCAAGCTCGAGCCTGCGGATCTCCCCTTCGAGTGCCGACACCGCTTCAGTCGCCATCGCCGCCGACCTCGCCTCCCCCGCTTCTGTAAACCCACTGGCTTCCAGCTGCGCCCTGGCAGCCGCCTGCGCCGCTCTAGCCTCGGCCTCCAGGCCCGGCTGCCTTTCGCTGGCCTCGGCCAGGCGCGCCCGGGCTACGGTCAGCTCCTTTTCGAAGGCGGCAATGCCTGCCAGGAGGGCCGCGCTCCGGGCCTCTGTTTCCACACGGGCACGGTCGAGGGCAGCTGCTCGCGGACGAGGGTCCTCGGCGCCAGCGCTCGCCTCTGCGGCCGCGTACTGGGCCGACAGACCAGCCAGGCTCGCCTGGGTCGCAGAGCGCGCCGATTCAGAGCGCCGTACCTCGGCGACAGCGGCCTCGAGGGCCCGCCTCCTGTCCTCAAGCTCTTTCTGGCCCTTTTTCACAGCCTGGAGGGCCTCACCCGCCTCGCCCGCAGCCTTCCCGGCAGCGTCGCGGAAGAGCCTGGCCTGCGGGACCGGCGCCAGGATAGGCGGCGCCAGGATAGGCGGCGCCAGGAGTGCTGTCACCGCTTCTTCGGCCCTTTCCCGCGAGCTTCGGGCATGGATACAGTCCGCCTCCGCCGCAGCCCGCGCCCCCGTGGCAGCCTCGTGGCGCAGCTTCAGGGCTGCGGCCGCCCCCGCTGGCACCCCCGCAGCCGCCCCCGCTGGCGCCGGGTGCTCCCGCGAGCCGCAGACCGGACAGGGCTCGCCGGCTGCGAGGGCAGAGGCCAGTTCTGCTGCCAGGCCCCCCCTGCGTGCAGTCTCAAAGTCAGCAAGGGCCAGGCTGGCTTCGGCGAGGGCGCTGGCAGCCCGGTCGGCAGCCTCCCTTGCGACTTCCTCCCCCCGGCGAAGCTCCTCGAGGGCCTCCACGGCACGGAGCCTTTCCTTTGCAGTATTGAAGGCCGTGTTCGCGGCCTCGAATTCGCTGTGCGCCCTATCGAAGGCATCCTCGGCCAGGAGGGCGGCTTCCACGGAGGCTCTCGCCCCGGCTTCGACAGCCTGCGCCTTCGAACAGGCCAAATCCCTGATCGCTGCCTCGGAGCGGGCAGCCTCGAGGCGGGCTCCCAGGGCAGCGAGCCCGGCCCAGGCAGCGATCGCCGACCCCAGTTCGCCGCGCTGCCGGTCGAGGGCGGCACGCTCCGAGGCCAGGCTGAGGGCAGTGGCTCGGTCCGCCTCGAGAGCCGGCGCGCGCAGGCTGCAGCTGTCAAAAAGCCTTTGACGCTCAGCGAGTTCGGAGCGGCCGCGCGCGGCACGGTCGGAGGCGGCAAGCCCCTCGTCGAGGGCGGGGAGGAGGCGGGCAGCGGCGCGTGCCTGGCTGAGGCTGGCTTCCATCGCGGGAAGTCCGGCGGCAGCAGCCTCGGCAGCAGCCAGGGTGGCGAGCTTCGCCTCATGATTGAGCCTGCGCTCCCGTGCAGCGTGGGCGGCCTTGAGGGCGCTGTCTGCCTCGACCCGGCGGCGCAGCGCAGCCTCGAGGGCCTCCGAAAGAGCCTCCATGCCCTCATCGAGCCGCGCGAGGGCGGCCTGCCCCTCGGTGTTGGCGCCCTCAGCCTCCAGGCGGGCCAGACCCTCAGTCATGTTTCGGAGAGCGGCTAAGGCGTCCTTCGCCTTCTGGACTGCGAGCTCCGTGACGCGGTCGTGGAGGTCTACGGGAAAGAGCTTTTCCAGGATCTTTACACGCTCGGTCGAATCCATTTCGAGGAAGCGCTGGAATTCGCCCTGGGGGAGGAGGATGATGCGCGAAAACTCGTCGACAGTCAGGCCCAGAAGTTCCTCGATGCGGGCATCGACATCGCGCGGCCCCTCGGCCACGCGCTCCCAGAGGCCCTCCCGGCGGGCATCGAGGGCAGCCTCCTGCTTCACGGTGACCGGCTTTCCGCTGCGCCCCGGCCTCGTCCAGGGCGGCGTTCGCATAACGCGCCACTCCTTGGCAGCGAGCGCAAAGGTGAACTCCACCCGGGGCTCCTCGCCACCCTGTGCAAACTGGGACCGTAGCTCCACCGCAAGCTTTTTCCGCGCCCCCGGTGCCTCGCCGTAGAGTGCATAGGTCATCGCGTCGAAGAGCGTCGTCTTCCCCGAGCCCGTCCTCCCCCACACGAGGAAAAAATCCCCAAGGACGCGGAAATCAATTGACACCCTTCCGCGATAGGGCCCGATGCTTTTCAATACCAGTTCAATTGGTCGCATCGTGGGACTCCCGCGCCAGAGCGCGCACGAGCTCAAGGCTCGCCTCGTCGGGGTCGGCACCCTCGCGCAGCTCCCGGTGGAAGAGGACAAAATCATCCAGGAGCCTCTTCGGGTCGAGGGGATCGCGGGCAGCATCGAATTCGATGCGCCCTCCCTGGCCGGCCAGGGAAATCTCGAAGGCGGATTGGTGCAGCGAAAGGAGATTAGGGAAGTTGCCCCGGAGGCGTTCGGAGGCATCGAGGACAGGCAGGGTATCAGTCAGGGTAATCTCAAGGAGATCGTCACGATGTTCAGCATAGGCACCTGGCAGGCAGAGCTCGTCGAAGGCCGCGGAGAGCCGGACGAGAGTGTGGAGGGGTTCGTGCGCGATGAATTCCCTCCGCAGCTCATCCCCCTTTAGTTCGAGGACGAGAAAACCCTTTTCGCTGCCTGCCTCCCCAAATGAATAGGCAAGGGGAGCGCCAGGATAGCAGCCCCTGGTTCCCGCCCTTTGGTAGCGGTGGAGGTGGCCGAGGGCGGCATAGTCGAAGGGATCGAAGAGCCGCGAGTCCACCTCCTCCGAAAGCCCCACAAAGGAGCGCTCGGAGTCGCTCGGCGCAGCGCCCGAAGCAAAGCAGTGAGCCAGGAGGATGTTGCGTGAGCCTGGCTCCAGGCGCTCTGTGATGCGCCCGACGGCTATCGTAAAGGCCTGTGCCTGGCTTCGAAGCGGGGCCGAATCCCCTGCCGCATCAGCATCTCCGAGGTCAGCCCCCCCGCCGAGAAAGGGGAGGGCCCATATCGCGCAGCGCTCGGGCGGGCCGGCGGCACCAGGGCCGGCGGCACCAGGGCCGGCGGCACCAGTGCCGGCGGCACCAGGGCCGGCGGCACTCGGGCCCTCCACGATAACCGGCTCCACCTTCGCGGCGCTCGTCCGCACATGGACGCCCGCACGCCTGAGGAGCCCTGCTCCGAAGGCCAGGCGGCTCGCTGAATCGTGGGTGCCCGGGATGATGACCACGACGATGGCGGGGCAGGCTTCCACGAGCCGCTCCAGGAAGTCAGAAAACAGGGTGATGGCCTCGGGCGGAGGTATGGCCCTGTCATATATATCGCCTGCGATGAGGAGGGCCGAGGCCCGCCGCTCGACCGCCACTCCGATCAGCGCCTCGAGAAAATAGCGCTGCTCGTCCTCGAGGCTTCGTTCGTGGAGGGTCTTTCCGAGGTGGAGGTCCCCCGTATGGATGAGCGTCATGGAGGCGCAGCCTAGACCCCGGCCGCGTGGCGGTCAAGGCTTCACGCCTTCCTTGAAACACTTCGTTCTTGCGAATGGCTCGTCATGGCAGTATTGTGTTGCCCATGCCCGAAGCTGGCTCCCTTGGGAAAAAGGTCCTCTTCCTCTATCCCCCCCCTGTCCTTACGGACATCGTGGAGGAGCTGTCATACAAGGAATTCGAGGTCTACCTTGTCAAGGACGCGGTGAAGGCCAAGCGCTTCCTCATGCAGGAGCCGGATTCCATCGTCTTCATCAACCACGATGACGGCCTGGACGAGCAGGGCTGGGAAGCCTGGGTACGCGGAATCCGGGAAGGGGAAAATACCTCACACGTAGGCATCGGGGTCCTCAGCCTCAACGAGGACCAGGTCCTCAAGGAAAAATACCTGATGGACCTCCAGGTAGCCTGCGGCTGCATAACCCTCAAGATCGGGGCAGCGAAGACCATGGAGATCCTGGCCAAGACCCTCGAAGCCAACGAGGCCAGGGGCCGCAGGAAATTCGTGCGCGCCATGACCCCGCCCAAGATGGCCCAGTGCGTCGCAAGCTTCAACGAGGGAAATATCAGGGGAGATATCTCCGACTTTTCCATTGCGGGCATGGCCTGCTCCTTCGAAGGCGGTCCCAACCTCAAGCCCGGAGCGATACTGCGATCCTGCCAGCTCACGATCAAGGGCGGTCGCCTCAACGTGGACGGTGTCGTCGTGGCCCACAGGGGTGCCCGGAAAAGCGAGGATGGGTCACCACTCGCCGCCTCGACCGTCGTGATGTTCGATCCGGGTTCACTCGACGAGAGCAAGCGCGACAAGCTGCACTCCCTCGTCTTCAGGGTCAACCAGCACAACATGGAGAGGCTCTTTGAGACCCTGTAGCGTTCCCGGAACCTTGAGGCCTCACGGCTCGCCAAACTCCCACAGGTCATCATAGATATGATGAAACCCATAGTCCGGGCCCGGAAGCGCCCACAGCTCGCCGCGCCCTGTCTCGATCCCCTCGCCCTCTGGCTTATCGACCTGGTGGGTCCCTTATATTCCAGGATGACCCTCAGGATGAAGTCGATGCGCTTTATCCACGGCGAGCGCCTTGTCGGCGCGGTGCGCGATTTCTACGAGGGCCGCGCGCGCCTGGTGCTGGCCTTCAGGCATCCCTACGGCGACGAGCCCCAGCTCCTCACCTGGGCCATGCACCGGGGCCTCCGGGGACTGGGGGTCAGACCCCACTGCCTCTTCCTCCACGGCTACGAAGTGCCGCTCTGGTCGGGCCCCCTGGTGCGCTGGCTCATCCCACGCTCGGGCTCCCTGCCCGTCTACCATGTCCGCGTCGACAGCTCCGGGATAAAGGCCACGCGCCGCGCCCTCCGTGACGGAGAGCACCCCCTGGCCCTCGCCCCCGAAGGCCAGGCCTCCTACCGCAGCGAAACCCTCCCCCGCCTCGAGCGCGGCGCCCTCCAGCTCGGCTTCTGGTGCGCCGAAGAACTCGCCGCAGCCGGCCGCAGCGAAAAGGTCATACTACTGCCCTTATCCGTGCATGTGAGCCATCACGCCTCGGACCTTTCGGCCCTCGAGGCCTTTGCGACAGCACTGGAGGCACGGCTCGGACCGGCGGCAGCAGCGATTGCAGCGCCCACCCTGGCCCGCGGCTCGGATGAATGGCGCCGGCGCGAGTTGGGCCTCCGGCTCCGCGCCATCGACCTCCAGCTCCTTGAGTCGGGGGAGTCCTACTACTGGCCCGGACAGAAGAGCCAAGGCAAGGCCCTTCCCATAGAGGCCCTCCTCGCGTTAGCCGATTCAAATAATACCGAGTTTCTCTCCCTCCGTGCCTCCCGTCACGCGGCCCTCCTCGAAGAAGCGCTCAGGCGCGGCGAGGCCATGCTGGGGCTCTCTTCCGACGGCGACGCCATCACCCGCGTCTACCGCATCCGCCACGAGGGCTGGAACAGGGTCTACCCCGAACTCGACCTGGGCACCCTCTCCCCCCACGCGCGCGCCCTCGCCGACCGCCGCGCGGGAGAGGCCTGGTACGCCATGCGGCACATGGAAACCGTGGACCTCGGCTGGTACCTCGACGCCCCCTACCTCGAGGAGGGCCTCGCCGAGGGCGGAGCTCCGAGCCTCAACCGCCTCGCCGAAACCCTTGTGAACCTCGACGATTTCGCCTCACGCCTCGAGGGCGGCAACATCACCAACAGGAAGAATCCCCTTTCGCGCCACATATGCATGGTAGCTGCCGAGCCGCTTGAAATAGCCTCGCGGCTTTCCGCCTACCGATCCGACAGACAGGCCGCCCTCGCCGCGGCCGAGACCGACCTCGCCTCCGCCTTTAAAGGCGCGATCAAGGAGTTCCTCGATGGCAATTGAACAAGCCGCCCCCGCGGGCAGCCTCGCCTCTAAAGGGAAACTCTCCCTGGGCACCAAGCTCGGTTTCGGCGTCTGTGACCTGGGCGGAAACCTCTTTTTCACTGCCATGGGTTTCTGGTCCCTCTATTACCTTACCGACACCGTAGGCGTCCCGGCAGCCGCGGCAGGTGTAGCCGTAATGATCGGAAAGCTCTGGGATGCGGTCACCGACCCGATGATGGGCTTTATCTCCGACCGCACCAGGACCCGCTGGGGACGCAGGCGGCCCTGGCTTCTCTTCGGTGCCCTCCCCCTCTTCCTCGGGATGTGGTGGTTCTTCACAAATCCCAACATCGCCGACCCCGTCATGGCCACTATCTGGGCGGCCCTGGCCCTCTGCTTCCTCAATACCGCCTATACAGTCGTGAACATTCCGTATAACTCCCTCACTCCCGAACTCACCCAGGACTACCACGAGCGCACGAGTCTCAACGGCTTCCGCTTCGGCTTCGCGGTCTTCGGAACCCTCCTTGGCGCCGGGGCCGTCCTCCCGATCGTCAATGCCTTCGGCAACCGGAATACCGGCTTCTCGGTCATCGGCGCCATCCTGGGGCTCGTCATGATGGTGACTGCCCTCATCACCTTCGCCTCGGTGCGCGAGCCCGACCACTCCCATGAACCGAAGCCCACCGAGAAGTTCTTCGCCACCTTCCTGGCCGTCTTCAAGAACAGGCATTATGTCACAATACTGATCACCTATGCCCTCAACCTCACCGCCCTCACCTTCGTCCAGGGCATCCTGGCCTACTACTTCAAGTACCTCTACCGGAACGAGGCCATGACCACCCTTGCGATGGTCCTCCTCCTGGTCACCGCGATGTTCTGCATACCGATATCAGTATTTGTGTCCAAGCGGATCGGCAAGAAGAGGACCTACCAGTTCTCCCTGGCCATGCTCGCCATCTCCTGCATCGCGATCTTCTTCCTGGGCCACATCCTGGGCATGAGCTTCTTCATCGCCATGATGGTCTTCGCCGGCATCGGCATCGGCTTCGGCTATGTCGCCCCCTACGCCATGGTTCCCGACACCGTCGAGTTCGACGCAATCAAGACCGGCAAGCGCAAGGAAGGCGCCTTCTACGGCATGTGGACCTTTACCTCGAAGGTGGGGACCTCATTGGCCATAGCCCTGACCGGCGTCATCCTGAGCCTGGCCAAGTATATCGCCCCCTCGACCACGGACCTCTCCCCCTTCCAGCCGGAGTCGACCCTCTTTGCGATACGCATGCTCATCGGCCCCATTCCGGCCCTGACCTTCATCGCTGCCATCGTGCTGGTACAGTTCTACGCCCTCGACGAGAAGACCTACGCAAAGATCCTGGCCGAAGGCAAGGCGACGAGTTAGCCGATCCTTTTAAATTGCGACTGAACTGGAGGAAGCAACGTGACTAACCTGATACTCTGTGGCGGCGCCGGAACGCGGCTCTGGCCCCTTTCTCGGCGGGCTACGCCCAAGCAATTCGTCGACCTCATCGGGGGTCAGACCCTCTTCGGGCGCACCGTTGCGCGGAACCTTGCATTGGTTGATTCGTACATCATCGTCACGGGGGCCGAGCAGTATCCCCTGGCCAAGGCCCAGTTCAAGGCTGCCGCCCACGGTGAGATGAAGGTGGGCTTTATCCTCGAGCCCCTGGGCCGCAACACAGCCCCGGCCATTGCCCTGGCCTGCCTCGGATTACCGCCGGAGGAGATCGTCCTGGTCACTCCCTCCGACCACGAGATCACCGACCAGAAGGCCTACCTCGCGGCTGCAGCCGTCGCCCGTGAAGCCGCCGAAGAAGGCTGGCTCGCAACCTTTGGCATCACTGCGGCCTACCCGGAAACCGGCTACGGCTACATCGAGGCCGGAACTCCGACGAGGGACTCCCTCTTCCTCTCCGTTCGCGCCTTCAAGGAAAAGCCCGATCTGTCCACCGCCGAGGCCTATGTCAAGGCGGGACGCTACTACTGGAACTCGGGCATGTTCTGCTTTAGCGCCGGCCGCTTCCTCGAAGAACTGGGACGTTATGCGCCCGACATGCTCGAGACCGCAAAAAAAGCCAGGGAAGCCGGCATTGCCGTATCGCCGAAGGGACAGGGCGCCCCCGATGTCGTCACTATCCCAAAGGCCGAAATGGAGGCGATACCCGCCCAATCCATCGACTACGCAGTCATGGAAAAGGCTGATCGTGTTGCCGTCGTGCCCTGCGATATCGGATGGAACGACCTTGGAAGCTGGGACGCAATCTATGAGATCCGGAGCAAGGACGGTTCGCATAACGCATCGAACGAAGGTTTGATGGCCATCAATTCCACCCGGAACCTCGTGATGGGACCGGGCAAGCGCATCATCCTCCTGGACGTCGAGGATCTCATCGTCATAGACACTCCCGACGCCCTCCTGGTCGCGCGCCGAAGCAGGAGCCAGGACGTAAAGGCAGTCGTCGATGCCCTCAAGGCCGGTGGGTTGGAGGACCAGGGCCTCCTCTAGGCCGCCCGAATCGCATAAAGCCCCACCCCTGCCCTTCCGACAATCCATAGGAGGCGGAATCGCGGAATGCCAGTTCCGCCTCTTTCGGAAGGAGCACATGCTGCGATGATTCGAGGCCTGTATACCGGCGCAAGCGGGATGAACGCCCAGCAAGTCAGGCTGGACGCCATTTCCAACAACCTCGCCAATGTCGACACCAATGGCTACAAGCGCGATACCGCCGTCCACAAAGCCTTTGCGCAGCTCCTCCTCCGCAGGATGGACGATGACGGAGTCATGTCCAATCCCTTCGGCACGAGCGACCTCGCCCCCGTGATCGGCAAGCTCGGCACCGGCGTGGAGAACAATGAGGTCTTCACCCAGTTCGAGCAGGGCTCGCTGAAAGAAACCCAGTCCGACTTCGATTTCTGCGTCGACGGCAAGGGCTTCATGGCCATCCAGACACCCCAGGGCGAGCGCTACACCCGCAACGGCGCCTTTACCCTCGGCAAGGAAGGCTTCCTCGAAACCCAGGACGGCATGCCCGTCCTCGGCGAAAAGGGCCCAATCAAGGTCAAAGCGAATAACTTCCAGGTCGACAAGGATGGCAACGTCTGGATCAACCAGGACTTCAAGGATGATCCCTTCCGCCTCGTCTCCCGGGAAGAGAACACCTGGGACAAGCCCTTCAAGCTCGATCGCCTGAAGATCGTGGATTTCGACAAGGAACGCTTTCTGGCCAAGCAGGGCAGCAGCCTCTATGCCGATACCCTCGAGTCCGGCCCCGCCACGGTGATGGAGGGCTCCGCCCGCCCCAAGATGGTCCAGGGCTTTGTCGAAACCAGCAACGTAAACCCAGTGCTTGAAATGGTCAGCATGATCGACGTCAACCGCGCCTACGAGGCCAACCAGAAGTCGATCCAGTCCGAGGATGCCATGCTCGGCAAGCTCATCAACGAGGTCGCGAGGGTCTAGGCCCGCTCTTCATAGTTATTACAATAACCGTGCTTCTGCGCGGTGGAGGATATACGGATGGTACGAAGCCTTTGGACCGGTGCGAGCGGCATGATCGGGCAGCAAGCCTCGATGGACACGATCTCGAACAACCTCGCCAACGTCAACACGCCCGGCTACAAGCGCATGCGCGCCGAGTTCGAGGATCTTCTTTACCAGAGCGTCCGCATCGCCGGGACGCCCGCCACAGAAGACACCGTCGTGCCGGTGCCCACCCAGATGGGCCACGGCGCCAAGCTCTCCTCGACACAGCGGCAGTTTACGCAGGGCAACCTCCAGAACACCGAGAACATATCCGACGTGGCCATCCAGGGCGACGGTTTCTTCCGTGTGCGCCTCTACGATGGGAGTTATTCCTATACCCGCGACGGTTCCTTCAAGATCGATTCCACCGGCCAGCTCGTCACCTCCGACGGCTACAAGATGATGCCCGAGATCGTCCTACCCCAGGGTTTCATACCAAGTACACTGAACGTCTCCCAGGA
Source organism: uncultured Spirochaetota bacterium (assembly GCA_903821875.1). Taxonomy (GTDB): domain Bacteria; phylum Spirochaetota; class Spirochaetia; order Treponematales; family Rectinemataceae; genus CAIJMU01. The sequence goes on from CAIJMU010000097.1 coordinate 52,621, forward strand.
TGGCCGCGTTGAAGTCAAGCTCCCCGGCCAGGACGATCCCACCGCCGTCGGACAGCTCGAACTCTATCGTTTCCCCAACCCGGGTGGCCTCACCGCCATCGGCGAGAACCTCTACAAGGTTTCCAACGCCTCAGGTGACTCCATCGCCGGACGCCCCGGCTTCGATGGCATGGGCAAGACCGTCCACAAGTTCCTCGAGATGTCAAATGTGTCGGTAGTCAGGGAAATGGTCGACATGATCGTCGCCCAGCGTGCCTACGAGTTCAACTCCAAGGCCATCCAGACCAGCGACAACATGCTCGGCACTGCAACCAACCTCAAGAGGTAATAGCTAAATGCAGATAGACGCAGGCCTCGTACAGTACCGCAACCAGCCCTTGAAGATCCCCGGTGGAGCCTCGGCAGTACAGGGCCTGGGCGCCCGTGTCCTGAGTAACCAACCCATCGACACGAAGTCCCCCCTCTTTGCGCAGTGCAAGGACTTCGAGTCCATCTTCACCAAGATGATGCTGAAGGAGATGAGGAAGACCGTGGACAAGACCGACGCCATCATCTCAGGCGGCTTTGCGGAGGACATCTACCAGGACATGCTCGACGACCAGTACTCCAAGACCATGTCCAATGCCGGCAATTTCGGCCTCGCCGAGATGCTCTACAAGCAGCTGGCCTAACTACTTATATTCCTCCCAGGCCTTGATCTCGATGCCGCGCTCCCTCATGGCGGCGAGGGCCTCTGTAAAGGCCCTCGCTACCTTGATGTTCGTTATGAGGGGAATATCGAGGTCGGCCGCAAGGCGCCGTATCAGATAGTCGTTCCTTATCTCCGCCTCGCCATTGTCCTTCGGAATGTTGATGACAAGGTCGAAGGCCCTCTCCTTCAGCATTGTGGCAATATTGGGTTCCTTCTCCTCGAGGGGCCAATACAGGGATTCGCTCGGAATCCCGTTCAGACCGAGGAAGTCCGCAGTCCCATGCGAGGAACAGAGCGTATAGCCCATGTCGGCGAGCATGCGCGCACCGTCCACAAAATCCACCTTGTCACGGAGGGGGCCAGTCGAAAGAAGGATCTTCTTTTTCGGCAGCCTATAGCCAACCGACAGGAGAGCCTTGAGCAGGGCGTCATCGAGGTCGCGCCCGATACAGCCCACCTCCCCTGTCGAGGACATCTCCACCCCGAGGATGGGATCAGCCCCCTTGAGCCGCGAAAAGCTGAACTGCGCCGCCTTCACTCCCACCCAGCCCAGGTCGAGCACGGAAACGGGCGACTTGGCGACCGTCTCTCCGAGGAGAGCCCTCGTCGCCATGCCGATCATGTCGACCCTCGACACCTTGGACGCAAAGGGAAAGGACCGCGAGGCGCGGAGGTTGCACTCGATGACGTAGAGCTTGTTGTTCTTGGCCATCAACTGGAGGTTAAAGGGACCAGTTATGCGAAGAGCGCGGGCAATGTCCTCAGCGACCCTGCGTACCCTCCGGAGGGTTTCGATATAGAGGCGCTGTGGAGGCAGGACGACGGTAGCGTCCCCTGAGTGGACGCCTGCGTTCTCGATGTGCTCGGAGATGGCATGGAAGAGGACTTCCCCTCGCCTGGCTACCGCGTCGACCTCGATTTCCTTGGCATCCTCTATGAACTTCGTAATCAAGACAGGATGCTCGCTGCCCAGATCTGCCGCAGCGCCCAAGGCCCGTTCGAGGCTCTCCTCGTCCCAGGCTACTGCCATCGCCGCACCGGACAGGACATAGGAGGGCCTCACCAGCACCGGCCAGCCCACCTCGCGGGCGAAGGCCATGGCCGATTCGGCGTCGGTCAACTCCTTCCAGGGCGGCTGACCAATCCCTAAGGCTTCGAGGAGGGCCGAGAACTTGTGCCTGTTCTCGGCGCGGTCGATGTCACGGGCATCCGTCCCGAGTATCACAGCCCCCGCTTCGAAGAGGGGCAGGGCCAGATTGTTGGGGATCTGTCCACCCATAGACAGGATGATGCCCTCGGGCGACTCGAATTCGTGGATGTCCAGGACGCGCTCCAGGGAGAGTTCCTCGAAGTACAATCGGTCACAGACGTCATAATCGGTACTTACTGTCTCAGGGTTACAGTTGACCATGATGGTCCTTCGCCCCAGGGCACGGACTGCCTCGACGGCCTTTACACAGCACCAGTCGAACTCCACGCTCGAACCGATGCGGTAGGCGCCAGAGCCGAGGACCATGACACCGCCAGAGCCAGGCTCCAGGTCGTCGGAAGACCCTGAATAGGTGGCATAGAGATAATTGGTATGAGCCGGGTATTCGGCAGCCAGCGTGTCGATGCGCTTGAAGCTGGGCCTGATGCCGAGGGAAATCCTTGCCCTCCTCACCGTCGCCTCGTCCCGCTCCGAGAGCTCTCCGATGCGGAGGTCCGAAAAGCCCAGTCGCTTGGCCTCCCTGAAAAGCTCTGCATCGCGCAGGACTTCCTGCCCCCTGGCTGCCAGGCGGCGTTCGCATCCGAGGATGCGCGCGATCTTCCCGAGGAACCAGGGATCTATGCCCGTAGCCTCGTGGACCGCCTCTATTGTCCAACCCTCGGCGAGGGCGCGGTACACCGAGAAGATCCTCCGGTCTGTGGGCTCCGCGAGGGCCGCCCTCAGGGCCTCGTTTGCACCCGGCCCCGGAGCTATCTCGTCGGCCAGCTCCGCAGAAAGGCCCGTGGCGCCGACCCCCGTCATCCTGAGCGCCTTCTGGAGGGCCTCTTCGAAACTCCTTCCAATTGACATCACCTCGCCCACGCTCTTCATCTCGCTGCCGATGCGGGTGTCTACCTCCTTGAATTTCCCCAAGTCCCAGCGCGGTGCCTTCACCACGCAGTAGTCGAGGGCCGGCTCGAAGAAGCACTTTGTCGCCCGCGTTATGCGATTTTCAATCTCGAGGAGGCTCCTGCCCAAAGCCAGCTTGGCTGCCACAAAGGCCAGGGGATAGCCCGTCGCCTTGGAGGCGAGGGCCGAGCTCCGTGACAGGCGGGCATTGACTTCTATGACCCGGTACCTGTCGGACTTGGGGTCGAGGGCGTACTGGATGTTGCACTCACCCACGATGCCGAGCCTCGTGGCAACATCTATGGCAATGCGGCGGAGCCTGTGGTAGTCGGCATCGTCCAGGGTCTGCGAGGGCGCAACGACAATGCTCTCCCCCGTGTGGATGCCCAGGGGGTCGAGGTTTTCCATGTTGCACACAGTTACGCAGTTCCCCGCAGCGTCGCGCACAACCTCGTACTCGACTTCCTTCCAGCCGCCGAGCCACTCCTCCACGAGGACCTGGGGTGAAATCGCGAAGGCCCGCTCGCAGCGTGCCTGTAGCTCTTCCTCATCGCGGCAGAGTCCCGAGCCCGCACCTCCCAGGGCATAGGCTGCGCGGACCATCACAGGATAGCCGATCCTGCCTGCAGCCAGGCAGGCTCCGGGAAGGTCAGCTGCAGCCTCGCTCCGCGCCGTGTGGACGCCGATAGCTGCCAGCGCATCAGAGAAAAGCTCGCGGTCCTCTGTTTCCTCGATGGCGCGGACGGGCGTACCCAGTACACGTACACCGTGCTTGGCTAGAACCCCGGAACGCTCGAGGGCCACTCCGCAGTTCAAGGCCGTCTGCCCCCCGAAGGAAAGAAGTATGCCGTCGGGCTTCTCCTTTTCGATAACCCGCTCCACCATCTCGGGCGTAACCGGGAGGAAGTAGGTCGCGTCAGCCATCCCGGCACTCGTCTGTATTGTGGCGATGTTGGGATTGAGGACCACTGTCGCCACACCCTCCTCCCTCAGGGCCTTGAGGGCCTGGGTACCCGAATAGTCGAACTCCCCCGCCTGCCCGATCCTGAGCCCTCCGGAGCCCAGAACCAGCACCTTCCGTGGATCACCCGTCCTCATGAGGTCCTCCCTGCCGCGACGCGCTCCAGAAATGAACTAATGAGGTATTCCGTATCCCGCGGCCCCGGGCAACCCTCGGGATGGAACTGCACCGCCGAGAATCGCCCTCCGGCCGAGCCAGGGCCACTCGAGCCAGAACCCACACTGCGAATGCCCTCGATGCTCCCGTCGTTGGCATTGCTGAACCAGATCTCCCAACCCGGCGGCAGGCTATCTTCGCGCACCGCATAGCCGTGGTTCTGGCTCGTCACCTGGCAGCGCCCGCTTCCCGCCTCGACACAGGGCTGGTTCTGCCCCCTGTGGCCGTACTTGAGCTTGTAGGTATCCGCCCCAGCGGCCAAGGCCAGGATTTGCGAGCCCAGGCAGATGCCGAAAATCGGGATGCCTGCGTCCAGGGCCCGCCTCGTGGAAGCGATGGTCTTCGTGCAGGCCTTCGGGTCGCCCGGTCCGTTGGCAAGGAGTATTCCGTCATAATTGTCATTATCGAGGGCTGCGTCCCAGGGGAGGCGTATCACCCTGGCCCCGCCGGCCAGAAGGAGCCGTAGGATGTTGTTCTTGACCCCACAGTCGACCACCGCGATCCGTGGGCCACTGCCCTCCCCGTATTCCTGGATGCCACTGCAGGAAACTGCGGCCACCGAGGGCTTGGGATCGAGGACAGGAAGTCCTCCGGCACCCTCGACCCTGAGCCAGCCCCGCATCGTGCCCCGCTCCCGCAGGCGCATGGTCAGCGCGCGGGTGTCGATGCCCTCGATGGCGGGTACCCCCTCTTCGGCAAGCCACTGCCCGAGGCCGCGCGCGTTCGCGTGGTGGCTCGGAGCCTCGCAGAGTTCCGAAACCACAAGGGCAGAGGCGTGGACCTTCCCGGATTCAAAATAGTTATGAATACCATGACGGTCATGCGTCATGGCAGGGACTCCGTAGCTGCCGGCCAGGGGCCAGGTCGTCACGAGGATCTGCCCGTGATAGGAGGGGTCGCTCAGGGACTGCGTATAGCCCACCATCCCGGTCGTAAAGACTACTTCGCCTTCTGCGTCGCGCAAGGCGCCAAAGGCCCGTCCCTCGAATTCGCTGCCATCCTCGAGCCTGAGGACGGCTGCCCGCCTTGTCCCAGGCTCCTTTGATTCCCCTACCGCGTCCACCATCAGCAGCCTCCGGAACATAGATTCTTTCCATAGATACATTGCACGAAAAAAAGAGGCGAATCAAGCCAGTTTCGGCAGCTTCTGTGCCGATTGTAGCTTGATTCGCCAGTTCAGGTCTCTATCCAGATCACCGCTTCCGTCGACTCTCCGTTTTCATTACAATTCGCCCGTGATCAGCACAGTTCTCGCGGAGGGTCTCGCAGCCCTCGCCTTGCCCTCTGACGGCGAACTCCACAACCATCTGGCCAGCTACGCCCAGGCCATCGAAGAATGGAACCCCGCCTACGGCCTCGTAGGAGCGACGGGCGACGAACTCATCATCAAGCACATCCTCGACAGCCTGGCGCCCCTGTCCATCATCGACCGCCTCGCCCCAGCCCGCAGGCACTGCAGCCTTGCCGACCTCGGGACAGGAGCCGGCCTCCCCGGCATTCCCCTCGCCCTCGCCCGAGGGGCCTTCGACGTCGCGCTTATCGATCGCATGACGCGTCGCATCACCTTCCTCGAAGCCATGAAATCCCAGCTTGGCCTCGGCAATGTCCAGATCATCGAAACCCAGGTCGAGCACGCCAGAGGCGCCTGGGACCTCGTGACCTTCCGCGCCTTCAGGCCCTTCGAGCGAAAACTCTTCAAGCGGGTATTCGCCCTCTGTGCGCCCGGGGGCTACGTGATCGCCTACAAGGGAAAGATGGAGCGTGCGAAGGCCGAGTTAGCCGAAATCGAAGGACTCTATTCGAGCGTGGAGTTCCACCCTGTCAAGGTTCCCTTCCTTGAAGACGAACGTTGCGTCGTGCTGCTCTCGCCTGCGCTGAAAACAAAGACCTAATTCCTCAGGCCGGTATCCCGAGCGCATTCCGGGCAGCCTCGAACTCCAACAGGAGGCGGCGCCGCAGGCCCACATCAGCGAGTCCATAGCGAAGTCCGTTCAGGTTGATCTGCCAGAGCTCGGCGAGCGAGAGGCCAGCTTCCTCATTGGCCAGAGTGTACTCGCGCACGAGATCGGTTCCGAAGAAGGGCGGATCATCCGTGGACAGGGTCACCGGCACCCCGGCATCCAGCATGCGCCTAATTGGGTGTTTAGCGATGTCGGTATACCCTGTCAGGCAGGCGTTGCTCGAAAGGGCGACGTCGCAGCAGATCCTCCGCTCGGCCAGCAATGTAAGGACGGCCTCGTCCTCGACAGCGCGGATACCGTGCTGGATGCGCTGGGCGCCGAGGTCAAGCACAGCCTGCCTCACATGTTCGGCACCGGCAGTCTCTCCCGCGTGCGCCACGCAGGGATATCCGGCCCTTCTCGCACGGTCAAAATATGGCGCGAAGGGAGCACGGGGGAATCCCGCCTCCGGTCCGCCCAGGCCCATGGCGACAATCAGGGGATTGGCATTGGCTTCCAGGAAAGCGGCCGTGAAGTCCCCGCTCTCGGGGGCGGCTTCGCTCGGGATATCGGTAATCAGTCTCGTCACTGGCCCGCCAGAAGCCTCCGCTTCCTGTAGGCGGCGTGTCACTACCTTGAATGCCCGATCCGCCCCTATGCCAAACTTTTCATGGTTGTAGGCTGAAAAATGCACTTCTGCGTAGCGGATGTTCTGCCTCTGGCAGTCCGCAACAAAGCCGTCCACCATGCCGACATAGTCATCTTCTGTCTTCAGGCAGGAGCACATCATCAGCCAGATCTTGATAAACTTGTCGAAATTCTCACAGACGTAGAGGCCCTTGAGTTCCTCGAGGCTGGTGACTGGCAAAGCTATGCCATTCCGGGCAGCCATGGCCCAGAGTGTATCGGGTGAAATCGTGCCTTCAAGGTGGAGGTGGACCTCAGTCTTCGGCATTGCGGCAATCTTTTCAAGGTCGGTCATCGATGCTTCCTTAAAATAGAACTGCCGGCCCATGATCCCCAAGGGATATGCGCCGGCAGCTCGATACCCAGCTCAGATCTTTGCGAGTTCGCTCGCCTTGTCAGTTTTCTCCCAACTAAAGCCATCACGCCCGAAGTGCCCGTAGGCTGCGGTTCTCTGGTAAATAGGCTTCTTGAGGTCGAGGGTCCTGATTATCCCGGCGGGATCGAGTTCGAACACCTTCCTGACTGCTGCTGATATCTTCTCTTCCGGGTACTTCCCCGTACCGAAGGTATCTACCATTACCGAAACAGGATCAGGCACCCCGATGGCGTAGGCGAGCTGGACCTCACAGCGCTCTGCGAGGCCTGCCGCAACAATGTTTTTTGCAACGTACCTGGCCATATAGGCTGCAGAGCGGTCGACCTTGGAGGGGTCCTTTCCAGAGAAAGCCCCACCCCCATGTCGCCCCATTCCACCGTAGCTATCGACTATGATCTTGCGGCCAGTGAGGCCAGTGTCGCCCATCGGGCCGCCGATGACAAAGCGCCCGGTCGGGTTAATGAGGAACTTGGTGTTCTTGTCAAGCAAACCAGTCTTTTCCAAAACCGGCTTGATGATCTCTTCGATGATGGCTTCGCGGAGCACAGGATGGGTGATATCCGGATCATGCTGATGCGATACAACTACCGTATCAATTCGTATAGGTTTGTGTCCCTCGTATTCGAGGGTCACCTGGCTCTTGGCATCAGGCCTCAGCCAGGCGATCTTCTTGGACTTGCGAAGATCGGTTGCCCGATGGAGAATCTGGTGCGCGTACATGATGGGAGCAGGCATGAGCTCAGGCGTCTCCTTGCAGGCAAAGCCGAACATCATTCCCTGGTCACCCGCTCCCTGCCTGCCCTTGAACTCATCCAGGCCCTTTCCGACAACACCCTGGTTGATGTCGGGAGACTGGGAATGGATTGTATTAAGTACGGCCATCGACTCGTAATCGATGCCATAGTCCGGGTTCGTATAGCCGATCTCGAAAACAACATCACGCGCAAGCTTCTGGATATCGACATAGGTAGTCGTGGTTATTTCCCCACCGACAAGGACCATACCAGTCGTCGCAAAGCACTCGCAGGCAACGTGGCTCTCCGGATCATCCCTGAGGCAGGCATCGAGGACAGCATCTGAAACCTGGTCGCAGAGCTTGTCGGGGTGGCCTTCGCCCACTGACTCCGAGGTAAAAAAGTATCGTGCCATGATCGTTCCTTCCCTTGTCGTCAGTATCGGTATGAATCGGTCTTGAAGGGACCGGTCTTGGCGATGCCAATATATGCTGACTGCTTTTCACTCAGCTCGGTGAGGACGGCGTTGAGCTTGCCGATGTGCATACGGGCTACTTCCTCGTCAAGCTGTCGGGAGAGCACGGTTACGCCAGGCTTTGCTGTTTCACGAGACTTCCAGAGTTCGATCTGGGCGAGAACCTGGTTGGTAAAGGAGGTCGACATGACAAAGGAGGGATGACCCATGGCACAGCCGAGGTTGACCAGGCGACCCTCGGCCAGGAGGATGATGGAATGGCCGTCGGGGAAGAGGTAGCGGTCAACCTGGGGCTTGATGTTTATCCGCGTGATTCCGGGGAAGGCAAAGAGGTCGGCTACCTGGATCTCGTGGTCGAAATGCCCGATGTTGCAGACGATAGCCTGGTCCTTCATCTTCTTCATGTGCTCAATTGTGATGATATCGACATTGCCCGTGGCAGTGACAAAAATATCGGCACGCGAAAGGGCGTTCTCGACGGTGGTAACCTCATAGCCTTCCATCGCAGCCTGGAGGGCGCAGATCGGGTCGATCTCGGTGACGATGACGCGGGCACCCTGGCCTCGGAGGGACTGGGCACAGCCCTTGCCCACGTCGCCGTAGCCACAGACTACGGCAATCTTTCCAGCGAGCATCACGTCGGTAGCCCGCTTGATGCCGTCGATGAGGGACTCCCGGCAGCCATAGAGGTTGTCGAACTTGCTCTTGGTCACGGAGTCGTTGACATTGATGGCCGGGACGAGGAGCTTGCCCTCCTCGGCCATCTTGTAGAGACGGTGCACACCCGTTGTCGTCTCTTCCGAAACGCCCTTCCAGGCCTTTACAACCTCATGCCAGCGCTTCGGACTCTGCTTGAGGATGGCCTTGAGGCGGTCGACAAGGGCCTGTTCGTCAGCATTGTCACATTTCCGCTCGAGGACAGCAGGGTTGTTCTCCGCCTCGTAGCCGAGGTGGATCATGACCGTCGCGTCGCCACCGTCATCGACGATGAGCTCAGGTCCCTTGCCTCCGGGGAAGCTCAGGGCCTTGTCAAGAAGATCCCAGTATTCCTCGAGGCTCTCTGCCTTCCAGGCGAAGACGGGCACGCCCGCGGGCTTGTCTGTGCTGCCCGAACCCACTACGACAGCGGCTGCCGCATGGTCCTGGGTCGAAAAGATGTTGCAGCTCGCCCAGCGCACATCGGCACCGAGGATCTTGAGGGTCTCGATGAGGACCGCCGTCTGTACGGTCATGTGGAGCGATCCGGTGATGCGCACGCCCTTCAAAGGCTGTGCCTTGCCAAAGCGCTCGCGGGCAGCCATGAGCCCGGGCATTTCCTTTTCCGCAAGTTCGAGTTCTTTCCGGCCGAACGAGGCCAGACCGATATCCCTGATCGAATAGTCCATACTGCTCTCCTCTTCCTTATTCTTTCGAAGTAATGAGTGCGTCGAGCACCCCTTTATCGTCATAGGTATCACGAAAACGCTTCACAAACTCGGCCTTTCCGAAGGCATGCCCCTGGGGACCGTTTTTCTCGAGGCAGTACACGGCGGCCAGGGATCCGACCTGTCCACAGAGCGTCCAGTCCCATCCCTGCGCATAGCCTGTGAGGAATCCACCCCGGAAGGCGTCACCAACGCCCGTGGGATCGACGATGCTGTCCTCACGGATCGTGGGTATCATGGATTCCTGGTCCCTCGAGCTGAAGCGGGCACCATCCTTGCCGAGGGTCACCACAAGATACTCAACGCGCTCCTGGATTTCCGAGGCAGTCAAACCCGTCTTGGACTTTATCAATTCAAACTCGTACTCGTTGCAAAAGAGAAACTTCGCACCGCTGAGGTCCCGGGCAAGTTCCTCGCCATTGAGGCGTGCAACCTGCTGGCTCGGGTCATAGAGGTAGGGAATGCCTAAGTCCCTGCATTCCTTGGCGAATTTCTTCATCGCTGTGGGATCATTGGGGGAAATGACCACAAGGTCTGGAACAAAGCCGGCTTCAGCGACCGATTGCGTGGCTGCCTGGGCCATGGCCCCAGGGTAAAATGAAGCTAATTGGGCTGATTCTCGGTCGGTCGTGGCAAAAAAAGAGGCTGTATGCTCACCCGGGATAACCTTCATCAAGGCAGTGTCTACGCCTTTGGCCTCGAGCCAGGCGCGGTACTCGCCGAAGTCCTCCCCCACCGTCGCCATGATGCGGGGCCGCTGTCCGAGGAGGGCCATCGTGTAGGCGATGTTCGGAGCTATTCCGCCACGGAGACGGATCATCGATTCGACGAGAAAGGAAAGGCTAATCGAAGAAAGGCTCTCCGGAAGGAGGTGCTCTTTAAAGGAGCCTGGGAATTTCATGAGGTAATCAAAGGCTACTGAACCGGTTAGGAGTAACTTCACACTCACCTCGCACGCTTTAGTTCGTCTGGATCGTAATTCAACTCGGTCCGTAGCCAGCGCTCGGATTCTTCGAGGGCTTCCCCCCGTCTCCGGGCGAAATCTGCCACCTGGTCCCGTCCGAGCTTCCCGACAGCAAAGTATCTGGCCTCTGGATGGCTGAAGTACCAGCCTGAAACCGAGGCTGCAGGTACCATCATATTGGATTCGGTGAGGGCTATTCCAGTATGCCTTGCCGCATCAAGAAGCTCGAAAATAAGGCGCTTTTCGCGATGGTCCGGGCAGGGGGGATAGCCCGGAGCGGGGCGGATACCGCGATAGCGCACCTTTAGCAGGTCTTCCGAGGAAAGGGCCTCTTGGGGCGCATAGCCCCAGAAAAGCTTCCTGAAATCCTCGTGGAGCTTTTCAGCTGCAGCTTCGGCCAGGCGGTCGGCGAGGATCTTGATAAGGATTGAGCCATACTCGTCGCCGGACGCAGCGAATGACTCAAGGCTCTTGTCTAGCCCGACCCCGGCTGTGATAGCAAAGGCACCGATCCAGTCCTTCCTTCCACCCTCCGGGCTTTCAAGGAAATCGGCATGGCAGAGGTAGGCAGAGCCATCATCCTTTTTCCGCTGCTGCCTCAGGCAGGGCAGCAAGGCCCGGAGTTCCCCTCGGGACTCATCTGTATAGATAAGAATATCGTCGCCGGAGGAAGCCGCAGGGAAGATCCCATAGACACCGGCAATAGCCAGGAGCCCCTCGCGACCCGCCCGTGTAAGCATGCTTCGCGCGTCCCTAAGGAGCTTTTGGGCTTCGGTTCCCATAGCTGGGTCCTCGAGGATAGCCGGATAATTCCCCTTCATCTCCCAGGCCAGGAAAAAATGGGTCCAGTCAATATATGCTTCTAATTGGGATATACTGTAGCCGACAGCCTTGAGGCCGACATGGTGAGGCCTTTCAGGCACAGTAGCCTGCTCTGTGGCGACAAAGGGATGCTTCCGGGCTTCTCCTATCGGGAGGTATTCAATACCTTCACGCTTTTTCTTTTGTATTTCGCGGTTCTTTCCGTGCAGGTCTTCGAGCCTTACGCGGAAGTCCTTTACCCTAAGGGGATTGAGAAGATCCTCGAGGACGCCCGGAGCGATGGATGCATCGGCTACATGGACAACAGGCCCTGAATACGCAGGCGCAATGCGAAGGGCCGTATGCATCGGGTTTGTGGTCGCCCCGCCAACGAGGAGGGGCAGCTTCATGCCCCGCTCCTCCATCATGCTGGCCACCCGGGTCATCTC
>CAIJMU010000098.1 GCA_903821875.1 uncultured Spirochaetota bacterium
CGGGTGCACGGAAAAAAGCAGCGCCCGATTTCCCGGGCGCTGCTTTGATTAGGGCTTGTACAGCTTAGGTAACGACGACTTCAACGACCTGACCAGAAGCAACAGTGTGGCCGCCCTCGCGGATGGCGAACTTGAGTCCCTTCTCCATGGCGATCGGGTAGATCAGCTCGACGTTGATCTCCGTATTGTCGCCGGGCATCACCATTTCGCGACCCTCGGGGAGGGTGACGTTGCCGGTGATGTCAGTGGTGCGGAAGTAGAACTGCGGCCTGTAGCCGGAGAAGAAGGGGCTGTGGCGTCCGCCCTCCTGCTGGTTGAGGCAGTAGATCTGGCCCTTGAACTTGGCGTGGGGCAGGATGGAGGCGGGCTTGGCGAGAACCTGGCCGCGCTCGACTTCCTTCTTGTCGATACCGCGGAGGAGGGCGCCGATATTGTCGCCAGCCTGGGCATCGTCAAGGAGCTTGTTGAACATCTCGACGCCGGTAACGACTGTCTGCTTGGTCGGCTTGATGCCGACGATCTCGACCTGGTCGTTGATCTTGACGTAGCCACGCTCGATACGACCCGTTACAACCGTTCCACGACCGGAGATGGAGAACACGTCCTCGATCGGCATGAGGAAGGGCTTGTCCGTGATGCGGACGGGGTCGGGGAAGAAGTTGTCCATGGCATCGAGGAGTTCCTGGATGCATGCGCCAGCCTCGGGGCTGTCCGGCTCGGACATGGCCTTGAAGGCAGAACCCTTGATGATGGGGGTGGTATCGCCGGGGAACTTGTAGAAATTGAGGAGATCCTTGATTTCCTCCTCTACGAGTTCGAGGAGTTCAGGATCGTCGACCAGGTCGATCTTGTTGAGGAAGACCATGACGTTGGGGACGCCTACCTGGCGGGCGAGGAGAACGTGCTCGCGGGTCTGGGGCATGACCGAGTCGGGGGCGGATACGACGAGAACCGCGCCGTCCATCTGGGCTGCGCCGGTGATCATGTTCTTGATGTAGTCGGCGTGGCCGGGGCAGTCGATGTGCGCGTAGTGGCGCTTCGCCGACTGGTACTCCAGGTGCCGGGTGTTGATGGTGATACCGCGCGCCTTCTCTTCGGGAGCGTTGTCGATATCCTCGTACTTCATCACCTTATCGCCGAATTTCTTGGCGCAGTACATGGTGATGGCGGCCGACAGGGTTGACTTGCCGTGGTCGATGTGGCCGATCGTACCGACGTTCATGTGCGGCTTGGTACGCTCGAATTTCTCTTTCGCCATACTGATCCTCCTTGGCTTCGAACCGCCAATTGTTTTCGGGTAAACTGGAAAGCTAGAAAGCTTCGGCAGTATAATCAAGCGCCCTTTCCTAGGCAAGGGGGGATCTCAATCCCGGCCTCGGCTAGGGGTAGGCTTTGGCGTCCGACGCATCACGGCGCGCCGGAAGCACGATCGCCGCAGCAAAACGCATCGTTTGCACCAATGCGGGGGAACATAGCGGAAAGCGCGGTCTTGCTCAATCCCCCTTCAGGGCCCTGCCCTATTTCACCTTTTTTCTGGTCTTCCGGGCCGAGGATTTCGGCTTGGCCGAAGGAATTGCCTGCGGGGGCGCAAAGCGCGCCACAAGCCTGCCGCCAAAGGCCATCCAGACTATCCCGCCGAGGATCATGAAGGAAGAAAGAACCTGGCCCATCGAAAAGTTGAGGGGGGTCGTGAACAGCCAGGTCGGCGCTCCGGGATCGCCGAGCGGAATTATCCAGCCCATGCCCTGGTCTGGCTCCCTGAAGTATTCGATGATGAAACGGGCGACCCCGTATCCGGCGAGGTAGGCGCCAATGGCAAAGCCGGGGAAGGCCCGCCGTTTCCGTACCAGGAACCACAGTACCAGCCAGAGCACGAGGCCCTCGAAGGCGGCCTCGAAAAGCTGCGAGGGATAGCGGGGGAGGTTGACCATCCCGGCGGCGGAATCGAGGGGGATGCCAGCCTCGGTTGCAGCCCTGCGTACCCACTCCTCGCTGGACGGGAAACGGCTGGCGCCGGGAAAAATCATGCCGATCGGCGAGGTGCAGACCTTGCCCCAGAGTTCGCCGTTGATGAAGTTGCCAAGGCGCCCGAAGGTGTAGCCAAGAGGCGCGGAAACCGCGATGACGTCCCCGATGGCCAGCCAGGGCAGCTTCTTGATCCAGGCGTAGATCAGCGTGCCGATGAATATCCCCAGCAGTCCTCCATGGTAGGACATGCCCTGGAAGCCCACAAAGCGGCCGGTCTCGTCGAAGGGCCAGAAGGCCAGCCAGGGATGGGAGAGATAGTAGCCCTGGGGGTCGTACAGGAAGGTGCCGAAAATGCGGGCTCCGACGAGGAGGCCGACGATGGCCCAGAAGAAGAAGCTCGCCGCCTCGTCTTCGCTCCAGGGCGCTTCCCTGCGCTTCGCCTCCCGGTTGAACAGGAGCCAGGTGATCGCGAAGCCGACCACATACATGAGGCCATACCAGCGTAAGGGCAGGCCGGGGATTATCTCCGGTGAGATCCACGAGGGAAACTGGATGGCGGCAAGCACAGAACTATCCTCCACTCTCGACATGGTCAACTGAACCTCTCATGCTACAGGGCACGCTCTACGATACGGCCATTGCTCAGGTCGAAGCTGAAGACCACGCTGGTTTTCCTGCTGTGGACCTCGAGGTAGCGGCCGTGGCTTTCGAGGATGACGCCGGGATAGGCGACGCCCCGGACCCGGACCTCCGAAGGGCTGTGTTGCTCATATTTTTCGCGGAAATCGAAGAGCCTCATGGAACGCTTCTCCAGGAGCTTCAGCAGCTTGACCTTGTCCTGGCGGATGCGGTCCAGGCCTGCTCCTGCCCGCTCGAGCTCGGCCATGGTCCGGTCGGCCTGGATGATGGCAGCCTTGATCTTCTCGATCTCCCGCTCCTCGCTCTCGATCTGGTCTGCCATGAGGTAGTCCTGGCCGAAGGAGACCTCGGTCTTGACGCTTTTTTCCGAGCCCAGGTCACCGACGTCGACGCCCTTCCGGGCCCTGATAAGGCCTCCGACCAGCGACGACTTTCCTCCTGAGGTGGCGACCTTGCCATTGGTCTTGATGTTGCTGAGCAGGCAATGACCGCGGATGACGACATCATCAACCGCCATAAGGAGGGCCTGTTCGGCAAAGGCCAGCTCGATGGCGCGCATCGCCCGGAGCGTACCCCTCCGCCCGCCCTTGATGCCTCCCGTAGCTGTCACCGTTCCCTCGCTCGATACGATGGCGGCCTCGATGGAACCTACCACATGGATGTCGCCACCAGCGAAGACCTTCGCGCCGCTGAGCACCGACCCGCCGATGTGCAGTGAACCGGAAAAGCGGATCTCGCCATCCTCCAGTCGGACGTCACCCGCTATCTCGAGGCTGTCCCGGATGGAAAGCGCGCTGCCCGGCAGGAGCTCGCCGGCAAGGGCGGCAACCAGGACCTTGATGCCGTCACCCTCTTCCCGTACCTCTATGGAGCGGTCATGCCCGGGAGCCTGCACCGTATGACTGGAGCTGGAGGGCAGGAGGATCTTGCCCAGGACATCGCAGCCCTGGGAGCCACCTTCCCCGGAGGGGCGCACGCGGGCGAGTTCCTGCCCCTTGGCAACGCTGAGACCCTTGGGAATCTTGCCGTCCGCCTCGATCCCAGGGAGAATCCACTCGACCTGGAGACCTCCGGCGGGTACTGCTGGCTTGCCCCGGGCGACGGGCCGCCCAGTTGAGGGCCGACCTGCCCGCGCTTCCGCGACCGCTTCCGCAATGCGCCGTGAATCGATGCCGAAGCTTACACCCCGGGCTGACAGGGCCTTGACGACTGTCTCCACGTCGAGGGGTGAACCGAAGCCCTCCTCGGACTGGAGGTCCAAAAGGCATTCCATGCCATCACGCGAGACCTTGACGTCGATGCGTGCATCGAGAAAGGGCAGTACCCTGAAATTCCAGACACCCTGGATCTGGGCAGCGGCAAGGAGCCCCGACCGTGTGGCGACCACTGCGCCCGTTGCGAAGGTCGCCCCTTCGAAACAGCGTATGACCGGGTCGTTTCCAGCCAGTCCCGGAATTTCCTTGCCGTAGATATCGATGCCCGGATGTCCCCGCGAAGGGGCAGAGAGCTCGCCGAGCTTCTGGCCGGAGGTAGTGAAGGCAAGGATGGTCGCTGCGGCCAGGGGAAACTCCTCGGGGTGCTCGAGGAGGATGTCGAGTTGGGGATGGCCGGCCATCCGGGCACGCAGGACGTCGGCACTCTCCTTGGGAAGGGGTGAAAGCGACAGGCCGAGACTGCGGTCCTTGCCGCGGGTCGGAGCCTTGCCCTTGAGGAGGACATGGTTGAGGGCGTCAGCTGTCGTATCCTTGTGGAAGGCGAGGACTGCCTTCTTGATCTCCTCGTTCTGCAAGCCCTTGAGCCCCGATGCCTTGAGGGCTGCGGTGACGGCCGAGAGTTCGAGGGGACGCCCGTTCCCGCGTCCCTTGCGCAAGTACAGGTTCGCAAGGCTCCCGCCCGATTCGAGATCGACCCGAACCTCGGCGTCCCGGCTCGAGGTCAGGGGGAAAGCCACGAGGCTCTGCCCCTCCGCACCTGCCTTCCCGACTGCCAGGTCGATGTCCGCCGGCTGGATGAGCTGCCCCGGATCACTGCCGGCCTTTACAGCCAGGGCAAGGATATCCTGGGCCTGGGGAGGGGGAAGATCGGGGTGGCCCGGCTTGTAGTCGAGGAGGATCGACATGCCATCGGACGACCGGGAGACAGTGAACTGGTGGGGTGCCAGGGCCATCAGCTCCACCCAGAGCTTGCCGGCACGGACTATCCCGTCATCCTCTGCGATCAGGTCGTTCCTGACCCGGGAAATCCCGCTTCCGACATGGAAGCCCTCCGCCTCGCCGGCGAAGGGCACGGGCTTCCCGAAGACGCTCTTGCCAACCTTCCCCGGCCTGGATGGAAAGATCTTCCCAATTGCGATGCCTTTTTTTGCATAGCCTGTCACCACGATCGCAGGATCCGGGTAGACCCGTTCGCGCGACTCGATGCGCTCGCTCACGGTGACCGTCTCGACCCTCGGCGGGAGGAAGGGCAGCGCGCCGGGCTTGGTGACCTTCTTCTCGGTCTTGATGGTCTTCGACACGATGCGCCAGAGGACCGGAGCCTCCGCATGCTCCAGGGCCTGCGTTGCGATCTCCTTGTACTCGTCGGGAATCGGTAGCTCCTCCCACTCGACGGTTTCGGAGGCGGGATCCTCGGGCGCTGTTCCCGTGGCGATGACTTCCCGGAGCGGGGCCTTTGCGCGGGTGAACTTCGAGACCAGGTCCTCGGCTTTTTTTGGGTTGAGGGTTGAAAGATGGGCTGCGATGACAAGCTTGAGCAGACGGTCTGCCGACCACTCTTCACCGTCCTTTGCCGGAGTGAAATCGAGCCGGGCCTCGAGTTCGCGATCTTCGATCACGAGTTCGAGGCTGCCGCGCGCCGCAGCCTGTGCCATCGTACCTGCCTAGCCCGAAAAACCTTGGCCGATGGCGCGGGCAAGCTTGAATTTGATGAACTGGTTTTCCTTCCTGAGCTTGTCGATCTCGAACTGCTGGCTCTTCACCATCTCCACCAGGTCGCCCATCGTGAGCGCCCCGGAGTTCAGGAGGTCCTCCACGTAGGCCACCCGCGCCCCGAAATCACTTTCCGCCTCGAGTTCCGCCGTCTGGAAGCTCCCCTCGAGCTCGGCTATCGACAGGGGCGCGTCCATCTCCTCCTCGGTCGTGATGAGCTTGTCGGCGGTGCGGTAGATGGCCTGTGAGAGTATCGACTGGGGCTTGTAGCGGATGATCGGGATGCGGCTGCCGAGGGCTACATCCTGGAGCTCGTCACGGTAGAGGACTCCGAGGTGCTCGAGGTTGAGGCGGAGGTAGTCGGCACAGGAGCGCCGGATCTTCTGCGCCTTCTCGGCGTCCTTGGGTTCGTCGAGCATGTTGAGGAGGAGGCGTGGCCGAAAGCGGGCCAGGCGCTCGACCGCGATGCGGTGCCGCTCCGGATCGATCTGGGCGACCTTTTCAAGGATGGCTGGAACGTAGGCCCTCTGGAGGGAGGATCCGTCCCGCCTGAGAGATTCCAGGTATTCCCAGGCCTTGCTTCGCGTTCCAAAAGCCCCGTACAGGAGGCGGAACACTGCGTTTTTGAGGAACATGTAGGCGTTGAGGGTCGCGGTGAGGGCCGGGGTCGTCACCACGATGCCATGGGAACTCATGAGGAAAAAGTCCAGTATGCTCGTTCCCGTGCCTGCACCGAGGTCGAGGATGAGGTAATCCGCATCCACCGACAGGAGGCGCTTGACGAGCATGTTCTTCTGCCCCGCCTTGATGTTGGCCAGACCGGGAATCTCGGCGTCGCCCGGAACGAAGCGGAGGTTGGGATAGTCCGTCTCGAGGATGATGTTCTCGAAGGAGCCGGAACTGCCTGAAAGGAAGGTACCGACCCCCCTTTTCGGGGCCGGGATTCCGAGGATCACATGGAGGTTGGAAGCTCCGAGGTCGAGGTCCGCCAGGACAACCCGCTTCCCTGCCTGGCCGAGGGCAATGGAAAGGTTGGCCGCGACAAGGGACTTGCCGACACCTCCCTTGCCGCTCGCGATGGGGACAATCCTCATGTCAGGGAATCCCTTCGACCGTTTCGATGTCTGCCGCACTCTGGGGCGCAGGTCCCTGGCCAGGAGCCCCTAGCCCCGCTTCGACGGATTTCCGCCGGCGGTACAGGGCGAGGACCAGGAGCCCGAGGGCGTCGATGGCGCCGACTGCAAGGGCTGCCAGGAAGGCGAGCCCCGAAAGCGGGAGAAGTCCCGCCACCCCGTGGAGGCCTCCCATCAGCAGGAAAAGCGGAACCAGCGCAAGAAGGGACACTCCCTTCACAAGAAGGGCGAGCGGACGGTAGAGCGCATAACGGACCTCGTCAAACCAGAGGAAAAAGAACAGCGCAATGAAAATGAGCTGCGGGACAGCACAATAGCGGAGCACCGCTGTCGCGACTGCGGAACCGTCGCCAAGTCCGACCGACTCGACGAAAAACATCAGTGCAAGAAAGCGCAGGACCTCAAAAAAGGCGGCTGCAAGAAACAGGGGTCCACGCTGCATGATTGAAAGGGAGTGTAGACAGGGCCATGCCGGCAGTCAAGGCGCGGGCGGCTCGGCGAAGTCACCCGGCCGGCTTTGGCCCTGATGAGGGCCTGAGGCCTTATGGTGCTCCGAGGCCCCCTCCATCAGATGGAGGTAGTGCGTGCGGGTCGCCACGAGCTCCCGCAGTTCGGTGGCCATGCGCGGATCGGCGCGGTCGGCGATGGGGTAGATGCAGGCCTCAGTCTCGTCGGTGTAGCGGCGAACGAACTCGATGTCCGTCACGTAACCGAGGCTGATCATGTTGGAGATTCGGTCCGCGCACTTGAGCACGCGGGCACGCGTCGAACCATAGGCAAGGATGCGCCCGAGGAAATCCGGCTTGCTCTCGATGGGTCGCCTCGTCACCTCGAGAACGAGGCGGTAGACCTCTGAGGACTCCTCGTCAATGGACAGGAGCGTGTCCGAATCGAAGTCGGGTACGTCCTCGACGAGGTCATGGATGACCGAGGCCTTGAGCAGGATGGAATCGATGTAGCCGTAATCCATGAGTATCGCCATGGTGTCGATCTGGTGCCGGAACATGTTGCCACCCGAGCGGCGGCGCTTGCCGATCAGGACGGTGGAGAGCTGGATGTAGGGCGCGAGGTGCATTTCCTTGAGACGGATCATCGTGCCCTTGTCCATCGCCGACTCGGGTCCCCCCTGGAAGAGGAAGCTCGGAGAGGTGGGAGGGTGCATGCCGCTCCCTGCCACATCGGGGGAATGGACAGCGGCGCTTGATGGAGCGACGAAGCCCGGTCCCCTCCTGTCGTTCACTCGAGATCCTCCATGTATTGCCTGAATCGCATGACGCGGCGCTCGGCCTCGGCGAGCTTCTCGCGCTCCTTGGCGACCACCTCGGCGGGAGCCGCAGTCACGAAGCCCTCGTTGGCGAGCTTGGCCTTCGTCCTTTCGACGTACTGCCCTTCCTTCTCGGCGTCCTTGGCCAGGCGTGCCAGGAGCTTTGCGGAGTCCACCGCCTCGAGCACAAAGGCCCAGGCCTCGAAGCCGCGGCCAGCGAGTCCCACGGCACCCCTGGGCTTGGCTTCCACGAATTCAGGAGCCGTGTCTGCAGGGGCAGACGGACCGTTCACGAAGAGGGCCACAAGGGCCACGTTGTCGCGGAGGAAGGTCGCGCCGCTGAAGCTCGCGTCCGTTTTCACCGCAAGGCGGAGCGGGGTCTCCGCCGGAATCTGGAACTCCGCGCGCAGGGTTCGGGCAAGCCGCACAAGCTCCTGAAGCGAGCCGAAGCCTTCGCCGACAGCAGTGCCGACGCCGACTGTGCCGCCGCCATCCATAGTGCCGCCCCCCTTCGCGCCGGGGTAGGCCTGGATGATCAGGGGCCCCCGCGAGTTCGGCAGCATGCGGTAGATCTCCTCCGTCACGAAGGGGAGGAAGGGGTGGAGAAGCCTGAGCGACTCCTCGAGCACTTCGAGAAGGAGGGTAGTCTGACGGTTCTTTTCCGCCACTGCCGCAGCTCCGTCGCCCTGCCGCATCGCGAGCTTGGTGCCCTCGATGTACCAGTCGCAGAAGTCGTCCCAGAAATAGGCGTAGGCCGCCTGGGCCGCCTCGTTGAAGCGGTAGCCCTCAAGGGCGGAGCGGCATGCGGCCGCGGCAAGGGCAAGCCTGCCTTTGATCCAATTGTCAAGATCGCTGGGCTTCGCTGCCGCAGCGCCGGCAGCATCGACGACCATCTCGCGGCCTTCGAGGTTCATCAGGATGTAGCGGCTCGCGTTCCAGACCTTGTTGGCGAACTTCGAGCCCATCTTGAAGCTCTCGGTGTCCAGGAGCACATCCTGCCCGCCGGCGCAATTATAGGCCAGGGTGAATTTCAGCGCGTCGGCCCCGTACTCGTCGACCACCTTGAGCGGATCGATGCCGTTGCCCAGGGACTTCGACATCTTCCTGCCCTGCTTGTCGCGCACGAGGCCGTGGATGTACACGTCCTTGAAGGGACTCTGGTCCGTGAACTCGAGGCCCGCCATGATCATGCGCGCCACCCAGAAGAAAATGATGTCGTAGGCCGTGACGAGGGTGCTCGTTGGATAGTACTTCCGGAGGTCGGCGGTGTCCTTCGGCCAGCCCAGGGTGCTGAAGGGCCAGAGCCAGCTCGAGAACCAGGTGTCGAGCACGTCCTCGTCCTGCGTGAGCTCTGTGGACTTGCAGTAGGGGCACTCGGTGGGCTCCTCGCGGGCCACCACCGTCTTGCCGCAATGCGCGCAGAACCAGGCGGGCACACGGTGCCCCCACCAGAGCTGCCGGCTGACGCACCAGTCGCGGATGTTCGTGAGCCAGTGCTCGTAGGTGTGTTCCCATTTGCTCGGAAAGAACCGCACATCGCCATCGCGCCAGGCCTTGAGCGCCTTGTCCGCGAGCGGCTTCATCTTCACAAACCACTGCTCCGACAGCCAGGGCTCGATCCTCGTGTCGCAGCGGTAGCAGTGGCCCACCGCGTGCGTGATGTCCTCCACCGACTTGAGCAGACCCAGCTCCGTGAGGTCTGCCACCACGAGGGCGCGCGCGGCCTTCACGTCCAGGCCCTGATACTTCGAGGGCACATTGTCGTTCAGGAGCCCCTTTGCATCGAGGATGTTGATGCGGTCGAGGCCGTGGCGGTTGCCCACCTCGAAATCGTTGATGTCGTGGGCCGGCGTGATCTTCACGAGGCCCGTGCCGAAGGCCCTGTCCACGTAGGAGTCCGCGATCATCGGAATGTGCCTGTCGGCCAGGGGGAGGTGAAGCTTGCGGCCGACGAATGCCCCGTAGCGCGGATCCTCGGGATGGCAGGCCACGGCCACATCTCCAAGGAGGGTTTCCGGCCTCGTGGTCGCAATCTCGATGTAGGCCTTGCCCTCGCGGACCACCGCCCCCCCGGAAGCGACATCGTCCTCCGAGGCCCCTCCAATCAACTCATACCAGATATGATACATTTTCCCCGGCTCGTCGTCCTTCTCCACCTCGTCGTCGGAGAGGGCCGTGCCGCAGGATGTGCACCAGTTCACCAGGTACTTGCCCTTGTAGACCAGCCCGCGCTCGTAGAGGGTCACGAAGGTCTCCCGCACGGCCCGGGACAGCCCCTCGTCGAGGGTGAAGCGCTCGCGGCTCCAGTCCACCGAGTCACCTATCTTCGCGATCTGGCGCTGGATCTCCGCCTTGTGCTCCTTGGCGACCTTCCAGGTTTCCTCCACGAATTTCTCGCGGCCGAGTTCATGGCGGTCGGTGCCCTCCGGATAGCCGGGGATCTTTCCGGCACGGAGGCGCTTTTCCACCACGTTCTGCGTCGCGATGCCAGCGTGGTCGGTGCCCGGCAGCCAGAGCACCGGCCTCCCGTTCATGCGCTGGTAGCGCACCGCGATGTCCTGCAGCGCGTGATTGAGACCATGGCCCATGTGCAACACGCCAGTTACGTTAGGCGGCGGGATTACGATGACGAAGGGCTTCTTGCCGGCCTTTGCCGCGGGCGCAACCCCACTGGCTGCCTGGGGCTGGAACAGACCCTTGGCCTTCCAGTCCTCGTAGATGCGATCCTCGAAGCTCTTCGGATCGTAGGCCTTGGCAAGCTCGATGGCTTTCATCGGGAACAAACCTCCGTCGTTGACTCGGCCACGCGCTTGGCGCGGCACCCCCTGGGTAGACTGCAAAGATTAGTGGATATTGCGATATTGAGGAAGGGGGCGGCTATCAGACATGGTTGCTCTGGAGACTCGCGCTGACGCGGAAGTGGCTTCCACCCGACACACATTGACCTCGCGCCAGACAGCGCCATCGTCATCACATGCCCAGCGATAAAGCAGCCAGAAAGGCCCTGTCCCAACGTGACTCCGCCCTGCGCACGGTTCTCGACAGGATCGCCGCGCAGTGAAGCCGATTCCTGGCATCCGAGAAGCCGACCAGCGTGCCATGGAAGCGATACTGGCCCCGCTCGCCGAAGCTCGCAGCTTCCACCTTTTCGGCTCGCGAGCGTTCCTGGATCATCGCAATTATTCCGATATCGACATCCTTGTCGAGGGCGACTGTCCCGTTCCGACCGGACTCCTCGCGCAGGTCGAAAGCGGGTTCGAGGAGCCCGATCTGCCAGTCGAACCCTCAGGGTCAGACCCCGCGCCCGGCCGCAGCCTGAGCCGATGATGGCTCCGAAGCGAGCTTCGGAGCGCGCCAGAAGGCCCCTGTGTCCAGCGGCCTTCCCCCTCATATGCCAGGTTCTATGAGCGTCAATCCCTGGAAGTACTGGCGATAGTAGCCCCGATCACGGGCAAGCAAAGAAAATCCCTGCCTGCAGGCCTGCGCTCCAATCAGGAAATCCGGCAGGACCCGTTTCGCCGCTCCCCGATTGCCAAGGTAGGAGCGATACATGGAACCTGCTAGTACAGCATCTTCGTAGGACAGTGATTCGAAGTCCAGACCAAGATCCGACAGGAATTCCTCCAGCTCCGAATCGGAGTTCAGTGCCGGACGCACTTCCGCGACGACAAGCTCGTTGACCAGAAGCCGTCCACGGGCCCGTCCTGCGCGCAGAGACCGAATCGCAGCCTCGGCGAAACGATCATCGCCGGTCAGAAGATCGAGGAGGACCGAAGAGTCGACGCTCGTAGTCATTCCCTGCTCCGCTCAAGGTATTCATCGACAGAAGCCATTCCTTCGGGAAGCCGTCCGCGACCTCGCCACGCCTGGAATGGATCTCCATCTTCGCGTTTCCAGCCAACTATCTTGCCGTCGATGGCTTCGAACTCAAGGACTGTGCCCGCCTTGATTCCGAGATCAGTCCGGATTGCCTTGGGAAGGGTGATCTGCCCCCGCTCGGATACTACAGTTTTCATACATTTATGGTATGAATTCATGTTCTTAAAGTCAAGGGAACCCTGTCCTAAGCAGCTGTACCCTCCTCCGTGGCATAAACCGAGCATTAAGCCTGGAGGGCTCCATCAGATCTGCCCTGCTTGCGTTTGGTGGGAGAAATCGCCGGAAAAGAGTGGGTTCTGCGCGCGAAAGAAAGTTCGGGAAGGATCCGGCCGGGCTTCGTTTTGGGATTTTGCTGTGGCGAGAGTCTCATCAAGGAGACCTCGTGCTTACAACTCCTCGATCTCAGTCATCGAAAGACCCGTCGCCTCCGCCATTTCTGCATTGCGGCTCCACTCGAAGTCCTGGCGCCTCTCGTACAGATACCGCTCACGGTCTTGAAGCGTAAAGCTTGCCATGATTTCAAGTGCCTCCCGCACGTCGCCGTCTGCCATCACTACTGGCAGATCCTCCGGATCGAGCTTGTCACCCTCCGCAAGGAGAGTGAGCCATTTCCTGAGCCCGAGCCCAAAATTATCCCACTCGGGCCCCTTCTTCAATCCGCGGAACACCTCGAGCTCGATGCGGTTGTCCAGGGCACCGCGTGCCCTGACTTGCATTTCTACCTGGATGTCCCGTTAGTCCGCTTCCTCAAGCCGCAGGTCGAGGTTCTTGCTACTGTACCGTACAGGACTTGGAAATAAACATGGGAGGGCAATACGATCCAGCCTTCGCGTTGTCCGGGGGTCTACCAAGATCAGGTCGATGCAAGCGAACCTGCGTTGAGCATTCCAGCACTTTCAAGGAGGAGAACGTGAGGACGAAATTGGTAGTGGCATTCGTGGGCTTTGTGCTCCTGAGCCTAGCCCTAGTGGCCTGCGCGCCCAGCGAGGCCGAAAAATAGGCTAAGCTCGAAGCGGCTGCAGTCACAGTGAAAGCGGATTTCCTGAAGCAGTATCCCTTTTTAGGGACGTGGTTCAGCGATTATGGTGGCAATTGGTCGGTCTTTGGCGAACGTTTTCTCGACCGACAGAACCGGCCGTGGAAACGAGGCGTCCTCAGGATCAGACCCCGCGCCCGGCCGCAAGCAAACCTTGACAGTCGCGCAGCCCGCATGCGGTCATCGCTGGGTCGATGGGATAGGAACCTTCGATGATGCTAATTAGGAACGAGTGGTCAGCCTGGATAGAGGCTATGGCCGAATGGAAGCCGCGCGTCGGCCTCGGGGCGCTCGAAGCCTTGAATTCGAAGGCATGGCGGCGAGACTCAGTTTCAAGGACCACGTCGAGTTCTGCGCCTCCGGAACTCCGGTAGTACGATGCGCGCGCCAGGCATCGTAGCCACGAGGGTCTCGACACAGAGGGCCTCCCAGCTGGAACCGAAGGCCGGATGGGCAAGGAGCTCATTGGGGCTGGCGATTCCGAGCATCGCGTGAACAAGTCCCGTGTCGCGGATGTAGAGTTTTGGCGCCTTGACCAGGCGCTTTTTCAGCTTGCCATTCCATGCGGGAAGGATACGCACAAATAGGGCTTCCTGGAGAAACTCGAGGCGGGCAGGCACGGCCGGCCCGCTCAAGTCGAGGGAAGAGCCAAGCTTGTCGGCGTTGAGGATCTGGGACTGCAGATGCGAGCACATCGAGAGGAAGCGCTCCATCGCCACCCTGGAGACCCGCGTTCCAAGCATGGGCAGATCGCGTTCGACAAGGCTTTTTAGGAATTCCTGACGCCATCTCAAGCTCGCCGATGCAGATGAGCTGGGCCGCATTGACTTTCCGCACTGGCGGGGGCCTGTGATGGCGACCGCAGGGAAGAGACGCAGGTTTGCCCTCAGGTCATTGGTGCCTTCTCGCTCAGTATATCCTTGCTATCCATAGCATGGCTTTAGATTTGCTATGACGTGAAGGGGCCAAACCTTTGGAGACAAACCTCACGAAGCGGGCAGGTCCTGCGGCTTGTCCTGTCCTCTTGCCTTCGCTGGAATACAGCAGAGCATCAAGCCCGCGGGGTTCAGGCTCATTCTCAGGCCTTTTCCACTTCTTCGGGTGTCAGGCCCGAGCATTCTACAATTACTACAGGATCAATTCCGCGTGCCTTCATCCGTCGTGCAGTTTCCAAGGCTCCCTCGGCTTTGCCATCGATTAGGCCCTCGGCCCTCCCATCGGCCAAGCCTTTGGCCAAGCCTTCAGCCCTGCCCTCAGCCCGGTCGACGATGTGCCAGTCCTTGACGCGGCTGATCCAGTCCATGCGACGGTCGTAGGCCCAGCGTGCCCGCTTTGACTTATTGAACAGAGCCATCATGTTCGCCGCCTCCTGGATGTCCGAATCCAAGCCCCTGAACCTGGGACTTTCGGGGTCGATATCCTGGCCAAACCACAGCAGGGCCAGCCAGCGATCGATCCCTGTTCTGAACATAGCCTCATCGCCGAAGTCCGGCAAGGCCGCCCTTCCAGGCGCGCATAGACGCGCGCCCACGGCGATCGCCGAGCTCGCTCGGCGGCGTCATGGATGACGATGGCGCGCATGGATGCGCGCCCACGGCAATCGCCGAGCTCGCTCGGCGGCGTCATGGATGACGAGGTATCCCTGACTGCCTGGATGCAGTGAAGCCACTGGGGCTCCGGGTAGATTGGCGCGCATGGACGCGCGCCTACGGCGATCGCCGAGCGTGCTCCGTCGGGGCGAACTTGCATTTCGAGAAAATCGCAGGAAAAGATTGGTTTCAGCGAGCGAGGTGAAATTCGGGCAGGGTTCAGCCACATTGCCTTGTCAGGCTTTGTCGTGGCGAGGGTCGAACCCCGTGGGTTCGTCACCCGAATTTCGACCTCACTATGGCGAGCTTTCAGGCGCAGTCCACTCGCCTTGAATGAGCCAGCCGTTGGTGCTACCATTTCCACATGGAAACACGGACACCAAACCTTGCCCCCCAAGCTTCACCTTGCCCCGATGGGGTTGCAATCGCTTTTGCCAGGGAAATTCGGGAAGCATTTCCCGCTAACCTGCGAACCATCATACTCTTCGGCTCGAGGGCACGGGGAGACGCCAGGATAGATTCCGATTATGACTTTCTCATCCTCTTCGATAGGGTTGACCCCTCGATCAAGGACAAAGTCCGTGACATAGAAGTCTCGATGATGGAGACCTATGAGGCTCTCGTGAGCGCCTTGGTGATGATGCCTGAAGACTGGAAGCGAAGATCGGCTTTTCCGATCGGGCTCAATGTAGCCCGCGAAGGGATTGCGGTGTGAAAGAGGAGGTTGCCCTCACGCTCGCCAAGGCGCGCGAAAAACTGACCACCGCCAAACTCGACTTCGAAGGTGGCCAGTTTGCGGATGCCGTATCAAGGGCCTACTACTGCGCATTTCACGCCATTTCAGCATGCCTGCTTGAACAAGGCTTGAGCTATTCATCGCATGGACAGTTGATCGGAGCATTCAATCGTGAAATCCTCAAACCCGGCCTTCTCCCGAAAGATTTCGCCAAGGACATACAGACGCTTTTTGACGACAGACAGAGCGCGGATTATGACATTTTTTCGCCCATCGATGTGGGCCTGGCACAGACAGAAATCATGATGGCGGAAAAGATTCTCACATCGATTGAAGGTTTGCTTTTAAACGGGCCTGGAGTCTGACCCCGCGGGTCTGGCATCAAGCCCGCGGGGTTCAGGCACATTCTCAGGCCTTTTCCACTTCTTCGGGTGTCAGGCCCGAGCATTCTACAATTACTACAGGATCAATTCCGCGTGCCTTCATCCGTCGTGCAGTTTCCAAGGCTCCCTCGGCCCTCCCATCGGCCAAGCCTTTGGCCAAGCCTTCAGCCCTGCCTTCAGCCCTGCCCTCGGCCCGGTCGACGATGTGCCAGTCCTTGACGCGGCTGATCCAGTCCATGCGACGGTCGTAGGCCCAGCGTGCTCGTTTCGACTTAGTGAACAGAGCCATCATGTTCGCCGCCTCCTGGATGTCCGAATCCAAGCCCCGAAACCGGGGGCTTTCGAGGTCGATGTCCTGGCCGTACCACAGCAGGGCCAGCCAGCGATC
>CAIJMU010000099.1 GCA_903821875.1 uncultured Spirochaetota bacterium
TCGAGTAGGAAATCCCTCCAGGGCGCAGAGGCGGCTGGAAACGAAAAGGCCCGCCCGGAATTCCCGGCGGGCCTTTTTGGCCTTTATTGACCAGGGCTTCGCTCCCGTACCAGGCAGGACTGTTCAGGAAGCCGCGGCTCAGGAGTCCGTATCAGTCAGGACAGCGATGACCTCGGCTGCGGTCCTGGCCGCGAGAATGACATTTCGCTTTTCCTCGCTCCTGAACAGGAGGCTCACCTCGGCAAGGAACTGGAGATGGGGTCCGGTCTTGTCCGCCGGTGACAGGGTCAGGATGAAAATCCTGCAATCCAGCTGATCGAGGGCCTCGAAGTCCACCCCCAGGTCGGAAACTCCGATGCAGGCTACCAGTGAATCGACCGCATCGGTCTTCCCGTGAGGTATGGCGATTCCATGCTTCATACCTGTGCTCATGCGCCGTTCCCGCTCGAGGACCGACTTCCGTGCCGAGGCGAGATCCTTGATCTTGCCGCTTTTCGAGGCTGCTGCCAGCAGCTCGTCGATGATGGTTTCCTTGGTGCTGCCTTTGAGGTGCAAAACGATCGAGTCCTGCGTGAGGACGTTCTTGAGGCTCATTTCGCTATTGTACGGTCACCTAAGTGAGCCGTCAAGCAAGACGGAGTCGGGCGGGGCTCCATCGCTGGCGTCATCCGCCCCCGAGGACTATCATGGTCCGGATGAAACTCCGCTTTCCCGATTCCAGCCTCCTCCTTCCCTTCGGGCTTCTCGCCCTCCTCCATGGTGCAGCCCTGGTCCTCGGCGGAGAGGGCCTGTCTGCCCAGAGGGGAATTGCCTCGGCGACCTACATACCCTGGCTTGTGGCCTTCGGCTTCATCGCAGGAAGCTTCCTCGTCTTCGCGAAGCCCGGGGTCTTCCCGGCCAGCCTTCTTCTCCTTGTCTGGGCAACGGCCATCCAGCTCATGTTGATTCCACCGGGCTTTCCGAACACCTTCCGCCTCCTGGTCATGGCCCCCATCCTCGTAATGTCCGTCCTTGCCCTGCCGGCAGTCTGGGGACCCCTGGTGGCCCTCCTTGAGCTGGCCTTCTTCCTTTCGGGTCAGGGGCCGAGGACCGCCTGGGGCCAGGAGGTGAATGCCGCGACGCGCGAGACCCTTCTTGCGATGGGTGCCCTGGGACTCGCCATGGTGGCGGGGGCCTGGGCGCTCAAGGTGGCCTTCAGGAAGCGGCGCGAGGCTGAAGCGGAGGTCTCCCAGCTCAAGGAGGCCGTCCAGCAGGTCATCCTCGCCAACGTCGGCTTCCAGGAGATGACGACGACCGTGGAACAGGCTTCCATGCAGCGTGAGCGATTGCGCATAACGCGGGAAATCCACGACATCGTCGGCTACACGATGACCAACCAGACGATGGTGTTGCAGGCCGCCGCGGTCCTCCTCGACCGCGACCACGACAGGTTGCGCGAACTCCTGGCCTCGGCCGAGGAGTCGGCCCGTGCAGGCCTCCAGGAGGTCCGGCAGGCCCTGCGGCAGCTCCGGCTCGGCACGGAGCGGCCCGAGGCCTTCATGAACCGCGTCCACCAGCTCTGCCGGACCTTCGGCCAGGCTACCTCCGTCGATGTCGAGCTTTCCGGCGGGCCGCCCCCGGATGACATCCCTCCCGCCCTGGAACTTGTCCTCTATAGGTTCATCCAGGAGGGGCTTACGAACGTCTTCGTCCATGGCAAGGCCACAAGGGTCTCGGTGGGTATCAGGCTCGACTCGGAGGAACTGACCCTCCGTCTGGCCGACAACGGCCTCGGTGCCGGGCAGGTGACCGAGGGCATAGGTCTCGCCGGGATGCGGGAGAGGCTCGCCCCCTTCGGAGGGACCCTCGACTACCAGGGCACGGTCCACGGCTTCACAATCTGGGCCCGGATTCCCCGGGCAGCCTTTGCGGAGGGATCATGACGCGCATCCTCATCGTCGATGACCAGACCCTGTTCTCGGAGAGCCTCAAGGCCGTCCTTGAGTCGGCCGCCGACGGTTACAAGGTCTGTGGATTAGCCGAGAACGGGCGAGAGGCGGTGGATGCGGTGGACGAGCTGAAGCCCGACCTGGTGCTCATGGATGTCAGGATGCCCGTCATGGACGGGGTCGCCGCGACGCGCGTCATCAAGTCGAAATACCCAATGCTGAAAATCCTGATGCTGACGACCTTCGAGGACGACGAGTATGTCCGCGAGGCCCTTCGCTACGGGGTGTGCGGTTACCTTCTCAAGAGCATTCCCACCACCGAGCTTCTGGCCTCCATCCGCGCGGCGCTCTCCGGCGCGCTGCAGCTCGACCCGCGCGTCGTGCAGGCCCTGGTTGGCAGCGGTACAGGGGAAGGGGCTTCCGGCGAGGTGCCCCCCTGGTACGATGCCCTGACGCGGAAGGAGCGTCAGGTCCTGGGCCTCATGGTGGCTGGAAGCCATAACGACGAAATAGCGGAGCGGGTCTGCATGGCACCGCAGACCGTTCGCAATTACATCAGCCGAATCTATGACAAGCTCGGAGCCTCCGACAGGATGGTGGCCATCAGGATGGCGCGCAGCTCGGGGCTCTTCTAGGCTCATGAGTCCCGGTGCCGCTGTTCCGCCGCCGGGAGACTGGCAGGTACAAAACGGGGACAAGACCGGTACATGCAACCCTCTACGGATTGCGTGATTGGGGTCATACTCCAGCATCACGTTTTCAAAGGAGAGTTCCATGAGGATTTCCCGGATTCCCTTGCTGATGCTGGCCCTGCTGGTTGCCCTGCCGATGCTCGCCACAGCGGCCGACAAGGTCAGCCTGACCTTCGGATCGTGGCGCACCGATGACGTCGAAAAGGTCAACGCCATCATCGCCATCTTCAACACGACCA
>CAIJMU010000100.1 GCA_903821875.1 uncultured Spirochaetota bacterium
AAAGGAGCACACGCTTATCAGGGAAGCGGGCCTTCAACGCGTCCCGGACCTTCCGGCCCACCTCGAGGGCGAGGTCCTTCTCGACGACGCGGAGGGTCTTTCCCCCGACCTTATGCTCTCCGATCGCTCCTGTATCCTTGCCGCCGTGGCCAGGATCGATAAGGATGGCTGCCACCGAGAAATGCGTAGCGCGCGCAGACTCGGATGCACCGAAGCGGCTGGCGAAGGAGCTCAGGGTCTGATCCTGAAGGAGTGGACCTGTCTCTCCGTTCGCAGGAGACGGAATCGTCAGCGACTCGGCATAGTTCCAAAGTGCCACAGGCACATCCAGGGCAAAGGAGATTCGGTCACCGCCGCGTTCGAAGCTGCCGGAACCAGTGAGGGGATCCCAGGAAAGGCGGGCCTTGAGCCGCTCAGCGGCAGCCGCGAGACCGATGCCAGCTGCAGCCTTAGGCTCGCTGTCGGCGGCAGCCAGGGGGAGGGCCATCAGGAAAGAAAGAAATGTCAGGAAGGCGAAAAGCGGCTTGAGTCGCTTCACGCAGTCCGGCTCCCCGCCCCTTCGGCGTCCAGGACATAGAGACCCGCAGAAGCGCCACCCCGGACCAGGGCTTTCCAGAAGGGCCCGGCGAGGGCCCGATCCGTGGCTGAAGGCGCGAGTCCCTTCGCATGAGCAGCTATCACGAGGGTTGCTCCGGCCAGGCTGCAGGCGAGTTCGGCCGACTCGGCCAGGCTACGACCAGCCCAGTCGCGTCCGTGGAAGGAGGCAGCCTGGCTGAGGGAGGCAACCGCGAGGATCTGGGACTCCATGCCAGGTTGCACGAAGGCAGGAAGGTAGTCGGGCAGGTTCTCGATCAGGGAGGCCAGGTCTGGGGGCAGCTCGAAGGCCGGGGGCGGCCAGGCTCCAGTGGGCAGGCTACCCGCGAGGAAGGCGTCGGTAGCAGGGTTGGGGGCTTCCAGCCTGACGACGATGCCCCGGATCACAGCCTCGGCGCTGGCCTTAGCCTCCTCGACGCTGTCCGCCTGGGAAATGAGGTTCCCGCACTTCTCGACGTTGTTAGAGGGGAAGACAACTTCGTCGCCGGGCCTGACCCGTACAAAGAGCTCCTTGATTCCAGGGTAAATCTTGGCAGCACGGAGGCCTGAAATGCCGACAACCCGGCCGGGGATCGACATGAAGGCCCGCTCCGCCGAGCTGCCGCCGCGATCCACGAAGTCGGCGGGAGGGCGGAGCCCGGCAGCCAGGAGGAGGGCATCACGGGTGAGGTCATGACCCGAGGCATAGGGCCAGGTCCAGCCCGACATGTAGCCGCCAGAGAGCCTTGCCGCGATCTCCCCGATAAAGGGTCCTCCCCGGGAAGGACACCACTTCATGTCGCCCTTGGCAGCACCATGACTGAGCCCGAGGGCCCGGGCCCCAGCCACAAAGACGCGGAGAACCTCTTCCCGGATCGCAGGAGCGATGGTGGAGGGCATGGTATGCCCCAGTTCGACAAAGTAGGGGGCAAAGTGGATGTGGCGGTCGGCGAAGCCCCTGATCCTGAACTCTCCATCGTAGACAAGGGCATCGATGGAAAACTCGGGGCCCTCGATGTACTCCTCGACGATGACGCGGCCGCTCCTGCTCAGGGGGAGGGCCACCTCGATGGCCTGTCGGAGTTCGGGGAGGCTGGTGGCAAGGCGGCAGCCGCGGGCGCCCATGTTGTCGGCGGGCTTTACCACGAGGGGGAGCTCGAGTCCTTCGGGGAGAGACGCGGATGGGGCCATGGGGGCACTGAACTCGGCGAAGCGCGGCGAGGGAAGACCGGCTCTGGCAAAGCGGGAGCGCATGACAAGCTTGTCAGAAGCAGCCTTGGCTGCTTCGGGGCTATGGCCGGGTAGCCCGAGCTGATGGGCCAACCAGGCAACGACGGCCGAGAAATCCGTGCCCGCGGTGAAGACAGCGTCGAGCCCGCCCCGGGCCTGCACTCCCTTGGCCACTTCAAGGAGTCCGCTATGGTCCTTGAGGTCGACATGATGGAAGGCATCGCAGTCGGCAACCCCCGGAGCTGCGGGATTGCCGTCAGCCGCGACAACCCTCCAGCCGAGTTCGTGCGCAGCTGCGATGGCGGGCATCTGCATCACCCCGGCACCTAGAATGAAGACTGTCATGGGAGTCACTCTATCAGGGCAGGCGGGAACCGGCGAGGGGCGAGGGATCGGTGCTTCCCATGATCGCCCTGACCGTACTTTCGGTGGAAGGAACCGCCCTACCCTGTTCCGTATCGGGAGCCGTCTTCCGTGCGTAGATCTCGAAGGTATCGCCGAGGCCGAAGAGCCGCGAAACGAGGCCCAGCAGAGCCAGCACCAGGCTGAGGGGCAGACCCGGGGACCTGGCCCCGCTGCCCGCGCCAAGGCGCCTAGCAAGGGGAAAACGCTCGGGGTGATGGCCTGTCATCCTGATCCTTTCCAGCTTGAAACCATGGGCGGCGAGGATGTTTCGAACGCGGGAGGGCTCCCAGATCGTAAAGTGGTCCTCAGGGCTGGACTGGAAAAAAGAGTTCCTCGAAAGCCGTGCAGACACTCCCTCGCCTGAAGGGGTCGAGAGGGCCAGGATGCCACCGGAACGGAGCAGGGCCGACGCGTTCCGGAGAACAGCATCGACGTTATCGAAATGCTCGATCACGTACCACATCGACAGGGCATCAAAGGGACCGCTGAGGCTCTCCACGACACTGCTGTCAGAAAAATCCCCTACGGTGGCAGGCAGCCCAAGCTTGTCCCTGACATAGCGGGCGGCGTCGACCGAGATGTCAATTCCATAGGCCTCGTGCCCGTGCCCACGGGCAGCCTCCATGAAGGGCCCATAGGCGCAACCCACGTCGAGAAGCGACAGTCCCTTCGTCCGACCCAGGGTCTGGCCTGCTGGGCCAGTGGCTGCGCCAGCGAGGGCTTCGATGCGCTCGAGCCGTCCCTCGGCCATCGCAACGAGGCTGGACCAGTCGTCGAGGTAGCTCCTCCCGTACTGCCTGCGGTACTCCTCGAAAAAGTAGTCCTTGGTGTAGGGAGCGGAGCGCTTCGAGCCAAAGCGCGTAAGGTAGAGCATCCCGCAGGAGGGACAGCGGAAATAGCTTCGTGAAGGGCTGCGCCAGAGGGCCAGGCGTTCGCGACAACCGCAGGCTGGGCAGTTGACGGGGCCGGAGACCTCCAGGCTGCCAATGAAGGCCGCAAGGGATTCGGGCTCCCTCGGAAGGATGGCCGCTACCCTGGCCAGGACCGGGACCGGGTTTTGGAGGAATCGGGCGAGGGCTCCCCGCCGCGCACGTCTGACCCCGAGTTCGGGGAAGCCCGCGACGCGCGAAAGGCGCTGATGGTAGGCACTCGGATTGAGGAGAAGGACCCCACAGCCTGCCCAGGCCGCCTCGTAGGCGGTGAGTCCGAACTGCGTGAGCACGAGGTCCCAGGTATGGAGGTGCTCCTTGAGATCCTGCACGGCGCCGATGACCGTGACACCCTCGAGGCCCTGGTGGGGCATGCCCCCGTTGAGGGCACCTGACACGATGGTGAGGTCCGAAGCCTGGACGAGCCCGGTTGCAAGGAGATCCCTGGCCAGGGGGATGGACAGGCCCGCAGGGTCCTCCCCACCAAAGGAAAGGAGGATCCGGCGGAAGGCCGCGGGTTTTGGGCGTCGCTTCAGGGGAAGGTCGAGGAAGCCAGCCGAGACGCGGTTGGCGGAAGGAAGCTGCTGGTCAAAGCTGCGCTTCGCCCGGGGGAGGATGTCGATGAGGTAGGTGGCTGCCGACCGGGCAGCTCCGCCCTCGTCGAGGGCAAGGACCGGGGCGAGACTTTCCCAGAATCTCAGTTCCTCGAGGGAGCTGGCCCGGCGGTCGAGGACGACGAGGTCGGCTCCGAAGGCCTGGCTCGGCTCGTCGATGATCCTTATGCCCTCAAGCTCACGGGAGTATGCGAGGGTGAGTTCGGCAGCACTCCAGGAATCACTCGTCTTGGCTGCGGGCAGGTACACCGCAGCCGCCGGACCGAGGGCGCGGGCGAGCCGGAAGCAGCGGACTATGTGGCCCGAGCCGTTGCCCTTCGCCACCGAAGGGACGATCATGATGTGCATGGTCAGGTTCCCGCCTTTGCCTGGTTTCCGGAAGCGGAACGCAGCGCGTCGAGGATGGTCTGGCTCGGTATGGGCGAACCGTCGTAG
Source organism: uncultured Spirochaetota bacterium (assembly GCA_903821875.1). GTDB lineage: Bacteria > Spirochaetota > Spirochaetia > Treponematales > Rectinemataceae > CAIJMU01. Next base: position 4,187 of record CAIJMU010000100.1, read on the forward strand.
TAGGCACCGTACAGGCGCAACATTATATCGTAATCCTCGGGAAGGTCGACTGTCACCCTGCCGGCGGGGAAGCGGAAAGCCAGAGGAGCCTCGGGGCGGTCGATCGAGAAGCGGTCGGGATAGCGGTAGAGGTAGGGACAGACATGCTCGCGCTCGTCCGGAGCCACAGCCTCGCGCTCGGCCCGAAGGAGGGCAGCCGCCGACACCAGCTCGACTCCCATCCCGAGTGGAAGGCCGGAGTAGCTTGAATAGTCGAAGCCCAGTCCACCACGCGTTCTGATGAGTTCTATAGCCGCCTCGTGGCAGACCAAGGGATTGTCCCCCGTGGCGCGGAGAACCAGTCCGCCGGCGAGGCCATGGGCCCTGATGGCATCGCAGTAGCGCGAAAGGACGTCCTCGGCCGAACCCACCACGAGGGCAAAGCCGTTCCTCGCCGCGACCGGCCCCAGCTCAGGAGCGCTGGCTGCGTCGGTGGCCAGTATCCGGGAATCCGCCGGCACGAGGGACAGCCGCGCGAGGGCCATGTCGAGCAGGGTCGCCCCACCCAATGGCAGGAGCGTCTTCCGTGCAAGCCGCGTGGAGCCCAGGCGCGCCTGCACGATGATGCCCAAGGGGCCAGCGACCAGAGGGCCGACGGCCACTGACAGGACAGGATCACTGGCACTCACCGTGCGTCATCCTCCCAGAGATCGACAAGGCTGTTTGCATCCGAGCGGAAACGGTAGCGGTTGAGCGCCACCCACTCGCGGGCTGCCTTGAATTCGGCGAGGGCCTGGAGGGGTTCGCGCCTCCTGGACAGGAGGTACTCGAGGCGGCGGCGGCGGGAAAGGACCGCCGTGTCACCCCGGAACTGCGGAGCCACGTTCTTGAGCCAGAACCAGCGGTAGTCCGCATCGATGGACTCGTCAGCCTCGGGCGGAGCTTCGTCATAATTGACACGGAGGGCCTGGGCGAGGCGGATCTCTTCCCCCCAGAGCCAGGCGCGGAAGCCGAAGTCGAGGCGTTGCCAGAAGGGGTTGGCCAATCGGCCATCGTAGCCGCCCAGGAGGGTGAAGCGTTCCTTCGAATAGATGCCGCAGTAATCAAAGGGATAGAGGCTCGCCGTAGCGTCCTTGCCGGCCGACAGCGGGAGGATCTTGAGGCTCGAGTGGTGGAGGGCTGGCGTCGCTGCGGTGGGTATCGGCTCGCCCTTGCCCGAGGACAGGAAGGGAGCGAGACAAAGGAGATCCTGCTCCACAAGGCGCTCGAAGAAACGCCCCGAGAGGCCAGCGGTCGACAGGCCCATGTCGTTCCACAGGACAAACACGTAGGGTGCGCTCGATTCCCGGATTGCGATGTTGACGCGGGTTCCCATGTCGGCCGGAGCGCCGAGTACGATGAAGCGAAGCCTGGGAAAGCGCTGGCACAGTGTCTCGACGTCGAAGAGCTCGCCCTTTTCCTCGACGCAGAGGATGGAGTCAAAGCCAAGCTTGTCGAAATCGCGGAGGGTCTCGCTGCGGAAGAGTCTTGGACCCCGGTCGAGGATGACCAGTGAGACGGGCACGCCTGGGGGACCGGCAGTACCACGCGAGCCCCCTACGACCGTGTAGGGCACGGCGCCGTCACTAAGCGTTATAGGTATAGTATTCATCGCACTCCCTGCAGGTCTCGGGAAGGTCACCTGAGCAATGCGCAGCATGCATCGCCGCGCCGGACTCCCAGATCCGGGCGAGGGCGGATTCGAAGAAGGCCGGCGTTCCCGGATCCTCGGACGAGAGGCCCCGGAAGAGGTTCCCCAGGCTGCCTGTATCCCGGGTGAGTTCGCGGCAGGGGGGCACGCCGCCATCGATCAGTACGGCCAGGTCGCGGGCGAGGTGCCAGCAGGGCTTCCTCACGAGGGGCGAGAGGTCGGCAACCTTCCGCTCGGGAAGAAGTGCGGCAAAGCGGGAGTACTTCTGAACGATGACCTTGTCGCTTCTCTTTTTCCAGCCGCGCCAGAAGGCTTCGAGTTCCTCCTCGTTGTCTGTGGTGCGGAGCATCTGGGGATGGGTCTGCTGGGGCCACAGGGAAAGGAGGCGGTCGACACAGGCCTGGGCCTCCGTCCAGCCCTCCCCCCTGAGCTTCTGGTACATTTCAGGGCTTGCGGCATCGAGGGAGACGATCCAGTCGATGCGATCGGGATGACGCGCAGCGATGGCTTCCAGGACGCCGGGACCCCAGCCGAGGCCCGAAGTCTCCACGATGAGGGAGAGACCCGGCTTCGAAAGCACCGCATCGACCAGCTGGGGGAATTCCGGGTGGAGGGAGGGCTCCCCCCAGAGCGAAAGGTCTACGACCGCATCGCCAGAAAAGGCCGAAAGGCCGCCCATCAGTGCATCGAATCGTGCCAGGGGCATGGAATCCCTGCGCTCGAGGACGCCAAGACCGGCGGCAGCACCCAGGGCAGGCCAGGGGCAGAGGGCACAGGTCTGAAGGCAGCCCCCGACGACCTGAACAGCCACAAAGGCGGGAAGGGTGCGCGCGAGTTCGGGATGGGAGGGGATCATGTCGAGGGCTGTGGCCGCGTTCCGCAGCCCTGCGGCGAGAAAGCGCTCCACCAGGAGGAGGTTCCGCTTTGTGTCGCAGGCCAGGACGATCCTGCGGTCGCGGAGGTCCTTCGGAGAAATCTCCGTCTCGATGTCGAAGGAGTTGATGTCGCCCTGGATGACCGTGAACAGCCAGTCGCGGGCGGGAGGCCGAGGAGACTTGGCGGCGAGGGCCTGGAGGGCGGGCAGTATCCTCGGATGAACGATTTCGGGAGCAAGTCCTGCCGGATAACCGTCTGCGAAGGAATACTCCGCGCGGTAGCGCCTATGGGCGGCAAGCATCTTAAGGGTGAGTTCAAGGTCGAGGAAGGGCTCGTCTCCCTTGACCAGGACGAGGGCTTCAGGCGGCTCTCCCAGGCTGGCACAGAAGGCCTGGGCCTCCTCGAGGACAGCGGCGTCAGTCCATGCCTGCCTCCGGATCACCTGGCAAGCAGTAGCGGGCAGCTCGAGGCTGCCCTGGAGGAGCCGACAGCCCAGCGAATCGGGGATGGCCCCCGCGAAGGAGAGAACACGCTCAAGGGCTGAGGGCCCTCCCCCAAGCGGGACTAGGGCCTGCTCAGTCATCGATCCGGCATAAATGAGGACGGCGGTACGCATGGATAACCCCATTATCGGCGTCCGCGAATTCCCACGATACGGGAATACCCGCGCAAGCCCCCAGTTTTCCCGCCCTACCACACAGGCGTCAACATAAGTATATACCGATTCACCGAAACCAGCCAACGCCTCCTGTCTTTTCCCCTTGCTTCAATCCCCTGTATCCCAATACATTGTGGAGTCACCGGCTTCCACCACCATAGAAGGTAGACTATCCGGAAATTGTTAGGCTCTGCGGGAGGGATCATGAAAATAGGCCGCTTCTTTACCTCGAAAGGAAATGGGCCCTACGAGGGTATTGAATGGCAGACCAGGACAAGCGAGATCCGCAATCCTGACGGTCGGGTTGTCTTCAAGATGGAAGGCGCAATCGTCCCGGGTGGCTTCAGTCCCATAGCTGCGGACATCCTGGCCCAGAAGTACTTCCGCAAGGCTGGAGTACCTGCCGACAGGGCTGAGGAATGGCGCACGCGGGTTCCCGCCAGCCAGCAAGGCCTGGCCGGAGCCTCCCCGAAACCGGGAGCCGAGCACGACGCCCGGCAGGTCTTCCACCGCCTGGCCACAACTTGGCTCCAGTGGGGCAAGGGCGCTGGCTACTTTGACGGCAAGGAAGACGAGGCAGCCTTTTACGACGAGATCGTCCACATGCTCGCCCACCAGATGGCAGCGCCCAACAGCCCGCAGTGGTTCAATACCGGCCTCAATGCAGCCTACGGCATCGAGGGTCCTCCCCAGGGTCACTTCTACGTCGACCCAGTCTCCGGCGAGGTAAAAAAGAGCGAGTCAGCCTACGCGCGGCCCCAGCCCCACGCCTGCTTTATCCTCGACATCCAGGATGACCTTGTAAACGAGGGCGGCATCATGGACCTCGTCACCAGGGAGGCCCGCCTGTTCAAGTACGGCTCTGGAACCGGCTCGAACTTCTCCCGGCTCCGCGGAAAGAACGAGCACCTCTCCGGAGGCGGGGTATCGAGCGGCCTCATCTCCTTCCTCAAGATCGCGGACCGCTCCGCCTCCGCCATCAAATCCGGCGGGACGACGCGCCGCGCCGCCAAGATGGTCATCCTCGACGACGACCACCCCGACATCGAGACCTTCGTGAACTGGAAGGCCGAGGAAGAGTACAAGGTCGCCAGCCTCGCGGTCGGGTCGGCCATGCTCAAGCGACACGGAGCGGACATCCTCGCGGCCTTCAAGGCCCACGGCCTCGAGGGCGACGCGCGGCTCTCCTTTACCGCCAACCCCGCGCTGCGCCGCGCCGTCCGTGACGCCCTCCGCTCGGGTGTCCCCCCGCCTTGGCTGCACCAGCAACTGTCGCGCTTCCGCCAGGGCGACGAGAGCCTCGACCTGCCCGGCTACGACACTTCCTGGGAAGGAGAAGCCTACAACACGGTAGCCGGCCAGGCCTCCAACAACTCAGTCAGGCTCTCCAACGAATTCATGAAGGCTGTCCTCGAGGGCGGCGAGTGGTCGATGACCAGCCGCACGAATGGCTCGATCATGAAGACCATCAAGGCTCGCGAGCTCTGGGACCAGATCGCCAAGGCCGCCTGGAAGTGCGCCGATCCGGGGCTCCAGTACCACGGGACGGTCAACGAATGGCACACCTGCCCCGAGGACGGGGAAATCCGCGGTTCCAATCCCTGCTCCGAGTACATGTTCCTCGACGACACAGCCTGCAACCTCGCCTCGCTCAACCTTTTAGCCTTCTACAACGTAAAGACCGGGAAATTCGACGACGCGGCCTATCGCCACGCGATCCGCCTCTGGACCCTCGTGCTCGAAATCTCCGTAGTCATGGCCCAGTTTCCCTCGGCCGAGATCGCCCGGAGAAGCTACGACTACCGCACCCTCGGCCTGGGCTTCGCCAACCTCGGTTCCCTCCTCATGGTCATGGGGCTCGCCTACGATTCGGAGGAGGGCCGCGCCGTAGCCGCATCCCTTTCAGCCATCCTCTCGGGAGAGGCCTACGCGCAGTCCGCGCGCATGGCGGGGGCCTGGGGACCCTTCGCGCGCTACGAGGCCAACAGGGAGCACATGCTCCGCGTCATCCGGAACCACCGCCGTGCGGCCTACGACGCCCCCGCGGCCGAGTACGAGGCCCTCACCGTGCTGCCGACCAGCCTCCGTGCCGGCCACTGCCCCGCCAATCTCGCAAAGGCCGCGAAGGACTCCTGGGACGAGGCCCTCGCGCTCGGGGAAAAGCACGGCTACCGAAACGCCCAGGTCACCGCGATTGCCCCAACTGGTACAATCGGCCTCCTCATGGACTGCGACACCACCGGCGTCGAGCCCGATTATGCCCTCGTGAAATTCAAGAAACTCGCCGGTGGCGGCTACTTCAAGATCATCAACACGAGCGTGCCCCCTGCCCTCCGTGCCCTGGGCTACCCCGAGGCTTCGATCGCTGACATCGAGATCTACGCCCTCGGCCACGGCAGCCTGCGGAGGGGCGGCGCCTCCGGGCTCACAGTCGAGTCCCTGCTCGCAAAGGGGATCGCGGCCGCCTCCCTCGACAAGGTTGAGGCCGCACTCAAGGGGGCCTTCTCCCTCGACTCCTGCTTTGCTCCCCACGTCCTGGGCCCCGACAGCTACAAGGCCGTCGGTGTTCCCGAGTCCACCTACCGCCTGCCGGGCTTTTCCCTCCTCCGCCACCTCGGCTACACCGAGGCCGACATCGAGGAGGGCGAACTCTGGGCCTGCGGCACCATGGGCGTCGAAGGCGCACCGGGCCTCGCACCCGAACACTTCGGCGTCTTCGACACCGCGACGCCCTCGGGCAAGCGCGGAACGCGCGCGATAGCCTGGGTAGCCCACGTCGCGATGATGGCCGCCGTCCAGCCCTTCATCTCCGGCGCCATCTCCAAGACCATCAACATGCCGAATTCAGCCAGTTATGAGGATGTAAAGGGAGCCCACCTCCTGGCCTGGAGGTCCTGCCTCAAGTCCATCGCCCTCTACCGCGACGGGTCGAAGCTCTCCCAGCCCCTGGCAGCCCTCGCTCCAGGAGCTGATTCCCTCGCCGATTCCATCGTGGCCCTCCAGTCGGAGCCCGTGGACTTCGTGGATCCCGCAGCCAAGACCCCTGCTGACCGCCAGGGCCGGCTGTTCCGCGAGGAGTCGCCTGAGCTTCCCGGCATGCCTGCAGCCCCGCGCGGCAGGCGCAGGGCCCTGCCCAACAGGCGGGCCGGCTACACCCAGAAGGCGAAGATTTCCGGACACTCGGTCTTTGTCCGCACCGGCGAGTACGAGGACGGAGGCCTCGGGGAGATCTTCCTCGACATGCACAAGGAGGGCGCAGCCTTCCGCTCCATCATCAACTCCTTTGCCATCGCGGTGTCGCTCGGACTCCAGTACGGAGTGCCCCTCGAGGAATACGTCGATGCCTTCACCTTCACCCGCTTCGAGCCCAACGGGATGGTCCAGGGCCACGACTACATCAAGATCTCCACGAGCGTCCTCGACTATGTTTTCCGCGACCTCGCGATCGCCTACATGCAGCGCCACGACCTCGGGCAGGTCAAGCCTGAGGACCTCGAGGCCACCGGGATGCAGTCCCAGCCCATGCGCTCCATGGGAATCGTGGGCAAGCCCCAGGCCGAAGGCCACCACGAGCGGCAGCCGCAGGGTGTGCCTGCACAGAAGTCTGCGGCCATCAACCCGGCTGTCAATGCGGGTGCCAACGCAGCCGGTGCAGCACAAGGGCGCGAAAGCGTGCGGAGTGCGAGGATCAAGGGCTTTGAGGGAGATCCCTGCCCGGTATGCGGCAATATGACGCTGGTGAGAAATGGGACCTGCCTGAAATGCGAGACTTGTGGATCGACGACGGGATGCAGTTGATTGGGGATTACATGAGGGCGTTGTAAGAACTGGGAGAGCGGGGCCTGTCGTCCAAAAACATACCCCCGCAAGCGGGGGCATGTTTTTGGACGACACCCGCGCTGTTGCTGTCCTTCCAGGCGCTTCGCGGGGTTTGCCCAATCAGGGTCACCCCTGGGCGGCCGCGTGGCACGCATTTCGGGCGTGGCCATTGCATCACTGTAGCCGGGGGAGACTGGGGTGCGGCTGCGTGAGCGTGCAGGCACGGAGCTAGGCAGCTGTAGTGGGTGCGAGGACGCGGGCAGCGCGTGTGGCAGCGAGTCCGGGCGCTGCGCGCCACGACTGTTCAGTGCAACTGGTACGGGAGTTCCGCGTTCCGGGCGCTGCGCGCCACGACTGGCGAGTGCTACTGTAGCCGGCTCTTCGCGTTCCGGGCGCTGCGCGCCACGACTGTTCAGTGCTACTGGTACGGGAGTTCCGCGTTCCGGGCGCTGCGCGCCACGACTGTTCAGTGCTACTGTAGCCGGCTCTTCGCGTTCCGGGCGCTGCGCGCCACGACTGTTCAGTGGAACTGGGGCTGGTATTTCGCTTTCCGGGCGCTGCGCGCCACGACCTGGATGGAGGGCTGACAGGCAATGCAGCGATACGACTTGGTGTTCATCGATGCTGATGAAACTCTCTTCGATTTTGCACGCGCGGAGCTCGTGGCGCTGGATGAGGCGCTGGGAAAGCTCGGGGTGGTGGTCGACGGGCGGGTCTTCGAAACCTATGTCGCCATCAATTCGAGGGCCTGGAGGGAGGTCGAAGCGGGGACGCTCGACAGGGACAGCCTCAAGACGCGGCGCTTCGCGGAGCTCTTCGCGGCCCTCGGCATCGAGGGTGACGCTACAATCACGGGGGAGAGTTACCTCGACTCGCTGTCGATGCAGGGCTGGCTCATCGAGGGAGCCCAGGAGATCTGCGCCTTCCTGCGCGAGCGGGCGAAGCTCATATTGCTTACGAACGGGATAACCCGTGTCCAGCGCGGACGGTTGGCACGGTCAGCCATACGGGATGACTTCGACCAGGTGGTGATCTCCGAGGAAGTGGGCTTCGCCAAACCGGATCCGAGGGTCTTTGCCCTGGCTGCGGGCCTCGAAGGTCTGACGGACAGATCGCGGATGGTCGTGGTCGGGGATTCGCTGAGCTCGGACATCGCTGGAGGCGTCGCCTACGGGATTGATACCTGTTGGTACAATCCGCGGGGACTGGATCCCGGGGAGTGGCAGCCGACCTGGACGGTGGCTTCGCTCGGGGATCTCAGGGGACTCTTCCTGGGCTGAGGCCGGGCGTCATGGGATCATTCAGGGCTCGGCGCGCTCCAGGGGCAGGGTCATGCAGCGTGCGCCGCCGCCGCCGCGGGCGAGTTCGATGCCTTCGAAGGTCACTGCCAGCTTTCCGAAATTTCCGACTTTTTCGGCGCCGCTGATGAAATCCTCCGCCCTCCTGATGGCAAAACCGTCGCGGGACAGGGCGTCGAGGGTGCGGAGGTTGCAGGAATACATGATGATCTTTCCAGGTGCGAAGGCGAAGGAGTTTGCGCCCGAGAGCCACTGCTCGCGTTCCTCGTAGAGGGGATCGGCGTCGCCGCAGAAGACGCTTTCCATAGGGAGGCCGAGGGCGTCCAGGGCTTGCAGGAGACCCTCCTCGCGCTCGACGCGGTACCTCCCGCCGGGGGCGGATTCGACGCGGAAGACGGGGCAGCGGGCGGGGCCGGTGATGTGGGGGCCGTAGACCAGGGCGCGGTCGGCTTCGATGAGGGTGAAGACCATGTCGAGGTGGATGGTGGCCCGTTCCTTGGGCAGGAGGACGGCGAGGATGGTCAGCGGTTCGTCGAAGGCCCTCGCAGCGGAGCGGGCGAAGATCTCGATGGCGTCGGGAGTTGTCCTCTCCGAGACGCCGATGGCGAGCACGTTGCGCGATACCACGATGAAGTCGCCACCCTCCATGGTGATAAAGCGGTTGCGGTCGCGCGGACCGTCGAGGAGGAGCCCGTGGGCGCGGAGTTCGTGGTGCCGCGTGAGCACAAAGCGCGTCGCCAGGGATTCCACGAGGCGCACGTCGAAGGCCATGGCAGAGGAAACCGCCGAGTCGCGGAATACCGCCGCCGTGTCGCGCATGAAATAGCTGTTCGGCAGCGGGCGCATGGAAAAGGACCTCGGGGCGAAAGCGTGGGACAGGCTTCCCGGGAGGGAGGGCAGGCCTTCGATGACCAGCTTGGCGAGGGCTGCGGGCTCCATCGCCATGAGCTCGTAGACCCGGTCGCGGATCGGGCAGTAGTCGGAGACAATCCCGAGGAACTCGAAGCGGTTGTCGCGGGGTACCAGGCACTCTGCCAGGAGCTCCTCGAGTTCGTAGACCCTCGAAACGCAGGATAAAAAGGCCTTGAGCTGCCCGTGTTCCTTCCGCACCGCCGACAGGGGGATGATGTCGTTGTAGAGGTCCTGGGCAGCTTCGCGGGGGGTCATGGCCTCGACCTCGGGGCCGGGGCTGTGGACTATGACCTTGTTTAGCGTCCCCACTTCGCTGGTGATGTTGAGTCCCGGCATAGCTGTCCTCCGCGACTGTAGGTCGCGACGGCACTGTAGCAATGGAAGGCAGTTTGGACAATCAACTCCTGAAAAGTTCCCCAAGAGGTTCATGGATTTTTCAAAGATCATCCTGAGGGCTTCTGGAGCCAGCATTGACGGGCCAGAAGGCCAAACCCATTCGAAACGGCGCTTTTCGGCGTCGAGCCAGTCGGTTCCGATACTGTTGGTCCATTGGCTTTGCTTGAATGCTTAAACAAAACATGTCTATCTTCGTTGTTGACCCAATCCAGAAAACCCCTATGGACAAGTCACTGCGCGTTCTGCCAGGACAGAGGGAACGAAGTCTACGGAAGGCTCCTCGTGGCTATCAAATCGACCCCCGTGCCAAGAAGGTCACAGCGGATGAGGTCCCCCGACTTGATGGGCAAAACCACTTCGATAGTCCGAATGATCTCCAGCAGCTCGGGAATGAGCTCGCGTGGGAAGGCACTCCTCGTCCTGCAAGGAAGGCGCCGGGGCAGGTCCCACTGCTCGGAGTCTGGCAAAAATTCGGGGACAATGCGCAGGGTTGAGGTCACGAGGCGCTTCGGGGCGAAAAGCTCCTCTTTTGCATAGGCCAAGCCGCGCTTGCATCGGTTCCCGACCACGACAAGGTCCTCAGGGCCCTGGCCCACAACCTCCATGCTACAGGAGAATGGGCACGTCACGCAGGTCAGGTCACTTTTCATAGGCATCACCTCAGGGTATCGATATCTCGATGGTGGCGTCGTCAATGTGCGCGAGTGCGCCGAGTTCGGTGGTACCAAGGTTAAAGGTGATCATTTCCGAAGGTCGGACGTGGTTTTTCATGATGCGTTTGACGACGATCTCACCTGCGCGAATCTCCAGCTGTGCGCCATCCTTCACGACAAGGCTCCGAAGCGACACCTGGTTGTTTGATGCTGGGTCCAGGCTTCCGGGACACACGTATCGGACCTTGGATCCAGCCTTCACCTTGATCTCGCGGGACGGCCGAGTACCTTCGAGCCAGAAGGAAACGAAGGCACCGGTTCTTCGTGCCTCCTCAACGACATTGTCAACAAGATCGTGAACGTGGAGAACATTGCCACAAGCAAAGACACCACTCTTTGAGCTCATCATCTGCGAATCAACTCGTGGACCACCGGTAGCGGGATTGAGCTGGACACCTGCGTCACGGGACAACTCGTTCTCGGGCACAAGCCCAACTGAAAGGAGAAGGGTGTCGCAGGGGAGTTCAAAAGCCTTGGAAATTGCCAGAGCCCCGTTTTCGACCGGGCAGACCTCGATAGACCTAACTCTGTCTTTACCCTTGATAGCGGTAGTAACATGGGAAAGATACAGTGGAATCCCGAAATCGTTGAGGCACTGGACAACATTTCTGGGCAACCCCGAAGGGCGGGGCAGGATCTCGACAACAGCGTGGACCCTTGCGCCTGACCAGGCCATACGCCTTGCCATCACGAGGCCAATATCGCCAGAACCAATAATGACCACTTCCCTGCCGGGCATTATGCCATCGATGTTGACGAGCCGCTGGGCGAGCCCCGCTGTAAAGATGCCAGCCGGCCTTGTGCCTGGAATGCGGACATTTCCTCGGTTGCGCTCGCGACAGCCCATCGCCAGGACAACGGCGCGCGACTCAAGCCGCGTCACACCTTTGGCTGAAGCGAAAGTTACAACCTGCCCTGCCGCTTTCCCCTTCCCCTCTTCCATTGACTCGAATCCAATGACGGTGGAGCCGACAAACACAGTGATTTTCGATCCGGGAATGCGGTCAGAAAGCCGCTCAGCGAATTCAGGACCGCTGAGTTCCTCGTCGAACTCGATTAGGCCAAATCCGGTATGGATGCACTGGAGAAGAATGCCTCCGAGCCGGGATTCGCGCTCAATTATCGCAACTCGCCAACCGCGCCTATCCATCTCAAGTGCAGACGCCATTCCAGCCGCACCTCCGCCGAGGACGACGACATCGAAGGTGCCGTACATCATACGACACCACCGATTACGGTCGTGTTTCCTCCTCGCTTTGTGATCTCGCCTGCGGCTAAGCCGGTCTCTCTCATTATTAATTGGAGGATGCGGGCTCCGCAAAAACCACCCTGGCACCTTCCCATCTGGGCCCTGGTGTAGAACTTTATGCCATCGAGGGTATGATGTCCGGATCGGATCGCATTGACGATCTCCGCTTCCGATACTCGCTCACAGCGGCAGACAATGGAACCCCAGGCAGGATTGATCTCGATTAATTGGTCGAGTTCCTCGAATGACAGATCGCGCGCGTGAGGCGCGCGATCGAGCAGCGGCCGCCAGTCCTGCTTCGGGACCAGATCGAGGCCATCCTGCGCGAGAAGTCCAGTGACGTACTCACCGATCGCAGGGCTCGCGGTGAGGCCGGGTGACTGGATGCCGGCAACCTGCACAAGTCCGGGTACTAGCCCCGACCTCTGGATCATGAAATCCTCCCCAAGTACTGGCCGTGTGCCTGAGAAGGTCGCGATAACGTCGGTCTCGGAGATCGAGGGAATGAGTGTGCGTGCGCTTCGAAGTATGTATTCGAGCTCGTCGCGTGTCGTCGCAGCATCATCCTTGTCATCGAGCTCGGTCGCTGTCGGTCCGAGCAGGACGGTGCCCTCGACCGTTGGGACAACAAGCACCCCTTTAGAGATAGCACTTGGCACGGGGAAGACCACACGCGAGGGCTTGGAGCGTGTGAGGCGGTCGAGGAGCCAGTACTGCCCCTTTCTACCCTTGATGGTAAAATCCTCGGCGCTGAAAAGCTGCGAGACCTCATCCGCGCGGAGCCCAGCGGCGTTGACTATGCGACTCGCAAGCACGGAGCTTCCCGTTGACGCGCAAAGACGCCAAGACGCTCCCTCGCGTGATGCACTTTCCAGCCGCCAGTTGGTGCGGAGCTCAAGACCATTCTTGATTGCCGATTCCACCAAGCTGAAAACAAAGCGGTAGGGTTCTACAATGCCTCCGCAGGGCGCGTAAAGACCTCCGACAGTCTCAGGAGTGAGCTTGGGCTCTAGTTCAAGCATCCGTTCGCGCGAACACATCTCGATGCCCGGTGCGCCATTCGCGCGACCACGCTCGTATAGCTGCCCAAGGGCCCCAAAATCATCTGGGTGGAGAGCGACTGCGATGATTCCACAACGCTGGAATGGGAAGCCTAGTTCGTCCGCGAGCCGGTCGAACATCGCCGCTCCTCTCACCTCGAGGCGTGACTTGAGATACCTGCCATCGTGGTGGAATCCGCCATGCACGATCCCAGAGTTGGCTTTCGAGACACCGAAAGAAATATCCTCCTCCCCCTCGAGAAGGATCACGTCGAGTTCGTATGAGGAAAGATGCCGTGCGATATTGGCTCCTGATACTCCGGCTCCGATGATGGCAACATCGAACACGCGTTCACCCACGACATATCCTCCTGAACCGGCATATATTCCTTTTCGATTTTGACAGTTCCTAAGTAGGCCTGCACCATACTGCACCATACTGCACCAAACGCGAGGAAGTTAAGCTATAACCAGACTGGAGTCACCATTAATCTTCTAGCAGCCTGTCGGACTAGAGTCAAAAGCCAAGGTCATTTTGATCGGTTTCCGTCGGCCAGCCCGCGCGATTCGGAGCAGATTTCGTAGCTGAGCCTCGTTTGGTCTCCTTTTATGGTCATTATGAGCCTTTTTCGGTATCAGATAGGCCTATCTTTGGCTCTCAGGCCTGCGCTGCGGCAAATGCATCAGCCCTTTTGACGGACTCCATCCGATGCAGGCGCTTCATGTTGTAAGCCAGCGTCACCAGGTTCCAT
>CAIJMU010000101.1 GCA_903821875.1 uncultured Spirochaetota bacterium
GACACTAAAAAGGGCCGGAAAAGACAGAAAAATGCGAGCCGGTGAGGCTGAATTCCAAAACCGGCTCTGAATGGGGGAGCCGGCCGACGGATGCCGGTTCCAATGCCTTTGGCTTTTGACTCCAGCCCGACAGGCTGCTAGCGGGATGATCGGCAATCGCGGTGACGTGGTAGGTATTCCCGGTAAGCAGGTTCAAGAAGCTGGATTCCATGTGGTTCCCCCTTGGATGTCGTTGCGTAGTTGCTTGATTCGTTCCTCGTAGGTGCGGGCCTCTGCGGGGTCTTTGCGGATGAGGACTGCCTCGGTGGCAGACCGGGCCAAGTCGGCTACTTCGTCCACGATGGACATGAGTGCGATGGTGCTCATGCTCCGCCCCGGAGGCGAGCTGCGTTCATCGTCGCATCCATCCCAGCCCGAACCTGATTGAAGTCAAAGCTTCCTTCTGCGTGCGAGTAGCGTTCCAGCATCGCGGCGCTCTTGTGGCCTGCTAATCTCATGGTCACGAAGTCTGGAAGCCCGGAGGCGCGGGACATGCTCACATAAGCGTGCCGGAGGCCGTGAAAGCAGAGGTTCCTTGTCTTGCGCTCTTCGGGGGTGATATTGAGGGCCAGGAGCATTCGAGTAAAGCCGCGCTCGATCATATTCTTGTCGCATGGCCGGGTAGGGTCTTTCTCGTTCCACAACACGAAGCGGGAATCCTCCGGGGCGATGCTCAGGCAGAGCTCTATCGCTTCCTTGACCACGGCGGGCATGGGAACATCGCGCTTCGAGCCGCATTTCGGGGCCTTGATCCCTTCTTTATCGTCTACCCAATTATGAACGATGTGGATGATGTTTCCGTCAATGTCACCCGGTTCAAGCCCAAAGCATTCGCCCATGCGCAGCCCGCAGAGGGCACCTAAGAGGACGGCACACCGTGCCCTGGGGTTTTCGTCTGCCATGCCGACGATCTTGGAGATCTCATCTATGGTGAGAATGCCTCGCTCTTTCGGTGTCTCACTCAGGGGCCTGCAATAGGTCAGGGGGTCGGGCTGCCGGTTCCTTCGGGAGTAGTCGGCCATCGGGACACGGATAGCTTGAAGTCCGACATTTATAATCCGGGGCGATTTTCCTTTATTAGATAGGTCGAGGATTGCGGCTTCCACTAGGTCGATAGTCAAGGCACGGAGCCGGACTCCTTCAAGGTACGGTGTCCAGTGGACGCGGATGGCCGTCTCACTGGTCAAGATGTACCGGGCAGAGAGGGGCTTCCCTCGTAGGGCCTTCATTTGGGCATAGGGCGAGTCGGCCTTCCAGAAGTCTCTGAGGAAGTCCAGCACGAGGGGGTTGTCTGGCTTTTTCGCCTCCCCTGCTTCAAGGAGGGCCTTCGCCTCGGTGTGGGCCTTGGTCGCGGAGGTCGCCTTCAACGCTTTGGTTCGGACAACCTTGCCATCGGGATCAAAGAAGCGGGCCGAGAAAGATGTGCTCTTCTTGCCCTGGGAGTCGGTGGAAGTCCGCTTGAAAACAGAAAACGGAGCGCGCGCCATGGTTCCTCGATCACCGGCGGTAACAAATCCGGTAACATTGGGGTTTCGGCGGCCTCCGTTTTCGGTTGGCCTAGGGTACTAATCCCTTGTCATCTAATCACTTGCGGCGAAGAGGACTTGAACCTCCATGCCTCTCGGCACCAGCACCTCAAGCTGGCGTGTCTACCAGTTCCACCATCGCCGCGCGGAACGAGAAATGTATATCGGAAAGGCCGGGAAAATGTCAAGCAATGAGGGAAAATCAGAGTCCACTCCCGGCATTTCAGGGGCGGTACCCGTATCCCTCCCCGCTTTCCTCCTCGGCTGCCGTGGGTGAGTTTGGCTGGATCGCTGGGGGGGAGACTAGCCCGATCGCCGGCACAATGAAAACATAGTCGCGGAAGAGGCCCTTGGGGTTCTTGTCGGCGTAGGGGTGGGCTTCATTGGCATTGGCGTGGCAACCGACACAGAATTTCGTGGCAAAGACAGTCTCCTTGCCAGAGGCCAGGTCCTTCGAGATCCAGATCCATCCTCCCTTGGCGAGGGGGTCCTTGGGAGACTTGACCATGATGGTTACCTGGACGGGTACCTCGCCCGGAACGGGATTCCGCCTGGCGTAGACCTCCTTGGCGATGATCGTGCCCTCGGGAAAATCGAGGGGGACATCGAGGCCCTGCACAGTCGAGAAGCCAAGGCCGTTCATCCTGGGAACTCGGAGCCTGTCTTCGTGGCCCGGGATGGGATAGTCGAGCCTGAGCCCGGTGGTAACCTTCCAGAGCCGCCAGTCCTGGGGCAGGAAGGAGACCTGGGCCGGCGCGCAGGCAGTCGGGAATATCGTCATAATTGCGATTGCTAGGGCCACGGCCACGCCGCCCGCAAGGCGGGGCCCCCATCCAGTGGTCATCCCGACGCCCTTTTCCCGACAAGGAGCCAGACCCGCTGGGGCTCGCCCTTCCCCTTCACCTTCGCAGAGGCCGGACCACGGTAGGCGAAGGCCTTCGCGTCGAGCTTCGCGGCCTCCGAAAGGATCACCTGCCCCGGGCGCGCGAGGGAGCAGAGCCGTGCGCCCATGTTCACGGTATCGCCGATCACCGTGAAATCCGCGCGCGCGCTCGAGCCCACCATCCCCTGGATCAGGGGCCCCCGTGCGATGCCGATGCCGACCTTAAGGCCGTCGAACTCATCGCCACAAGCCGCCAGGCGGTCCTGGATGGCAAGGCCCGCCTTGCAGGCCCTCTCGGTCGCAGCGCTACCTGAAAACACCGCTACCACCTCGTCGCCCACGAATTTGTCAATGTCCCCGCCCTCCGCGAGGATGATGGTCGTCTGGGTCTGGAGGAGTCCGTTGAGCACGGCGACTACCGCCTCCGGATCATGATCGGAGGAATAGGAGGTGAAGCCGCGGACATCGCTGAAAAAGACGGTGGCCTCGATGCGCCGGGATTCCTGCTTCCCACCGATCGCTCCGATCGTTCCGGCCGAGACGTACTTTGTCAGCTCGTACCGTTCCCGCAATCCTTTGACCATGTCATTGACGGTCGCCGAAAGTTCACCGATCTCGTCGCGGCCGCTCACGGAAACCCTTCCCTCGAAGCTCCCGCCAGAGACCTCGAGGCAGAGCTTTCCGATGGCCTTGACCGGATTGACCACGACCTTCCGGATGAAGGCTCCCATGACCGCAGCCAGGACCAGGGCCAGGATGGCGAAGCCCGAGATTCCCGCAGCAATTATGATGAATTCCGACCTTTCAACCGCGCTGATGTCGGTCCGGAGATCGATCACCCCGCGGACCGTGTGGTCGGAACCATGACATCCCGTGCATTTAGGAAGGTTTATCAGGGGGCGATAGACCCGGAACCAGGTCCTGTCCCCGGAGCGTTCGCGATAGGAGACGTCCGAGGGAGGGAGGTTGACTGCCTCGTCGAAGCGGAGGGGAGGAAGCAGGCCCGTTGGCGCTTCTGCCCCCGGACGCTGCGCGAATTTGTTCTTGTGGAGGTTCGCGTTCACCGTTCGGATGGTCTCGTTGTCGGAAAAGGCGGGAACGCCCATCCTTCGCCACAGCCGGAATTCAGTGCCCTCGGAGTTCCGCTCGATCTCGGCCATGAAACGGACAGCAATGGGTGCCTCGCCCGGCAGCATGAAATTCTCGATGGCCGTATAGATGAGGTCCGCCTCCGCCAGGAGGGCTGTCTCGTTCAGGCGCGCGCGTGTCGAAACAAGGGTTGTCACGAAAAAGCCGAATACCAGGCCCAGACCGAGGAGGAGGACCCCGGCGATAATCGCATCGACCTTGAAGGCTATCCCGAAGCGATGTCGATATCCCCGGGTTTTCTCCATGCCCGGATGATGGCGCTCCCACTCCCTTCTGTCAAATGACGAAACCTGAGGGAGGAGCTTAGAAAGGCTGCTGGACCTCGGTATCTTGGAGGCGGAGGCACCCATGGATCTCTACGCGCACCTCGCGCCCCTTTACGACAGGCTCTTTCCGGTCAATCCCGCGACGATCGATTTCTTGTCAGGCCTGATGGCTGGCGGGAAGGCCGAGGTTGATGCGATCGACCTCGGCAGTGCCACAGGCGGCCACGCCTTCGCGCTCGCTGCTCTTGGATGGAGGGTCACGGCCGTCGAACCCTCGGTCGACCTCGACGCCCTGGCCCGAAGCAAGGCCCAGAACCAGGGCGCAAAGCCGCACTTTGTGCAAGGCGACATGAGGGATCTGGCCGCCCTTGTTGCCCCCGCCTCGCTCGATCTCGTTCTCTGCCTCGGCAACACCCTGCCCCACCTCGCATCGTTGGATGAGGTCTTTTCATTCATGGGCGCAGCACGGGAGGCACTGAAACCCGGAGCTGCCATTGTCCTTCAGGTGCTCAATTATGAGAGGATCGGACCCGGCTTCGCCTTTCCCCCGATGCGGGTGGAGGGGGCGGAATTCAGGAGGAGCTACGCGGCCAGACACGACGCGCGGCTCTCCTTCGACACCGAGCTCAGCCTTGGCGACGGCACTGTCCTCAAGGACTCGACGCCCCTCCTTCCGCTCGGCCCCGATATCCTGGAAGCCGTCCTGGGTGCCTCAGGATTCCTGAAGCTCGAGACCCGCTCCGCCTGGGATGGCGCGCCCTTCAGCCGAACCGAAAGCCAGGTCCTCCTGCTTACAGCCCGGGTTCCATGAGGGGCCAGTCTCAGGCCACCACGCGCTCGACAGAAAGGCATCTTCCCGAGGAAGCATCAATGGTGAAGAGCGCCCCGTGGATGGCCGTATCTCCCTCCGCAGTCTCCATCTTGATCGGTATCTGGCTCAGGCTGCGCCGCACGCAGATGTCCCGCTTGACCCCGATGATGGACTCGAGGGGACCGGTCATCCCGAGATCGCTGATGTAGCCGGTCCCGGCAGGGAGGATGCGTTCGTCGGCGGTCTGCACGTGGGTATGGGTGCCCGCGACGGCCGCCACCCTGCCATCGAGGTGGAAGGCCAGGGCCTCCTTCTCCTCGTTGGACTCCGCATGGAAATCGATGATCTTGATGGCTCCGGGGTGCGACACCTCCATTTCATCGAGGATAGCCGAGCCCCCCCTGAAGGGACAGTCGATCGGGCTCATGCCCTCCCTCCCCTGGAGATTCACGACCGCGAAGGTTGTAGTACCAATTGTAACGATAACGCTGCCGTGCCCCGGAGCGCCGGGAGGATAGTTGGCAGGCCTGAGTAGCCGCTCCTGGGCCTCGAGGAGTTCGGTGGACGCCGGCTTTTCCCAGACATGGTTGCCGCTGGTCACCACATCGACTCCCATCTCGCGGAGCTTGTTGAATTCGGCTACGGTTATGCCGATGCCGTTGTTCGCGTTCTCGCCGTTGGCCACGACGAGATCCGCGCCGAGCCGTCGCCTGAGCTCTCCGAGCCCTGCGAAGAGGGCCTTCATTCCGGGCTCACCGATCACGTCGCCTATCATGAGGACCCTTACCACGTGGTATCCTGACTCATTCACATTCATTTCCTTTTGGTGCATCAACTTACTAACATAGAATCCGTTCTTGTTTTATCATATCATACCATCATCCCCAGCAGGCACGGTCTGATCCGGACCCGCTTTTTTCTACAATTTTCCCACTGCTGTGCGTGAATTCTAATGTATGATTATTTTGCAATTCAGAAAAACGTCTTTGGCAGCAGCAAGGTGCTTGCGAAGAAAGGCTGAATCATGAAACAGGACAGGACAGGACAGGACAGGACAGGACAGGACAGGACAGGACAGGACAGGACAGGACAGGACAGGACAGGACAGGACAGGACAGGACAGGACAGCATGCCTCCTGTAAAACTTCCAGCCCAGCGGGATAGTCGCGTGTCGCAAAGCTCCCTCAGGACCTGGCAAAGTGCCATTGACGCTATGCCCGTTGCTGCGATGCTCATGGATGCCGAGCAGACCATAATACTTGCCAACAGAATGATGGAAACCCGAACGGGTCTCAAGGCTTCGGAGTGCAAGGGTAAAAAATGCTGGACGATTTTTCACGGAGCAGAGCTCAACTGTTCTCCGGCAGCTTGTCCCTGCGCCACGATAGTGGAATCCGGGAGTAGTTCGACAAAGAGTATGACCCTTGAATTGCTGGGCACTCGCTGCATCGCCACATGTTCACCCCAGTTTGACAAGGCGGGGAAGCTTGAGTTCGTCTTTCACACCATGACAGAGGTTCCCGGGCTTGCTACCCCAAAGGAAACCTTGCAGGATGGCGACCACCGATCTGACTTCATCGACGACGGGCTTCGCAGACAGGCTGAGGTCATCGCCGCTGCCCATTCCGCAGTGCCGCGAAAGACTCCGGGAAAGCCCTCCTCCGAGGAAGCAGCACAGACAATCCACGACCTCCACGTACATAAGATCGAGCTGGAAATGCAAAACGAGGAGCTGCGCATTTCCGGATCGCAGCTCGATGCCTCCCTGGCAAAGTACTTCGATTTCTATGACCTTGCGCCAGTAGGTTACCTGACACTGAGCGCTGGGGCCTCGATTCTCGAATCGAACCTTACCGCATCCGCCATGCTTGGAGTGACACGGAATGTCCTGCATGCAAAGTCGTTCACACGATTTATCATGGAAGAGGACAAGGGTTCCTATTATCTATTTCTCAAACGACTCTCTGAAAGCAGTACTTCGCTCGCCCTTGAACTGCGCATGATCAAGCTGGATGGAACTGCCTTCTGGGCAGAACTCAAATGCGCCATGGTCACCGATGCCACGGGAACGAGAACCTGCCGCGTCGTCATGAGCGATATCAATGACCGAAAGAGCGACGAGGAAGCCCTGCGAAAATCCGAAGCGAGCCTCCGGGCAATCTTCGAGAACAGTCTTGAGTCCTTCATGATGATCGATAGCAAACTGACTATCCAATCCTTCAATAGGGTCGCGAACGAGCGGGCAAAGAGGGTTTTTGGAATAGAACTCCATCAGGGCGATTCCATCTACCGGTCCGTCCTTCAACAGGATCGGGAGTCCTTCGACAGGGATTTCGCGAGCGCCATGAGGGGCGAGAAGGTATGCATCGAACTATCCTTCGGAACAGCGCCACATGTGTATTGGTTTGAGTTTAACTACGCACCGGTACGATCCGAAACGGGGAAGATTTCCGGAGTGTTTTTCAGTGCCCACGACATCACCGAGCACAAGCTGGCCGAAGAAAAAATAAAGACCCTTCTTGCAGAAAAGGAGCTCGTCCTCAGGGAAGTGCATCACCGCATAAAAAACAATATGAGTACGATATGCGCCCTCCTTGCCCGCCAAGGGAGAGCCTTGAAGGATCCATCGGCGATCGAGGCCCTCGAAACCGCCACAAGCCAGGTGCAAGGCATGATGTTGCTCTATGACAGGCTCTTCCAAACCGAAGGCTTTATCGACATGTCAGTCAGCGACTACCTGCCCCACCTGGTGGACCAGATCCTGGCGAACTTCCCCGCAGGCTTGCAAGTCCGGGTCGAGAAGTATATCGAGGACTTTGTCCTAGACATCAAGCGGCTCCAGCCCATCAGCATCATGCTCAACGAACTCCTGACGAATATCATGAAGTACGCCTTCGTCGGCAGGGACGACGGAGTGATTTCGGTATCGGCCACGCTGAAGGATGGGCTGGTACGGCTCGAGGTTGCTGACAACGGGTGGGGGATGCCGGAAGGGATCGATTTCGCCGACTCGACCGGCTTCGGCTTGACCCTCGTTCAAGGCTTGACGGAACAGCTCAATGGAACCCTCCGCCTCGTGCGCGGAAAGGGAACGCGAATCATCCTCGAATTCAGGATGTAGATACACCCGGATGGCGACGATGGCAGCACTTCCTCACCCACGCCATCAACGACGGGGCTGGGCCAGTTCCTCCCGCCCGCTCCGCGACAATGGCCCGTTCGGTGGTCGGGCACTTCACGCGCCATTCCTCGTACTCGAGCCAGACCTCCATGCCTTTATCACTCAAAAAGAAAAGCGCCGAATTGCTCACGCGGCTCATTGCGCTACTGAGAGAACCTCCTATGCTGGATATAGGTATGGCCTGCCCGTTAGTCAAATGTACCAGTTTCCAGATAGATCGAGGAGCTAAAAAACCATGAACGGAAAGACCCAGAAATCCATACTCCTCGTGGAAGATGAATTCCTTTTGGCGTTGACGGAGAAAGCCCAGCTCGAGAAGTACGGATACAAGGTAGTCACCGCGAATACAGGCAAAAAGGCAGTTGATACTTTCAAGGATGGCCATTCCATCGATCTGGTCTTGATGGACATCAACCTTGGAAGCGGCATCGATGGGACCCTGGCTGCCCAGTTGATCCTGAAAGATCGGGATGTACCGATTATATTCGTCTCCAGCCATACAGAACCGGAAGTCGTCGAAAAGACGGAAAAGATCACTTCGTACGGCTATGTGGTCAAGAGCTCCTCCATAACGGTACTCGACGCATCGATCAAGATGGCGTTCAAGCTGTTCGATGCGAACAAGAAGATCAGGGAGAGCGAACACCAGTATCGTGCCTTGATCGATGGGATGCCAGGAATAGTCTATTCCTATTCCAACAAAAGGGGCGGGTTGTTCTATTCATCCTCCACAAAGGAGATCCTGGGTTATACCCCCGAGCAACTTCTTGCGGATCCATTGTTGTGGCAGAGATCCATACATGAGGACGACCTACCTCGAATCAAAAAAGTGATATCCAACTTTGAAACTGGTGAGCCCTTCCAGAGTGAATACCGCATAAGGGATGACCGAGGCGGGTGGCACCTGTTCGATGATCGGTCCTTTGGAGCACGAGACGAAGGCGGTGAGGTGATAATTGATGGTTTGGCCTTGGATATCACGAGCCTGAGGCATGCCGAAGCTGAGATCAAGGCCAAGGACATCAGACTCAGGAAACTCTTCGCAAATATCCCCGATCTCGTCTTCCAGTTCACGAGAAGGCCCGATGGAAGCTATCATGTTCCGATCGCTTCGCAGGGCATCAGGAATATCTTCGGCTGCTCTCCCGAAGACGTTCTTGAGGATTTCGAGCCAATCAGCCGGGTAATCCACCCAGAGGATGCGGCCAGGGTCATCGCCGACATCGAATACTCAGCGGAACACCTGTCATACTTCACCTGCGAGTTCAGGGTTATCCTTCCCGGCAAGGGAATCCAGTGGATCTACTCGAGGTCTTCGCCCGAGCGGCTGCCCGACGGCAGCGTGACTTGGCATGGGTTCAACGCCAATATCACAGGGTACCGAAACGCGGAACAGAACTACCGTGAGCTCTTCCAGGAGATGCTCGATGGCTTCGCGGTGCACCAGATCATCTGTGACGCCAGCGGGGATCCGATTGACTATCGATTCCTCGCGGCCAATCCGGCCTTCGAGCATATAACCGGACTCAAGGCCGAAAAGATAGTCGGCAAGACTGTGCTGGAGTTGCTGCCTGGAACCGAAAAGACATGGATCGAGAAATACGGCAGGGTGGCGTTGACCGGGGAACCGGCATTTTTCGAGAGCTACTCAAAGGAATTGCGGAAGCATTTCGCCGTTTCTGCGTTCAGGTCCGCTCCGAACCAGTTCTCATGCATTTTCATAGATATTTCCGACAGGAAGCTCCGCGAGGATGAGGTCATGAGGGCCAAGGTCCTGCTCCAGGCTAGCATCGAAAGCCCGAGGGATCTCGTAATAATGGCAATTGACAGGGATTATCGCTATCTCTGCTTCAACAGCGCACATAGCAAGTCCATGAAAAGCGCCTATGGAAAGGAGGTTGCTGTGGGGATGAATATCCTTGACTGCATAACTTCCCGAGAAGACCTCGTTAACGCAAAGGCGAACTACGATCGCGCACTGTGTGGAGAATCACATGTAACCCTTCAGGAATATGGCGATCTAGAAAAGACCTTCTTTGAGAGCCAGTATAGCCCAATATACAATGAACAGGCAGAGATTATCGGGGTCACCGCCTTTGCCCGAGACATCACTGAACGCAAGCAGGCTGAAAACGCCCTGAAGGAGATCGAGCAGCGCTATCACAAGCTATTCGACCAGATGAATAAAGGCTCATAGTTATTGCCATTGACGGTCGGCTATTTGAAGTGAATCTTTTGGATAAGGACCCCCGAGTTTCTCGCGTATATTTCGCAGGCAGTCCGCGAAGAAGTGGGTCGTTTTCTCGATGCCACAAGAGGCAGCGAAAGCCGGTGGGAGTTGTAATTGCAAAGAGGCCCCAGGACAGGAGGTCATTGAATTCTCGCTGATCCAGAAGTATATTTATACACATGAAACGCATGAATCTTGTGCTTGATGAGCAAATTCTCGAAGAGACCAGGCAGATACTTGGCCTCAAAACCTGGTCCGAGGTCGTCAATCTCGCCCTGAAAGAACTCCTTCGGCAGGCAACATTTGCTCGCATTGATGCCTATGCCCGTTCAGGAATCTGGGAGGGAGACCTCGGCCAGATGCGAGGGGATGGGATTGTACCTGGTTGACACCTCGGCCTGGATCCTCCATTTCGCCTCCAAGTCAACCTTCGATCTTACCGCGATTTGCCCCCCGGCAGAGAGGGTTCTCTGCTTGCCCATCTATCAGGAAATCCTCCAGGGGATCAGGGAGGAGTCGGTATTCAGGGATGTCAAACATATTCTCGACTCGGCGCGATTTGTGGAGAACCCCATGGGCGAGAGCTTGTATGTCGAGGCGATCGCCCTCTATCGACTTGCACGCCGACAAGGTTTGACGATCCGATCCTCAGTCGATTGCCTCATCGCGGAATGTGCCCTCAGGCATGACTTCGTGGTTCTCCACCACGACAGGGATTTCCCCTTCCTGGCCAAGGTGAGTCCGTTGCGGGAGCAATCTGTCTGAGTCGAAGCCAAAGCCATCGCCGAGCGCGCGGAGTTGCTTGCCACAGCTGCCTTCCATTCCACCATTCAGCAGGAACTCGAATGTGTGGGAAGAAGCGCTTCGCAACGTGACTCTTCAGCGGCCATCTTCCTTGGAGGCTCTGCACCATCTCAGTGCCGAACTTGAGCTACATACCGGCGCTGCATCATCTGCGATGATTGCAAGTCCTGATTGGGGGCTGCCGGTGCTGATGCCATGATTCACCTTAGTTCGTAATAATCCGGAGCCGTCCGTACCTTATGAATTTGGCGGAAGCAATCGGATAGGACCGTTCGGTGACAGATCCAACCAGATCTGTCGAGTCGATGAAGTAGACCTTCGTCCCGTCGCTCCGCTCGAAAATGGCGATGTGCGACACCACGCCTCCATCACCCATGAAAATGAGATCCCCCGGCTCGGGGGCAACCTTGTCGCAGTAGTCCTGCATCCCGGCGGCTGTCATGTCCTGGAAAGGCATCCGATAGGAAAAATCCTCGCATGCGTACCCATAGTGTCGGCGCGCATTTTTGACTGACTGAATAGACTGCGTTTGGCGCGGAATCCCTGGGACAGATCAAGAACATTCTCATGCTCGATTGACCGATAAAAAGGGAAGGGGTAGCAGCCGGGCAGCCGCCACCCCTCATCGCAC
>CAIJMU010000102.1 GCA_903821875.1 uncultured Spirochaetota bacterium
GATATGTCTTCCTGTCTCGTTGTCCCGGTACTCCGCAGCGCGGCCAAGCTTCTGAATCACCTGCATGCGGGTTTTGAGCAATTCTGCAGTCCTGTCCCGCACCATGCTTTCGAGAGTCTCTTTTTGCTCGTGTAGCCGACGAAGGGCAGCATGAGCTTCCAGGGTATTCCTGACGCGAGCAAGCAGCTCTCCCATGTCGAAGGGCTTGGTGATGTAATCGCGGGCGCCGCAATCAAGGGCCCGCAGCACGAACTGCTGTCCATTCTGCGTGGTCAGCACGACTATAGGCGGGAGGAGGGGATCTTCCTGAGCCTTCAAGGCAGCCATTACGTCATAGCCGTCCATATAGGGCATGTTCAGGTCAAGGAGAATGAGGTCTGCACGTTCTTGCCGATAGAGATCGATGACTGTCCTTGAATCCTGCACGGGCACGAGGTTCGAGTAACCCGAGATCTCGAGCATGTTCTCGAGGAGCTTCAGGTTTATTGCCTCGTCGTCGACGAGCATGATCCGGGATGCCCTTAGGCCTTCGGATATCTCGCGCGCTTCCATCAGCTGCCTTCCTTCCCCCACGAGACTTCCCAAGCTGGAAACACCATATGCTCATTCGCTTCCGCAGCCAGAAAGACCCTTTACTATTTCGAGTTCGGCTTTCAGGCAAGCCAAGAGTCTCGAGTAATCGGTACTCGCTGACATTTCCGCAGCCTGCTCGATCTCGCCCAAGATGACCGCACAGGCTGAGAAGCGCAGACTTGCCACCGACCCCCGCAGCTTATGGGCCTGGTTGCGGATTTCTGTGTAGGCGAGCACTTCTATCGCTGCGGCAAGATTGCCCATGTATTCATCGGCCAGATCCGTGAAAAAATATTCGACAAGGGAGCGAAGGGCATCCACGGGGAGGGAGACGGATGCAGAGGCTGCAACGATATCCCAGCTTTTCGAAGCAGGTTCAGGCGAAGGGGAGCTCTCCTTGCCGTGGAATTCACCGGGGCTTTTTTTGTGGCCGGACAAACATTTCTCAAGGATGTCCTTGAGCCTGTCAATATCGATCGGCTTCGAAAGGACATCATCCATGCCTTCCACGATGAAGCGCTCCTGGTCACCTTTCAAGGCGTGGGCGGTAAGGGCGACGATGTACGTTCGGAAGTCCACCGCGCGTCGGTTCCCCGGCGATTCCACGACGGGTCTTCGGCGGATACGCCGCATTGTTTCGATGCCGTCGATGCCAGGCAGGTTGATATCCATCAGGATGAGGTCAAAGCAGCGGGAAGCGGTCATATCGACCGCATCCTCACCGGAAGCCGCAATGCTCGCCGTGCAACCGAAGGCAGCGAGAATCTCCAGAATGAGCCTCTGGTTGAGCGGGTTGTCCTCCACGACAAGGATCTCGCCGCGCAGGATGCCCTTGGCGCCCTCGACCTTGGTGGAGTCCGCACAGGAATCCAGGCTGGCAGGCCGGATGGGATCCGCAGCATTCTTCTTGTCGGGCGCCCGTCGTTCGGTCCTTCTGCCGGGCAGGGTGATGGTGAAGCGGCTTCCTTTTCCTGCTTCGCTCATGAGCTTGATGCTTCCGCCGTGGAGACTCACGAGGTGCTGGGTTATGGAAAGCCCCAGTCCTGTCCCTTGGTTGGAAACATCCATCCGTCGAACCTGTTCGAAGGGTTCGAAAATCCTTTTTTGATCCTCTTCAGCAATGCCGATCCCCTCGTCCCAGATGGTTATGATGGCGCGGTATTCCTCACCGCGGGCTTTGATGCCGACTGTCTTGCCCGAGCCCGTGAACTTGATGGCATTGGAGAGCAGATTGTACAGGATTTGTCTTATGCGCACCTCGTCGGCATCCAGGATGCCGATGTCGGGAGCGATGTCTATCGCGAGGCATATTTCTTTTTTATCGGCGAGCACATGCATCGTCTCGGACAGCCTGTACAGCATGGAAGCAAAATCGAAGGGTTTCTTCTGCAGGTCTATTTTTCCGGACTCAATTTTCGCCAGGTCGAGGATGTCACCGATCATGCTCAAAAGGTGATCGCCACTCGATTTGATATCCTGGATGAACGATTTCTGCTTTTCACTCAATGTTTCGGATTTGTCCATAGTGAGAAGCTGGCTGAAACCAATGATGGAATTGAGCGGGGTGCGTAGTTCGTGGCTCATGGAAGCGAGGAATTCGCTCTTCGCGCGATTGGCTGTTTCTGCGGTGTTCATGGCTTCCAGGATTTCGTGTTCCATCATTATGCGCTCATTCATGTCGATGATGAATCCCTGTGTTCGCCGAATGCTCCCCTTGTCATCAAACTCCGCCGTGCATGTATTGAGAATCCAGCTGATCGTCCCGTCCTTGCGCACGATTCGGTGCTCGATTGGGGCCAGTGACTTACCCGCCTGGATGCCCGCAAGATAGTCCAGTACATTCGCGCGATCGCTTTCGTGGATCATGGAGAGCCAAAGATCGGGATCAAACTCGAAGTCGGCAGGCTCGTAGCCCGTGATGCTCCAGCATTTCGGGCTGTGGTAGCGGTTGCCGGGTATGCCTTTGTGATAGTCGACAGAATATACATATTCGTCTATCTGTTCGATTACTGTCTCGAAACGCCGTTCGCTGTCTCGCAACGATTCTTCCGCCAGTCTTGCCGAGGTGATGTCGCGCCCGATTGAAAGAAACTCGACAGGCGCGGCCATTCCATCGAGTATGGGCATATCGACCCAATTGATCCATCTCCTCGAACCCTTGCCATCGATGAGGGCGCGGGAGTACTCATGCTTGACCGGATGGCGCGACAAGCCATCAAAGTGCGTACGCGCTTCTTTCTGCTCTTCTTCAGGGATCAGGTCCATCCACGATGTTCCGACGAGAGCCTCGCATGATCTTCCGTAAAATTCCGCATATGCATCGTTCACAAAAGACAGCGTTGTATCGGGCAGCCAGCGGCAAATCAGGTCGGTCTGGGTTTCCACAAGCGTGCGGTATTTGGCTTCGCTTTCCGCCAGCTTTTCCTCCGCCCGCTTGCGGTCGGTCAGGTCGCGCCCTATTCCGATGAAGGAAAAAGGCTTTCCATCCTGGAATTGCATGACGAAGGTAAAGGAAAAATGGAGCTCTCTTCCCCCACTGAGCCTTATTGTATACTCGCGGGGTTTTACTTGCCCCCCCGTTTCGGCAATTTCCCGCATCTCGTTCCTTGCCTGCGAAGCTTGGTCGGGAGACAGGAAAGACTCTAAGTCGATGGTTTTGAACTCTTCTCGAGTACAGCCTATCAGGTCCAGGGCGGAATCATTGGCATCGATGAAATGGCCATCGATGTCGATTGCGAAAATGATATCGCGGGAATTCTGGAACAGAACCTTATTCCGCTGGCTGCCTGCCTTCCCTTTCCTTTCCAGATCATGCAAGTGCAGCGCGGTCGTGATGGTCGCATCGATCATGGCGGAACTGAAGGGCTTGATGATATATCCATAGGGATCGCTGCCCTGTGCCCGCTGGATGACCTCGTCATCGGACTGGGCGGTGATGAAGACGACCGGAATGGCATAGCCTGTCCTGATGAGTTTCGCCGTTTCGATACCGTCCATGTCACCTGATAGCCCGATATCCATGAGAACGATCTCCGGCTCGAATGCCTCGACCTTCTCAAGGGCTTTCGCCCCCGTGTCGACTATGCCGATGACATCGAAGCCGAGTCCTGACAGCCTCATCCGGAGGTCCATCGCTTCAAGATAGTCGTTCTCGACGACAAGGGCTTTTTTCATTGCTGCTCCTTTTCCCGTCATAGTGCTATTTGACTGGAGAAGACCTCTCTTCATCGCCGTCATTGCATCCGAAGCTAAAATGAATTTCAGTACCCTTCCCCGCGATGGTTTCCGAGCCGCTCTTCAATTCCAGGACGCCCTCCAGTTGGCCTATCAATCCGTTGATAAGTGTGAATCCGAACCCTGGCGAGGATACGCCTGGCGAGGATACGCCTGGCGAGGATACGCCTGGCGAGGATACGCCTGGCGAGGATACGCCTGGCGAGGATACGCCTGGCGAGGATACGCCTGGCGAGGACATGTCGATGCCGATACCATCGTCCGCTATCAGCAGGACTGATTGCCCTCCAGGTCCTACCTTGAAATCCAGCCATATGGTTCTGCCCTCTTTTTTCGGAAAGGCATATTTCACGGCATTGGTTATGCATTCGTTGACGATGATGCCGAGAGGAAAGAGCTTGTCGGCACGGATGGATATGTTGTCGCACCGCAGCCTGAGGTCGATGTCTTCAAGGCCGGGGAGGGAATTGCGAATGCCCTCGGCGAGACTGCGGAAGTATTCCTCTGATGAGACGCTCCGGAGATCATGGGAACGATAGAGACTGTCGTACATCACCAACATGCTGTATATGCGCAGCCGGGCAGACTGGAGGGCTGACGCCTCGTTTGCATTGTCTGCGGAGTTCGCTTGAAGGTTTAAAAGGCCAATGATGCTGCTCATGTTGTTCTTGATGCGGTGATGTACTTCCCTGAGCAAAAGCTCCTTCTCTGCGAGAAGGCATTCGATTGTTTTTTCGGCAAGCTTCCGGTCGGTGATGTCTTCGACTATTGCGATGTGATAACAGGTGGAAGGCTTTTCCTCGGCCTCCCATAACGGGGATGTCGTGAGAAGGCCCCACACTATGGTTCCGTTCTTGTGCAGATAGCGTTTTTCGATGGAATACTTCCTGCTTTTCCCTTCCATCAACGATGTGTTTTGCGCGGTATTTTGCTGTACGTCCTCGTCAAGAGTAATGTCCATAAAGGTCTTGGCCAGCATTTCCTGCATGCTATAGCCGACAAAATCGCAGCACCTCTGGTTGATGTGCACAAATCGCCCTGTCGTGGTCTCCAGCAAGGCTGCTCCAACTCCTGCTTGATTGAAAATCGCGTGGAATCGCTTTTCACTTTCCCTGAGTTCTTCCTCGGTCTTTTTTTGCTTTTCAATATCGGTTAAAACAAGGCGAAACGTCGGAGCGCTTGACTGTTCCTTTGCAGCGTTCATCTCCAGGTGCATCCAGAGTGCTGTTCCGTCTTTTTTGACCATGCGCAGCTCGAAGGACTGGGTGTGGCCAGTTTCTGCGAGTCTCTTGCGATTGAGGTAGTAAATGTCCAGGTCAGACCTGAAAATAAAGCGGTTGATCGATTGCTTGGCAAGAGCACTTCCGGAAACGCCTAAAAGCTCGCAGGAACGAAGGTTGGTTTTCAGTATCAGGTTCTTGTCTTGAGAGTACCGAGTTCTAGCTTGAAAACAGTGCCTTAACGGCACGCGGATGCCCGTTCACCCGGCCTCATTGCCGGATTATGAAACGCCTTGTTGGTTGGGCGGAAAGCTACGCTGAAGCCATGAAAGCGCCCTCATA
>CAIJMU010000103.1 GCA_903821875.1 uncultured Spirochaetota bacterium
CAGTGCATCAAGGTGCTCGGTGGTACCCATCGCCGCTACGCCTACGTCGGCGACATCATCGTCGTCGCGGTGAAGGCTACCATCCCGAACTCGGCTATCAAGAAGGGCACCGTCGAGAGGGCAGTCATCGTGCGTTGCCACAAGGAATACCGCAGGCCCGACGGCACCTACATCAGGTTCGATGACAACGCCTGCGTGATCATCGATGCGAACAAGAACCCCAAGGGGAAGCGCATTTTCGGGCCAGTGGCCCGCGAGCTGCGCGAGAGGGATTACATGAAGATCATCTCCCTCGCCCCCGAGGTCCTGTGAGGAGAATGGCATGACCGACGTGAGTACGAAGCTCCGCAAGGAGGACCAGGTCCAGGTCGTCGCCGGGAAGGACCGGGGCAAGAAGGGCAAGGTCATCAGGATCGACCGGACGAAGGGCCGCGTCATAGTCGCTGGCTGCAACATGGTCAAGAAGGCCATGAAGAAGCGCAAGCAGACTGACCGCGGTGGCATCGTCGAGATCGAGGCCGCGCTGGACCTTTCCAACGTCATGATCCTGTGCTCGAAGTGCGGACCGACGCGCATCGGATACAAGATCGAGTCGGGCGTA
This sequence comes from uncultured Spirochaetota bacterium, assembly GCA_903821875.1. Classification (GTDB taxonomy): domain Bacteria; phylum Spirochaetota; class Spirochaetia; order Treponematales; family Rectinemataceae; genus CAIJMU01. The sequence continues at coordinate 602 of CAIJMU010000103.1, forward strand.
GGCTCGACTGGCGTAAAGAAAACGCGCGTCTGCAGGAAATGTGGAGGGGCCCTCTAAAATGGCAACCGCAAAAACCAGCAACCAGAACCCGACGGCTCTAGCCGCCGAGAAAAAGGCCGAGGCTGCTGCCAAGAAGGCAGCCAAGGCCGCAGCCGCCGCGAAATCTGGCGGGGCTCCCGTAGCCGTTCCCAAGGGCTACCTGCCTCGCCTCAAGATTATGTATCGCGAAACCGTAGCTCCCGCCCTCAAGGAGGAGTTCGGCTACTCATCACCGATGCAGGTCCCCCGCTTCGTGAAGGTTACCGTGTCCATGGGCGTCGGCGAGGCCAAGGAAAACAAGAAGATCCTTGACGCTGCCGTCGAGGACATGGGGCACATCACTGGCCAGAGGGCCATCAAGACGAAGGCTCGCAAGTCCATCGCCGTCTTCAAGATCCGCGAGGGTCAGGAGATCGGAGCGAAGGTCACCCTCCGTGGCGCGATGATGTGGGAGTTCCTCGACCGTCTGATGAACGTGGCACTGCCCCGCGTCAAGGACTTCCGCGGCGTGAACGGCAACGCCTTTGATGGGCACGGCAACTACTCGTTGGGACTCAACGAGCAGATCATCTTCCCGGAGATCGACTTCGACAAGATCGAGAAGATCATGGGGCTGAACATCGCGATCTGCACGACCGCGTCCACCGACAAGGAAGCCAAAAGCCTCCTCGCCCGGATGGGCATGCCGTTCAGGAAGTAAGGAAGGTAGCTGATGGCCCGAAAGGCGATGATTCTCAAGGCTTTGAAGAAGCCCAAGTTTTCCACAAGGCTCGTGCGACGCTGCAAGGTGTGCGGACGTGCCAGGGGATATATCCGTAAATTCGACCTCTGCAGGATCTGCTTCCGGAAGTATGCTTCCGAGGGCCTGATCCCCGGGGTCACCAAGTCGAGCTGGTAGGAGGACCGTCGATGAGCGTAACTGATCCCATCGCGGACATGCTGACCAAGATCCGCAACGCGAGCATGGCTCGCCACGAAAAGGTCGACATCTCCACCTCGAAGCTCAAGCTCGAGATCGTGAAGATCCTGAAGACCGAAGGCTTCATCAAGAACTTCAAGAAGATCCAGGCGGAGGGCAGCAATGTCATCCGGATCTTCCTCAAGTATGATGAGGCGGATGATCCTGTCCTCCATGGTGTCGAGAAAGTCTCGAAGCCAGGGCGGCGGGTCTACTCCGGGTACAAGGAACTTCCTCGCGTCCATAACGGCTACGGCACACTGATCGTTTCCACCTCTGGTGGAGTGACGACAGGTCGCAAGGCAGTCGAGAAGCAGATGGGTGGTGAACTCATCTGCACCGTCTGGTAAGAGGTTGATAGAATGTCAAGACTCGGAATACGGCCGGTCCGGATACCCCAGGGCGTCAAGGTGAATGTCACCCCGACCCTGGTACAGGTGGAAGGGCCCAAGGGAAAGCTCCAGCAGAGCTACGATCCTACAGTCGAGATCGCCGTCAAGGACGGCGCCGTCCATGTGAATCGCAAAAACGATTCCAAGCAGGCCAAGTCCTTCCACGGACTGTACCGCCAGCTGGTCAACAACATGGTCATCGGCGTGTCTGAGGGTTTCAAACGGACCCTCGTGATCAACGGTGTCGGCTACCGTGCCGAATTGCAGGGAAAGCTCCTCATCATGAGCCTCGGATACTCCACCGATTTTGCGGTGGCGGTCCCCGAGGGTCTCACGGTCGCTGTCGAAGCTAACAATCAGAAGGTCAGCGTCTCAGGACACGACCGGGCGCTTGTCGGCAAGTTCGCCAGCGAGGTCAGGAGTCTTCGCCTTCCCGAGCCCTACAAGGGCAAGGGGATCAGGTACGAGGACGAGAAGATCAGGAAGAAGGTCGGAAAGACCGGCGTGAAGTGAGGCGCATGAATGAGCGTTAGAGAACTGAACGACAAGCTGCGCAAGCGCGAGCAGCGCCGCACGCACGTCCGCAAGAACATCGAGGGCACCCCCGAGAAGCCTCGCATGACGGTGTACAAGTCCAACAAGTACATCTATGTGCAGGTGATCGACGACACAGTGGGCTCCACCCTGGCCTCCGCTTCGACGCTTGAGGAATCCCTCAAGGCGGTCAAGCGGAACGTCGAGGGCGCCGCGAAGCTCGGCGAGGAAATCGGGAAGCGGCTCAAGGACAAGAACGTAGCCACCGTGGTTTTCGACCGCAACGGCTACAAGTATCACGGGATCGTCAAAGCGATCGCCGATGGCGCCCGCAAAGCCGGGATCCAGTTCTAGGGGGGCCGCGTGAACGACAGAAATGACAGGAACGACAGGAACCGGAGGGACGATGGTCCCCGGGACAACTATGTCGAGAAGCTCGTCAAGCTCAACAGGACCGCGAAGGTCGTGAAGGGTGGCCGGAGCTTTTCCTTCTCCGCCCTCACCGTCGTCGGCGACCGCGCCGGCAACGTGGGATATGGTTTCGGCAAGGCGAAGGACGTCTCCGAGGCCATCCGGAAAAGCATCGACCGGGCCAAGCGCGCGATGATCAAGCTGCCTGTAAAGAACGGCACCATCCCGCACGACGTCATCGGCGAGTTCAAGGCGACCAAGATCTACATGAAGCCAGCCTGTCCCGGTTCCGGGATCATCGCTGGCGGACCGGTCCGCGCGATCATGGAAGCGGGCGGCGTCACCGACGTCCTCTCCAAGTGCGTGGGTTCACGGAGCTCCATCAACATCGTGCGGGCAGTTTTCAATGCAGCCGGCAAGATGATGGACGCCAAGACCGTGGCCAAGAACCGCGGCAAGACGATCAAGGATCTGTGGGGCTGATGATGGCAAAGAAGATTGTAATCACGCTCGTGAAGAGCTGTATCCACCAGAAGCCTGAGAAGCGTGCCACCGTGCGCTCCCTCGGCCTCCGGAAGATCGGCTCGAGCACCGTTCAGGAAGCGAGTCCCGCGATCCTCGGCATGGTCCGGGCTGTGGCTCACCTCGTCGAAGTCAAGGAGGTCGAGTGATGTCTGACTTCAATCTGCACGCGCCGGAAGGCTCGCGCACCAGGAAGCGCATCGTCGGCCGCGGCCAGGGCTCGGGCCTTGGCGGAACGGCTGGCAAGGGCAACAAGGGACAGCAGTCCCGTTCGGGCGGGAAGACCTACCCAGGCTTCGAGGGCGGCCAGATGCCCCTCTACCGTCGCCTCCCCCATCGCGGTTTCACGAACATCTTCCGCAAGGAATGGCAGGTCGTGAACATCTGCGACCTCGATACCAAGTTCGAGACGGGCGAGACTGTCGATGGCGTAACCCTCATGGCCCGTGGCCTGGTCAAGAAGGCCAACCAGCCGGTCAAGGTCCTCGGCATGGGAGATATCACCAAGGCACTCACCGTGTCCGTCGACAAGGTTTCGGCCCAGGCGAAGGACAAGATCGAGAAGGCCGGCGGCAAGGTAGAGACGCCCGCTGGCGGACAGGTCGCGAGCGCGACCTCCGCAAGCTAGCCGGTCAGGCGGACGAGCATGGCCAGCAACCCCATAGTCGATATTTTCAGGGTAAAGGAGCTTCGCGAGAGGATCCTCTTCACCCTGTTCTGGCTCACCGTCTTCAGGCTCGGTGCCTACCTGCCGATCCCAGGCATCGACGTAAGCGCCCTTCGCGCCTATTTTGAGTCACAGTCGGGGAACGGCAACAACATCACCGATTACCTTGACTTCTTCGCAGGCGGAGCCTTCAAGAACTTCTCGCTCTTCATGATGGGAGTCATGCCCTACATCAGCACGCAGATCATCATGCAGCTCCTCCTCATCGTCTTTCCCAGGATGAAGAAGATGGCCGAGGAAGACGGCGGCAAGAAGAAGATCCAGCTCTACACGCGCCTCGGCACCATCGGGGTTTCCCTCGTTCAGGCGCTCACCGTAACTGTATGGGCCAACCGGATCCCCAATGCCATCGTTATGGAGAACCGCTTCGCCTACACCATCATCGCCATGCTGACAGTCACCACGGGAACCATGTTCCTCGTGTGGATTGGCGAGCAGATCACCAAGCGCGGCATCGGCAACGGCGTTTCGCTCCTGATCTTCGCCGGCATCGTGTCGCGCCTACCCAATGCCCTCTACGAACTGGGTAGACTGATCGCCCGGGGCGAGGTCAACGGCGTCTATGCCGTTGTAGTTATCGCGATGTTTGTCGCAGTTGTGGCATTGGTCGTTCTCGAGCAGCAGGGACAACGCAAGATCCACGTCAACTACGCAAAGCGCGTCGTGGGCAGGAAACAGTTCGGGGGAGGGAGCACCTATATTCCCTTCAAACTCAACCCCTCGGGCGTCATACCCGTCATCTTCGCGTCCAGCCTCCTGACCTTTCCCCTCCAGATCTCCCAGAGCCTGGGTGTGGAGTGGAAGTGGCTCAGGGACATGTCGTACACCTTCAGGCCCGATGGCTTCTGGTACAGCTTCATGTACGTGGCCTTCATCATCTTCTTTGCCTACTTCTATACCCAGGTCACGCTCAACCCGCAGGAGATCTCCAAGAACATCCGCGAGAATGGCGGTTCGATTCCTGGCATCAGAAGCGAGAAGATGGAAGAGCACCTCACCCGTATCCTCAACCGTATCATTCTCCCTGGATCCATATACCTTGCCTTCATCGCGCTCATTCCAACCCTCGTGACGCAGCTCTTCGACTTCCCGAGCCAGCTGGCCTACCTCCTCGGAGGTACTTCCCTGCTGATCCTCGTCGGCGTCGACCTCGACACAATGTCGCAGGTAAACGCCCTCCTGAAGATGCACCACCATGAGGGTCTCGTGAAGAAGGGCCACATCCGATCGAGGAACCTGTAGAACAAAACGCGGGAATAGTATTTAATAGCGCTCCGGTGCGATCCTTTGCGCGATTCAAGCGTGGGGAGGTTGCGCGCCGTTCAAAAGGGAGGATTTTCCCTTCGGATCGGCGGTTTTTCCTGGAGAGCTGTATCGTCGGGCGGCAGAGCCGCACTGGAGAAGGTCATGAAGGTCAGGACAAGCGTCAAGAAGATCTGTGACAAGTGCAAGGTGATCAAGCGCGACGGTATAGTCCGTATCGTGTGCGAGAACCCCAAGCACAAGCAGAAACAGGGCTGAGGGGAGAGGTAGCTCATGGCACGTATAGCGGGAGTTGACCTCCCCAACAAGCACGTCGAGATCGCCCTCACGTACATCTACGGCCTTGGCCGGGAGAGTGCGCGGAGGATCTGCGAAACCACCAAGATCGACCCGAGCAAGAAGATTTCCGATCTGAGCAACGACGAGCTCAACGAGCTCCGCAAGATCATCGAAAACGACTACAAGGTCGAAGGCCGTCTCCGCTCCGAGATCGCCCTCAACATCAAGCGGCTCATGGACATAGGCTGTTACCGGGGCCTCAGGCACCGCAGGGGCCTTCCCGTCCGCGGCCAGCGCACCAAGACGAACGCACGCACCCGCAAGGGAAAGCGCAAGACCGTCGCGAACAAGAAGAAGGCCGTGTAACGGTTTAGGAGCGAGAAGTGGCAGTCGCTAAGAAGAAGAAAGAGAAGAAGAGCGTATACGAGGGCAACGTCTACATCCAGGCGACCTTCAATAATACGATCGTTACGATTACCGACCTGAACGGGAACGCGATCTCCTGGGCCAGCTCTGGTGGCCTTGGGTTCCGCGGTGCGAAGAAGTCTACCCCCTTCGCTGCCCAGACCATCGCTGAAACAGCGGTGCAGAAGGCGCTCAATGTCGGTCTCCGCGAGGTGAATGTCTACGTGAAGGGACCCGGCGTGGGTCGCGAGTCGGCCATCCGCCAGCTCGGCGCCCTCGGACTCAAGGTCCGTACGATCAACGACGTGACCCCGATTCCCCACAACGGTTGCCGGCCCCGCAAGGCCCGGCGTATCTGAGACAGGAAGGGTGAAGATAAATGGCTAGATATACCGGTCCAGTGTGCAGGCTTTGCCGCACCGAACAGCGGAAGCTCTTCCTCAAGGGCAACCGCTGCAAGAGCGACAAGTGTCCGATCAACAGAAAGGCCCTTCCCCCGGGAAAGGCTCCCAAATCCCGTCAGGGGAAGCAGTCCGAATACGCGGTGCAGCTTCGTGAGAAGCAGCGTCTCAAGAGGACCTACGGCCTCCTGGAGACCCAGTTCCGGAACACCTTTGAAAAGGCGCTCCGCATGCCCGGAAAGACTGGCGAAAACCTTTTCGCTCTTCTCGAGCGCAGGCTCGACACGGTCGTGCTCAGGCTGCGCTTCTCGGTTTCGCGAGCCCAGGCCCGCCAGCTCGTCCTTCACGGTCACGTGTCCGTGAACGGTAAGCGTGTCAATGTTCCCTCGTTCATCCTCAAGCAGGGAGACAGGGTGGAGCTGCTCGCCTCAGGCAAGAAGCTGACCCTCGTCAAGGACGCCCTTCAGGAAGTCGGTCGCGCCGGTGTCATGCCCTGGCTCGAAGTTGATCCCGACAAGATGAGCGGGCGATTCGCCTCCATCCCACACCGCCAGGACATCACTGACATGGCGGACATCAGGGAACAGCTCGTAGTAGAGCTCTACTCGAAGTAAGGAGCCGAAATGGCGCGGAAGAACCTCCTCAAAGGCTTCAAGAGGCCGAAGGGAATCACCTACGAACAGAGCGAGTCCGGATCGGACTACGGGAAGTTCCTGGCCTATCCCTTCGAGCCCGGCTACGGAACCACCGTCGGCAATTCGCTGCGCCGCATTCTCCTCTCGTCGATCCAGGGCTACGCCGTCACGGCGGTGCGCATTGTCCGCTATGATGCGGATGGGGCGCAGCACATCGTCTCGAGCGAATTCGAAACGATCCCCGGCCTGGTCGAAGACACCATCGAGCTTCTCAACAACCTCAAGCAGGTTCGCCTCAGGCTCCCCAACGACGAGGACGAGGCCACCTTCCTGTATGAGTTCTCAGGCCCGATGGAACTCACGGGCGCCAGTTTTGGCGCGGACAAGCCGATCGAGGTCCTCAATCCTGAGGTCAAGATCGGAAACCTCATGGCGGGAGCCCGGATCGACATCGAGGTCCAGATTGACCTTGGTCGCGGCTATGTTCCCTCGGAAGTAAACGAAAAGTACGTTGAAGTTGTCGGGACCATCCCGATGGATGCGATCTACTCTCCCATCAAACGCGTGAAGTACTCGGTTGAGCCCACGCGTGTCGGCCAGCGCTCTGACTACGACAAGCTCGTGCTCGAGATCTGGACGGATGGAACGGTCAAGCCCGAGGACGCCCTCGCCGAGGCCGCAAAGATCGCCAAGGATCACTTCGCCATCTTTGTAAACTTCGACGAAGGTGCGGAAGACGACGGCGGAGAAAGCGACGAGATCGAGGAGAGGGTCCGCCAGATCCTCAACACCCCGGTCGAAGAGCTCGAACTCTCTGTTCGTTCCTCGAACTGCCTCAAGAACGCGAGCATCAAGACCATCGGCGACCTCACCAGGAAGACCGAGGATGATATCGCAAAGACGAGAAATTTCGGCAAGAAGTCACTCCAGGAGATCAAGGACAAGCTCAAGGAGTGGAATCTCGGTCTCGGTATGTCGGACTACACGGCGCTCCGGAACTACCTCAAGCTGTCCATGAAGAAGGAAGAGACCGATGAAGCATAAGATCGGGTTCAACAAGCTCAACCGGGTACCGGCGCACCGCAAGGCCCTTATCCGGAACATGATGACCGTACTGTTCAAGCACGAGCGCATCGAGACCACCCGTGCGAAGGCCAAGGAAGTGCAGCGCTTTTCCGAGAAGGAGATCACTCGCGCCAAGGTGGACTCCGTCCATAACCGCCGGATGGTCGCCAGGAAGCTCTGGGACGCGGGAATCCTCAACAAGCTCTTTGTGGACATTGCTCCGCGCTTCAAGGAGAGGAATGGCGGTTACACGCGCATCCTCCGCCTCGGTGCACGGGCCCACGATGCAGCTGACATGGTTATTCTCGAGCTCGTCGAACGCAAGGAAGACGACAAGAAGGCCGAGCGCGAGAAGCTCAAGGCCGAAAAGAAAGCCAAGGCCAAGAAGGCCGTGGCCGCCAAGTAAGGCAGGGGGATTCCATGTCGAAGGCTCACCGCGGCAAGGGTCTCAAGGACACCGCCGCCCATGGCCGGGGCCTCTGCCCCGTCTGCAAACGCGAAAGCGTGAAAATCGTCTACGAGCAGGAAATCGAAGGCAAGAAAACCAAGATATGCAAGACCTGCAAAGCTACCATCGCTAACAAGAAATAAGGGCGATGGTAGCTTTCTCGCGCGGCAACACTGATTGGAGCCGCGCGGCCACCACCATCGCTAACAAGAAATAAGGGCGATGGTAGCTTTCTCGCGCGGCAACACTGATTGGAGCCGCGCGGCCACCACCATCGCTAACAAGAAATAAGGGCGATGG
>CAIJMU010000104.1 GCA_903821875.1 uncultured Spirochaetota bacterium
AGGGATTCCGCGCCAAACGCAGTCTATTCAGTCAGTCAAAAATGCGCGCCGACAGCAGGCAAGGCTTCGGGAACAGCCTGGATCTCGTCAAGAAACAGAATTGATGACCTGCGCTCGCGGATATCCCCGCAGATCCCCTGGAGCTCTCCCAGGATCCGACTCAGGTCCCCTGAATGGAAAACATCCCGGAGGTAAAGATGCCGCTCAAGGTTGACCTCATAGAGGGTCAGGCCACGAGCCTGCGCGAACAAGCGGACCAAGGTTGACTTGCCGACTTGCCGCGCGCCGCGAAGCACCAATGGTTTCCGATTCTTCGATTCAAACCAGCTGCCAAGCTGGATGGCTGCCGCTCTCTCCATAGTACCCCCCTATTTTCACGAAAGTCGTGACATTATAGGGGGGTATTTTTTCATATCGCAAGGCCCTACTGGACAACTGCCTTCTTCGCCTTCCGCTTCTTGAGCATGGCAGCAAGGCGGTCTGACTGGAGCATGAAGGTCTCGAGGCGTGCGACGATGATCTGAGAGAAGGGATTGCCGTCACACTCGACGGAGAGGAAGGGCAGGACGTCCATCTCGGTCTTCAGGTCCGAGAGATCGACGGGATGGCCAGCGAGGGCAGCGGCCTTCTCCTTGCCGATAACGGTCATTTCCTGGACCGCGACCGCCTCGGTCATGCGCGAGTTCATGCAGCCGAAGGGCCCGACCGATATCACGCCGCAGTACTTGTCCACGAGGCCACGGAGGGCCGCGCCGGAGGAGAGTCCCGGTTCGCCGGTAAGCTCGAGGGGAAAGAAGTGGAGGGAATGGGCCAGGTAGTCTTTTATCGCAATGAGGTCATATTCGTAGAGACCCGTCCTGGCGAACATGCGTTTGACCTTGCGCTCGTACCAGTCTTCCACCAGGACGGTCAGTGCGAGTTCGAGCTTGCCCGAGAAGCTGAGGCGGGAAGAATACATACCCGTCTCGCGGAGGACGTCGGTATAGCGGAGCCATTCGGATACCGGGGCGTCGAGCATGACGAAGTTGCGCGCGGCAAGCATCTCGGGGATGCCCATGAGGGCAAAATGGTCGCGACGCACAAAGATCTCACCAATTATGGAGATGTACTTGGCTTCTTCGATCGGCACCCGGAGCTTGACAGCCTTGAAGGCCTTCTGGCTTTTCCTGAGCTGCCCGAAGAGCCTGCTCGACCTGCCATCACGCATGGCGGCCATCAGCCTGCGTCGTTCCTCCTCGAAGACTGCCATGCCCGCCTCGCGATCGACCGCAAGGGCCTTGATGGCATTCCGCACATCGTCGAGGACGTCGGACACGAAGAGGGAGCGGAGCATCCTGAGGCGGAACTTGAGGCCGAGACCCGAGTATCCGTCGTCGTTGGAAAGGCGGAGCTGGGCGACATTGACGAGCGTGCGGTTTTCGATGAGCGCATCGATGAGGATGGCGTACTGGCCGACGCGACAGCAGCCACCGGCGCCGACCATGAGAATGGCGAGCCTTTCGTCGGGGTCCTTCCTGTGCTTGAGGTACTTGAGGATCTCACCAAGTATGTTGATGATCGGGAGGCACTCCTTGCTCGTCGTCACGGAGCGGCCAAGATCCAGGGCCTCACGGTCGCAGACAGGCAGGGCCTCGGCGTGCCAGCCAAGGGAGCAGAGTACTTCCGCAGAGGTTTCAGCAAAGAGGTCGCCCATCGAGGGGATGACTACCTTGACCCTCGGATCGGTCATCGCGAACTCCTGACCGCTTGAGTCGGCGAAGACCACCTTCCCCAGCTCGCCCACCCGCAGCGTCGAGGCCTTCCAGCCCTCTGGCTTCGGGATGGGCAGGCGCTTGACCCTGAGGTAATTGCGCACGACATCCATGAAGGCCTCGATGCGGGTGTTCACGCCCGCGTCGGCAGTGTGCGAGTCCACCTCGATGGTGAGCGAGGGCTTCTGGCCCATGAGGTCGCGGAAATGGGCCACCATCATGGAATCGATGGCGCAGAGGAAATTGGTCTGGTAGGTCGCGAAGAGCTGGGGATGGCGCTGCACGATGCGTCCCGCCTTGATGATGCGCTGCCCCATTTCCCAATAGGTATTACGGTAGTTTTCCTCTTTCTCATACTCCAGGAAATCGAAGGGTATGAGCTCGATGCCACGCGAGGCGAACTTCGAGGGCACGCCCTTGTTGGCCTCGTCGGCAAAGGCCGAGTAGGGGTGTCCGAAGAAGACCACTGCGATCCGCCGGGGATCCACCTCTAAGTCGGCCAGGATGCGTCTGCCCTCGGCCTTCATCGCGGCGATAAAGGCGAGCTGCTTTGCGACCGCCAGCTCGTGGGCGCGCAGCGCGTCTTCCGCCTTGAAGCCCATGCCCACGGCCATCTCGACCCACTTTTCCCGCTCTGCCCCATAGCCTTCCATCAGGTTGATGATGGGCGCAAGAAGGATGGGAGCATTGGGTCGATCCTTCAGGAAGGTGGCCTTCTGGTACCAGGGTTCACCCTGGAGGAACATGCAGGTAGTCTGGAACTCGAGGCGGTACTCTTCCTGCTCCGAGACGTGGATGTCCTTGAGGTGGGGCATGAAGATAAAGTCGGGCTTGTGGTTCTCGAGAAGGTCCTCGAACATGCCGAGGGCGATCTGCCCCGCAAGGCAGAAGCTCGTCATGCCCTTGTCGATGCCCGATTGCCTGGCTTCCGTAGGCAGGACCACCTTGCATCCGAGCTCGTCGAAAAAGGTGAAGTAGAGGGGAAAGAGGAAGTGGGTGTGAAAACTCCGGTTAATGCCGACGACCTTGGCCTCGGCCGGCAGTTCGCGCCGGGGTTTGGCGAAGTCCTCAAAGAGCATGCGCTTCCGCGTTTCGATGTGGTTGAGCTTCGTGACGTCATAATTGAGCTTGTGTATCTGGTTGTAGTACTTGTTGCAGGCTCCACCGAAGGGGTACTTCTTGCCCTTGATCTCGATGATGGCGACCTCGCACTTCCTGTCGCAGTGCTCGCTGGTGCCAGGGCAGATAAAGCTCTTGCCGTAGCCCACCTCGCGGCCGGCGAGGTCGGCGAGGTCGAAATCAGCCGCTTCGAGGCTGCCGTCGCCCATGGCGCGGACGATCTCGAGGGCGACCCCGTAGGCGCCCATGAGCCCTGGTTCCGGCGGCACGATGATCTTCTTGCCCGTGAGCGCGGCCATCGCGAGGGGGACGGCCTTGTTGTAGCAGACGCCGCCCTGCATGAAGACCTTGGCACCCGTCTGGCGGAAACCCTTCACGCGATTGACATAATTCATACAGATCGAGTAGACGAGGCCGGCGATCACGTCCTCGCGGGTGATGCCCTCCTGGAGGGCGGTATTGATGTCCGAGGAGATGAAGGCCGCACATTGATCGGAGAAGTTAGGCGGATTCATGGCAGCCAGGGCGATGGGGGCGATGTCCTCCATCTTCACGCCAAGGGACTCGAGGGCCGACTCCTCGAGAAAGGAGCCCGTGCCAGCGGAGCAGGCCTCGTTCATCGCATAATCGGAGGCTACCGAGTTGGTGAGGAAGGTGTACTTGGCGTCCTGGCCACCGATCTCGAAAATCGTGTCCACCTCTGGGTCGAAGTGGGCGGCCGCACGGGCGTGGGCGATGATCTCGTTGACAATGCCGCTCGTGCCCGCGTGGAGAGCGGAGATGTAGCGCCCCGAACCGGTGACGCCCAGGCCCTTGATGCGAACGCCGATGCCGCGCAGGTTCTCCTCGAGGGCTGCGTAGCACTGCCGGGATGCCTCGATGGGATTGCCGTTGGTGCGAAGGTACTTGGAGGAGAGGATCCGCTCGTCCGCGATCCGGAAGAGCACGGCCTTGGTGGTCGTTGAACCGACATCCAGGCCGATGACGCACTCGTCGCCTGCCATGGCTTCGCCGTAGGGCATGGACTTGAATTCGACCATGGACTCGAAGTCCCTGATGGGCTTGAGGAATTCGAAGGAGGAGCGCTGCTCGCGGAAATACGCGCCCTTCGCCGGAACCGCAGACTGGCGCTGGTCGAGGGCCCAGAGCGCAGCACCCAGGGCCTCGAAATAGGGCGCCTCGGGGATGACCCGCACTTCCTTGATCGTGTCCCTGAGGAAGCCGATAACCGCGTGGTTCCTGGAGGTGCCGCCGACCACGAGGACGCTGCGAGCTTGTATTTTCACGAGGAGCTCGTGGATCTTGTTGGCGATCATCCGCGCGAGGCCCGCGGTCACATCGCCTATGGGTTCGCCCTTGTTAAGGGCGTGGGTGCAGTCGGACTTGCAGAATACCGAACAGCGGCCCGAAAGCTGGTGGGGCTTTCCTGAACTGCCGGCGAGGCTCACCGCTTCGTCGATGCCGATGTTCATCCTCCGGATCTGCTGGAGGAAGAACTCGCCCGTGCCCGAGGCGCACTTGTTGCCCGAGCTGATGCGCGAAACCTTTCCACGCTCATCGAGCTCGTAGACGATAAAGGACTCGCCTCCGGCCGACACGATGGCATCGACCTTTTCTTTCATGCCCAGGGTAAAGGCATAGGCTATCTCCGTAGCCTCGGGCTCGATGATCGAGGGAATGTTCGTGATCTCGCGGAACTTCCGTCCGGTAACCGCTATGTATTTGCCGGTAATCTGCCGGGCGTCGAGAACCCGGGCAAGCGTGCCCTTGGGGTCGCCATTGTGTGCCTCGACATGGACGTCGTGTATCCTGCGTCCTTCGACGCCACTCTCGATCTCCACGAGGGAGAAGGTCGAGGCACCAAGGCAAATTCCGATGCTCCGTTCCGGACGGGCTGATGCACCTTCAAACATGATAGTTTCCTCCTGCCAGCCTCCCGATGCGCGCAGAAGGCAACGAACCGTTCCTGCAAGAAATCACCGAACGGGCATCATATCCATACCCACGGTTTTTGATGAAGTGGTCTGGACAGCCCATTTTTGGATATTCCCCCCCCAGATACATGAATGAAGGGGGCTCAGGCGCGCTCAGTGAAATTGAGATTCTCCTTAGCTATCGCGGCCTGATCCTGAGGCTGTGGACTTCAGTTGCGCCTTCGTGCGCGTAGACGAGGGTCTGCCTGCCTTCAAAGCGGTAGCTTCCGTCGGAGACTTCCACAATGCAGCCCCGTGGGTACTGGAACTCGGGAAGGTAGATCTCCGTCGGGGCTGTGACGAGGGGGTCGCTCCGGAACACGAACTCGAAGCTCCGGCTTCGGCGGTCAAAGGAGAGGCTCAGGGCTTGGCCCGCTGTCCTCTGGGGATAGGGGCGAAGGATTGCCTCAAGCGCGCGGCCGCCTGAGTTGATGTCCCCCGGATCGGACTGCTGGTCGCGGCTCCAGATGGAAAAATCCTGGGCGTTCCATTTGTCCTTGGCCTCCTTGCCGTTGTCCGCCGTGTAGTCCCAGATCGTGGCGCCCAGAAGGTTGTCCTCCAGTGCCCTGAAGCTGCGATCGATGGCGGCTGCCTGCAGCCTGAAGTCGCCGCTCTTGAAAGCCTTCCCCTTCCGCATGTCAAAGCTGATGCCGATTTCGCCGACGTGCACCGGGACGCCACCGAGCTGCTCCTTCGCTTCGGCCTTGACCGCAGCGAGGTGGGCGGCGAGGGCCCGTCGTATCCGCCGCCGGCCAAAGACAAGCTTGCCTTCCTTGCCGTCCAGGGCAACCCATGACCAGAAGTCGTTGGTGATGATGTGGAGGAGATCGTACCAATGCGGAGCATGGACAATCCCGGTAGCGTCATCCTTTCCCCAGCGGGGTGCGGGCAGACCGGGCATGGATTCGACAAAGATCACGGCCGTCGGCGCCACGGAGGTGATGGCTGCCGCAAAGCGGTTCGCGAAGGGCCGGAGGTAGTCCTGGTTGAAGTCCACGGCATGGCCGCCCCGGGTGGCGAAGTAGTCGGGACGGAGAAGACGGGGCTTCCCGTCTGAGCCCTGGTCCCAGACCCCATGCCGACGCCAGAGGCAAGCCGCGCCCTCCTTCCAGGCACTCAGGCCGCCCGGGTTGACCAAGCGCCTGCCTGTCGATTTTGCTGCCGGCAGCCCCGGCTTCCAGAAATCCAGCTCCTCTGGGCGGCCGTCGCCGAGCTGCATGGACTCGAAGGGGCTGGGGTTAAAGCCCATCCGGGCGATAGCCATGGGCTGCGAGAGGTCCTTCCAGCCGATGTAGCCGCAGTTGGGCTCGTTGAGCGTATCGAAGCCAATAACGTTCGGCAGCTCAGCAAGGCGGAGGGCAAGCCGCCGTATGGCCTCTATATAGTGGCCCTGGAGGTAGTCCTGGATCGGCTGCCCCTCCACCAGGAGCTGGGGGGCAAAATCAGTGCCGGCGAAAAAGAGGGTAAACATGGTCGCCCCTGCCAGCTTTATCGCGTTCGTTCCCCAGATCAGGGGAGGGTAGAAATCGCCGCTTTCGCACTGCAGGACCGCTGCGCCGGTCGCCGGGAAATTGGGCCATTCCATGCCTGCGACGTCGAAGGTCCAGGCCGGTGCCCCGTCACCTCCATTGAAGCGGCTCCAGGTATCCTGGTGGGGATCGATGTAGAGGGAAATGTCGTAGTCCTGGGCCTTCTTCACAATTGCGAAGAGGTAATCGAGATAGGCCTCGTCGTAGATGCCCGGACCTGCGTGCTCGATCGCCTCCCAGGTAGTCAGGAGGCGCAAGAAACTGAAACCCCAGGAACGAAGGCGGCCGAAGTGCTCGTCGGCCTCGTCCAGGGGGAAGGGTCGCCCGACAAAGGAGGCGTCCTTGGGATTGTGCAAGGACTGGGGAAACCGGCTATCCCCGTCAGGACTGGTCGGAACCTTGGAGCTGCCTCCCAGGTTCACACCGCGCAGCATCAGGGTCCGGCCTGCCTCATCGACAAAGCGCTCACCTTGTATCCGGATCATCACAGGCCTGCCGCGTGCATCGCGTCCATCTTGCCTTTCAGCTCGAGGCTGGGCGCCGCGAGGGCAGCATAGGCGGCCGCCGCCCGCCTGGCGAGTACCTGAGCGAAGTCCCGGTCCGCCGTTCCCGCAGGCACCCCATTTTTCCCCTCTTTGTTGGCCTTGGCGTCCCAGTTCCGGTGCTTGATCGAGATGGCGGCATCGGTCAGGTACCAGATATTGACGGGATCCAGCTGCAGGGCTTTTTCGTAGAGCTGCCCCATGCGTGAGAGGCTTCCGCCGGCGATGCCCGGAAGGGCGAGGTCGAGGAGGGCCTTGAGGTAGTAGGGATCGCCATAGCCCGGATCGATGGCGATGGACTTGTCACAATTGTTCCTGATATCGCCGGTGCCCAGGAGCATCTCGACGGCTCCCTTGGCGGCTCCCTTTTCGCCGATGACTACGGCGTTCCAGTAGTAGAGGGTTGCCCTGTCCCTGGCGTTGCCCCTGGCCTTTTCGAGGAGGGGCTTCATGAAATCGAGGAGCTCACCGAAGCGGGCGACCTTTTCCTTGTTCATCGTGGAGGGCAGGTCGGCGATGAATTGCTGCCTCACCCTGACCAGGCGGAAGACGACAGCCGCCTGGGGGTCGGCAGGGCTGTATAGCTTCTCAAGGCCTGCCAGCTCGGGCTCAAAGGCGCGGCTGTCGTGAAGGGCATCGAGGGCGGAAAAATCCTGGCCGAAGGCAGTGGTGCTTGCCAGGATAAGGAGGCTGAGGCAGGCAAGGGCGTATTTCACGGAGTACTTCCCTGCCCCTTGCTGGGATCGATGTCCACAACGAGTACCGAGACATCGACATCGGGAGCCTTCTGAGGCACTGAGATCTCGAGTCCATCTTTCGTGGCCAGGAACGACAGGGCTTCTCCCGAAAGGAGTGAGGCCTTCAGCGCCCCGGAAGGAAAGCCTGCGACCTGGAGTTTCCCTTCGCTGGGCCACTCGAAGACATGGAGGAAAACCTTGTCTCCCTTTCGGGTGGCCCGTCCCCAGGCCTGCACGGGCAGGGACGTGTAGCTGCTTCCATAAATAGCCGCAGAGTTCTTCTTCATCCACCTGCCCAGGTAGGCCAAGCGTTCCAGGCTTTCTGGGGGAAAGCTTCCCTTGTCCGTCGGCCCGACATTGAGGAGATAATTCCCTCCCCCCGAGGCGACGAGGACCAGGTTGCGGAGCAGCTCACGCGGAGTCTTCCAAACCGTCTCGTCGGGATTATAGGCCCAGCTCCGGCCGATGGTCATGCAGGTTTCCCAGCTCTGGAAGCGCTCCGGAGAGGGATTGGGTTCCTGGACGACCGGAACGAGTTCCATGCTGCCGTCACTATATTTAGCCATCTGCTTCTTTATCCAGCCTCGTATGCCGGGAATCTTGAAGAGGAAGACGACCTGCCTGAAGAACTTCTCGCTCTCAGGGCCATCGCTGGAGGGCGCCTTGCCGGTTTTCACCGGGATGCCAGTCTTGGGTATGAACTGCTCAGGAGTGACAAAGTCGTAACCAGGCCCCAGCCGGTCGTTGATGAGGGTGTCAGGACTGAGTTCGTGGATGAGCTTGTGAAAACGCGCTGTGTCGTATTTCTGGTGGTTACAGAGACCGTCGAACCAGATGAGGCTCACCGGGCCGTAGTCGCTCAAGAGCTTGCGGAGCTGGCTCTCCATATAGTCCAGGTAGCCAGCCCATTCTTTGCGCTTCGGCTCGCCCAGCCAGTTGGATGCGATGGGCTTGTTGGTATTGCGATAGCCGGGGTGGTTCATGTCGGGGGGCGAGTAGTAAAAGCCCAGGCGCATTCCACGCGTGGCGCAGGCCAGCGACAGTTCCTTGCAGACATCCCGGCCGAAGGCAGTACGCGTAATCTTGTACTCGGTGCCAGGGGCGTCAAACATGCAAAAGCCATCGTGGTGCTTGGCCGTGATGACAATATAGCGCATGCCTGCGTCCCAGGCTGTGCGCACCCAGGCATCGGCATCGAAATCCACCGGGTTGAAACGCTCGGGCAGGGCCCGGTACGCAGCCTCGCTGATCTTCGAGGCTGTCCCGAACATGGCTTCCGAGAGCCTTGGTGCCATGACGGGCCAGGAGGCCTCGGTTCCTGCCACCGAATAGGCGCCCCAATGGATGAAGAGGCCAAAACGTGCATCGAGATACCAGGCCAGACGGGGATCGGCGAGGTTTGGGGCGGCGAGGTTTAGGCGCTCTGCTTCCATGTGGGGTAGCTCCTGTGACAGTGACTAGCTTGGACAACTATAGGGGAAACTGAAGCCCACCGCGCGCAGAAACCACCTGGTGAAATTTTTTTCGCCGCTAGCTGCAGGCTGGCAAAATATTCCCAACATTTGTTGCTCATTCCATAAAACAATGCTAAAACTTTAGCCGAGGTGAGGCGTGGCTGAGAAAACCAGACTTCGGGATGTTGCAGAGGCGGCAGGCGTATCCCTGTCGACAGCCTCCCTCGTCCTCTCGGATCAAGGAAGAATAGCCCCCGATACGAGAACGAGGGTCCTCGAAGCTGCCCTCAAACTCGGGTACAGGCAGAAGCGCAAGAAGGAGGAGGAGCGGAGGGCGACCGGACGCATGGACATCGCCATCCTCCTGGACATCGATCCCGAGTGGTCCATCGTCCTTACGCTGATACGTCCCATCATCCAGGAGTTCGAGCGGACAGTGGGGATAGCCGGGTTCAACACCATCCTCATACCCATATCCAGGAGCGACTCGGATGGCCAGATCGCGGAGAAGGTCAGGGCCTCGGGAGCCATCGGTGTCGCCACCATCCACTTCACCTCGCCCGACCTGATACTCCTCCTCGAGGCGGCGGGAATACCTGTCGTAATTGTCATGAACTCGAGCCATCAGGACCGCTTCTATACCGTCTGCGTCGACGATTTCCAGGGCGCCTACGAGGGGGCATCCTTCCTCCTCCGATCCGGCCACCATGAAATCGGCTTCCTCGAGTGTGAAAGGAAGGGCCTCCCCATCCTTCCCGTAGACCGCTTTTTCGGCTTCAAGAAAGCCATGGAAGAGTTCACCGTCCCCTTCGACGAAGCCATGCACGGACGCCTGCCCGCCACGGAGGAGGAGAGCGCCACGGACTGGATCGAGGGCTACCTCCGCGCGGGCAAGGGCATGACCGCCCTCTTCGCCCTCGACGACGAACTCGCCATCAGGGTCATCACCGTCGCCTCTCGTATCGGAATCCGCGTGCCCCAGGACCTCTCCATAATCGCCCCCGGCGACATGCTCGATTACTCGCTCTGCTACGTACCGCCAATTACGACCATGCGGATAGACACCACCTACATGGGAAGGATCTCTGCCCAGATGATGCTCAACCGCATCACGCACAATCCCCTTGAACTCCATGTCCTTAAGGTCAAGCAGCTCCTCGTAAAGCGGGGCTCGGTCGGCACGCCAAGGAGCTGAATGCATGAACACGACAATGAGTTCCCGCGAGCGCGTGCTTGCTGCCTTCGAACACCGCGAACCAGATCGGGTCCCCTGCTGGTGCGGGGCATCCACGGAGTTCCTGGCAAAGGCCACGGCCAGCATGGGCACAGACGAGGAGGCCTTCCGCCAACGGATCGGCGACGACTTCCGTAGGGTGACGGCGCCCTGGGTCGATCATGGCCCGCCCCTGGCCGCAGGGTCGACCGGCCGCAGCCCCTTCGGCGTCGAGCGACACGGCATCGGCTTTGGCCAACCCATCAGCCACCCGCTTGCGGCCTTTGTCAGCGAGGGCATCGATCCAGCAGAGCGCATGCGCGCCTTCCGCAACTGGTCCTGGCCCGACCCTGAAGACGTGGACCTTTCCGGCCTCCGCGTCCAAGGCAAGGCCTGGGGCGGAAAGTTCGCTGTCCTCGGTGGCGACTGGTCGCCCTTCTTCCATGACGCCATCGACTTAGTCGGAATGGAAGGACTCTATTATCTTATGTATGACGATCCCGATGCCGCCACCTTCCTCTTCGGCAAGGTGATGGATTTCTACATCGGCTCAAGCGAGCGGATCTTCGAGGAGGCCGCCGACCTCATCGATATCTTTTTCATTGGCAATGACTTCGGCTCAACGATGGGGCCACTTTTCGGACCCGAACTCTACGAGCGCTTCTTCTCACCGGCCATCCGGCGCCTCAGCGGGCTCGGCCACGCACGCGGCCTGAAAGTCATGCTCCACTGCTGCGGCGGCTACCGCCCCCTCATGCCCCTGATGATCCGTGACGGCCTCGATGGATTCCATGCCCTCCAGCCCAACTGCGCAGGCATGGATCCGGCCACGCTCAAGCGCGAGCTTGGTGGTCAGGTCCTCCTGAACGGGGCCATAGACACACAGACAGTCCTCCTCGAGGGTGATCCGGCCCTCGCCAGGACGGAAACACTCCGCACAATTTCGATCATGGCGCCGGGGGGCGGCTATGTGGCAGGCCCGAGCCACGACTGGCTCCTCGAAGAAACGCCGCTGGATAATGTGCTGGCCCTCTACGATGCCGTCGCGGAGTGGAACGATGATCCGGGGAACAGGGAGCACGCATGACAAAGCCCTACGGGTACAACGGGAAGATTGCCCTCATCGACCTGCCGGATGGTGGGTTGCGCGTCCTGGAGCCGGGCGAGGACTGGTACCGTATCCACGGAGGTGGAGGTCTCCTCGGGGCAGCCCTCCTCATGACCGAGACCAGGCCAGGACTCGATGCCCTCGGCCCTGAAAACCTCCTCATCTTTACCTCGAGCGTCGTTGCAGGGCAGCTGGCACCCGGGCTGGCCCGCTTCAGCGTGGTCTGCAAATCCCCGCTTACCGGAGGCATCGCAGAAACGCGCTGCGAGGGGCCCTTCGGGAGCTTCCTCAAGGGTTCGGGTTTCGATGCCATCGCCGTGAGGGGCAGGGCCACGATACCCAGCTACATCCAGGTCGAAGACGGCGCGATCCGCGTGGTCGAGGCAAGGGAACTCTGGGGCATGGACACCCTCGCGACAGCCCGGAAACTCAAGGCGGCTGCCGGGCGCGAGGACGTCTCGGTGGCTGCGATCGGAGTGGCCGGAGAGAACCTCGTCCGCTACGCATCCATTGTCGTCGACGGATCCATCCAGGCAATGCGCATGGGGGTTGGCGCGGTCATGGGCTCGAAGAAGCTGAAAGCCCTCGTCCTCGTCGGGAGCTCGCTGCCCCCGCTCGCGGACGAGGAGGTGGTCGAGCGGGTCCGCCAGGCCTTCGCCCGTGACATCGAGACCAACACGCTCTGTAAGTTCCAGAAGGAGGATCCGGGCTTTGCCGCCTACGCCGACCTCTCCGATGTCGAGACCGCCTACATGGGCCGCGACAACTACAGGGGCACTGTAGACCACAGCCTGCCCAGCCTGGCCCGTGACCGCTTCCTCGAGCACTGCGTCGGCATGGTGGCCTGCCCCGGATGCCCCAACGACTGCATCAAGATCATCGATGCAGGCGACCGGGTCGATCCCTCCTCGGCCATTCACCAGGAAGTCACCGCGTCCCTCGGTCCCAATGTGGGCAACCACGACCTCGGATTGCTGCTCGAGGTCAACAAGGCCTGCAATCTCCTCGGCCTCGACCCGGTATCGACCGGCTTCTCCATCAGCTTCGCGATGGAATGCCTCGAAGCCGGAATCATCACGAAGGCCGGGCTCGGCGGCCTCGATGCCCGATTCGGAAACAATGCTGTCCTTTTACCACTAATTAAGATGATTGCTTCGAGGGAGGGCTACGGCGATGCCCTTGCCGAGGGAGTAAGGCGCGCCTCCGCCCGGATCGGCAGGGGCAGCGAGCGCTTCGCCCTCCATGTGAAGGGCCTCGAGATGGTCTCCTTCGAGCCGAGGACCATGACCAACCTCGCCCTGGGCTACGCGACCGCTCCCGTAGGCCCACGTTATGACATCTGCGAGCACGACTGGGACTATGACGTGACGGCCGGCTGGGGCCACACCCTCGAGCTCTCGCGCACCCTCGGGATCCTCGACCGCATTCCCATGCAGTATGTCGGGCCCGACAAGGTCAGGAACTACAAGGCCCTCAACACGATCTGGAGCGCCTGCGACGCCCTCGACATATGCGTCTTCGCGAGCGCGCCGACCAGGGCCCTCAGCCTCGACATGATGGCAGACCTCGTTGCCGGGATCACGGGCTGGAAGACGAGTTCATGGGAAATCATGCGATTCGGCGAGCGCCGCAATCATCTCATGCGGCTCTACAACCTCAGGGAAGGCTTGACCGCCGACGACGATACCCTCCCCTCCCGCTTTTTCGAGGAACCAATCGGGCAGGGCCGGCTGAAGGGCTCGGTCCTCGATCGAGACTCCTTCGGCGCCGCCATTCGTAGCTACTACGCCATGATGGGCTGGGATGGGCAGGGGATCCCCCTCAAGGAGACCCTCCTCGACCAGCACCTTGAAAGCTACGCTCCGCTCTGATCTTTCGAAGCAAGGGTGGTGCATGAGCCTCGGTCCAGGCCCGTTCCGCTTTCAGCGCCAGTGCCAATTCTTGATGGTCATGGCGCATTTTTTGTGATTGCCCCTAACAGGCTCCTGGCCTAGGCTGGGATATCTACAGGAGGTTCATTCCATGCTCCATGACCCCGGCAGCTACTCCCCCCCCCTCATCATCGACGAAATCAAGCTCGGCAAGGACGAGGAGGATGTCCTCAAGTCCCTTGGAGCAGAGATCGCCCGCATCTCCTCGGACCCGATAAACAAGGAGCGTGCGCGGCTGTGGACGGGCGTGAATGACCTCAAGGGTGAACGCCCCGTGGTCTGGATCAACGAAATACCCTGGCACGAGATGAACGTCGATGATGAATTGACGCTGCGCACCCGCAATCCCTGGGCCCGAGGTTTCGAGACCACGCTCCGTCGCACTGTCTACCAGTGGAAGCACATGGCCGGCGATATGGTCGTCAATCCCTGGATCGACTGTCCGCTGGCAAGCCATTCCACCGACTTCGGCATCGTCGAGGATGTCGACATCGCACGCACCGACTCCCAGAACGAGATCGTCTCCCGGCACTTCAAGATCCAGATCAAGGAACCCGAGGACATCCTGAAAATCAAGATGCCCACGGTGACCCACGTAGAGAAGACGACGGCAGTGACCTGGGGCACAATGCAACACCTCTTCAAAGACATCATCGAAGTGAGAAAGCAGGGTCAGACCCACATCTGGTTCACTCCCTGGGACTACCTCATCCGCTGGTGGGGCATCGAAGAGGCCATGATAGATATGGTAGACCGCCCCGACATGGTCCACGCCGCCTACGAGCGCATGGTCGATGCCTGGATGATCGAGCTCGACCAGTTCGTGGAGCAGAACCTCCTGTCCCTCGACTGCGCCAACGTGCGCATCGGCTCGGGCGGCTACGGCTACACAAGCCAGCTTCCCGGCTCTCCCTTCGACCCAGCCCGGGTTGGCACGAAAAACATGTGGGGTTGCTCCAACGCGCAGATCCTCACGAGCGTCTCCCCCGAAATGCACTGGGAGTTTGCCATGGAGCACGACCTCCGCTGGCTACGCCGCTGGGGCCTCAACTATTACGGCTGTTGCGAACCCCTCGACCGGAAGATCGCCCAACTCGATCGCCTTCCCAATCTCCGGAAGGTCTCCGCGAGCCCCTGGAACGACTGGAAACGCCTCTTTTCAGGCCTCGGAGACCGCTATGTAGCCAGCGTAAAGCCCAACCCGGCCATCTTCCTCGACGAGGCCTGGAGCCCGGAGGAGGCGCGGAAAACCATGACGGACATCCTGGATGTTGCGGATGCAGAGGGTTGCACGAATATCGAACTCATCATGAAGGACATCAGCACCGTCCACCGTCACCCCCAGCGGCTCTGGAAGTGGGCTGATATCGCGATGGAGGTGGCGCGCTCGAGGTAGGGCCCGGGGAGCAGAGCTCCAGCAGCGGCCTGGAGCGGGCCCTGCGCCACCCTCAGTGTGGCCCGATCACCGTTCCCGTAAACTCCTTGCCGGCGAGCAGCGCCTCGAGGTTCTGCAGGTCGCGTCCAGCCGCACAGACGACGCGGAGGCCGATCTCCGAGGCCCGCTTCGAGGCGATGGGATCAAAGGGAAGGTTCTTGCCGGGGCTCCACTCCTCGCCCACCAGCGCTCGGAAGTCCTTCCAGCCAATGGAGTCGATGGGCTTTGCCGCGGGATTGGTTCTCGGATCATCGGTGTAGACCTTCGCGATGTTGGAAAGGTTCACAACCGTGTCCGCCCCGAACTTCTCGGCAAGGAGAACCGCGTCGTAGTCGGTCGACCATCCCGGCTTCCAGCCCGCCGCCACGAGGACACGCCCCATGAAAAGCTCGACGCCGGTCGGATCGACGATAACATCCTGGGGCGCCCAGGCCCCGCAGATCGCCTTTACCAGCTGGGCGTTGAGCCGTGTCGCCATGATGCCCACCCAGTCCTGGGCCTCGTGCTCAGCGGTGAAGCCTGATTTTTCGGCAACCTCCCGGAAAGCCTTCTGCCAGGAGCGGGCGGGTCCGCCTCCACCCACGACAAGAATGAGCCGCCGACCCGGATCGGCCTCGAGATGTCGGGCGACGAGGGCGCGGAAGTCAGCGAGGAAGGTCGCATCGGGGCCTTCCGGAGCGACAATCGAGCCACCAAGGGATACGACGGTTGTCATGGAGTTCCTCCAGGAACTCAGGATACACGAGGCAGAGCGGAGCAGTAAAGCCGCAGCCTTGGCCGGAAGCCCTTGCACGGTCTGGAATTGCAGTGAGTTGACTCCGCCCAAGGCGCATGGTACATTCGGCGGACCCCGTGCGGGGAACCACGTCTTTTCCACATTCCATGGGAAAATCATGCGCCATTTCGACACTCATGCCCACATCGGGCTTATATTCGATGACCCGATCGAACAGCTGATTGTTTGCCAAGAGGCCAAACAGTCCGGCGTGACACGCATACTCAGCATCTGCAACAGCCTCATTGACTTCAAGCAGGTCTATGAAAACCTCAAGACGGCAGAACATGTCTACCATGCTGTCGGGGTTTCCCCCTCGGAGGTCCAGGCACCCGGCAAGGACTGGCGCAAGACCATCGAGGATGCCATCAAGCTTCCCCGCGTTGTTGCCCTGGGAGAGATCGGACTCGACTACTTCCACCGCTACGGCGACCGGAAAAGCCAGATCGAGCTCTTTATTGACCAGCTCGACATGGCTGCCCGCCTCGACCTGCCCGTCATCGTCCACAACCGCGAAGCTGGCAAGGACGTCTACGACATCCTCCGCGACCGCCTGCCCTCCTCGGGCGGCGTCCTCCACTGCTACTCCGAGGATGCCCAGTACGCCGAGCGCGCCCTCGACCTCAACCTTTACTTCTCCTTCGCCGGGAACCTGACCTACCGCAACGCGCGGAACCTCCACGAAACCGTGCGCGTCGTCCCCATCGACCGCATCCTCATCGAGAGCGAGGCGCCCTTCATGGTGCCAGCTGACTTCAGGGGAAAGCGCAACAAGCCCGAGTACCTGCCTTCTACAGCCCTCTTCCTCTCCGAAATCCTCGAGATGGACCCGGAGGTAGTGGCGGAACAGCTCTGGCAAAATGCCTGCCGCTTCTTCAGGGTGCCCCCGGCCTGATCCTCGGATCAGTAGATCCGTCGGAGTCCCTACGTCCAGTCTCCACCAGCCAGTCACAATTGGTCCTTTCACCGCGCGGGGAAACATCTTCCTCGCGCCGGTGGCGGGCTACTCGGACGCCGCCTACCGCTCGGTCTGCGTCGACGAGGGAGCTGACCTCTGCTACAGCGAGATGGTCAGTTCCGAAGCCCTGATCCGCGACCACGCCAAGACCAAGGTCCTCCTCGAGCGCGCCGACAACGAGACTCAGTACGCCATCCAGCTCTTCGGCTCGAGCCCCGAGGTCATGGCCCGGGCCGCCGTCGCCCTCAAGCCCTGGGGGCCCTCCCTCATCGACGTGAACTCAGGCTGCCCCGTCCCGAAGATCGTCAAGTCCGGCGCCGGCTCCGCCCTCATGCGCGATCCTCCGAGGATGGGCCGCATCCTGTCGGCCATGCGCGCGGCCATGGACGCTGCCGGAATGTCCTCCGTCCCCCTGACGGTGAAGTTCCGCCTCGGCTGGGAAGCCGATAGTATCAATTATAATGAATATGCCCGGGTTGTCGAGGAGGCGGGA